>NZ_JBHVWW010000015.1:91661-113437 GCF_042882025.1 Kitasatospora sp. NPDC058243
ATGTCTCCCCCCCTCTCCCTCCCCTCCTGTAGCCTTTGTTCCCTTCAAGCGCCCGCTTTTTCTCCCTCTCCGCTGTTTCGTGCCCCCCCCCCCTCCCCTCCCCCTCCGCGGTCGGCAGGGTGCCGTCAGTGCTGGTTCTCGGCCTGGAACATCCAGCTGTGCTTCTCCAGCTCGGCCGTGAGTCCGATCAGGAGGTCCTGACTGACGGGATCCGCCGGACCGGTCTCGTCGATGCGCACCCGCATCCGTTCGATCACGGCGGCGAAGGCCTTCACCAGGTTCTGGACGGCCGTCACGTCGGCCGTCCAGCCCTCGGGGAAGTCGGGCAGGTTGCTGGTGGCGGCGATCGTGGCGGCCCGTCCGTCCGGGCTGACCCCGATCGCGGCGGCGCGCTCGGCCACCTGGTCGGCGTAGTCGCGCGCGGTGGCGACCACGTCGTCGAGCTGGAGGTGGACGGAGCGGAACCGGGGCCCGTAGAGGTTCCAGTGCGTCTGCTTCGCCACCAAGGACAGGTCCAGCAGATCGACCAGGGTGCCTTGCAGGGCCTCCCCGGTCGTCTTGCGTTCGCTGTCCGGCAGCGGGCTGCTGATGACGATACCCATCGCTGAGTTCCTTCCGGGTCGGGGGAGCCGTCGGCCGGCCCCCGCGGTGCTGGCGGGCCCTCCACCCGGCGGTTCGGCCTCGACGGGCCGTTTCCCGACCCCCGGAGGACGGTGCTCCGAGGCGCCGGGGCGTCCGGGACTAGGACGAACGACCGGCCGGGCAGCGGGACCACGCGGCGGCTGCCCCTTCTCGCCGGACGGAAACCACCCGCCTCGCGCCGGGAACCGCGCCGGAACGGGCCACACCGGCCCTGGCCGCGCCGGAACGGTCCGTGCACGAGCGAACACACCGCGCACGCGAGGTTTCCGCATCAGGGCCATGAATCGGCCCGGGGCGGGTAGCCGAGCGCTGCCGCCGCCGGCGCTCGGTGCCGCTGCGGACAACCCGGCGCCACAGCCAGAAACGGAGTCCGTCGCATGACCGTCGTCACCTCCTGGTCCACCGCCGTCACGCTGCCCGAAGGCCCGTTCCCCGACGTGACCGTCGAGGCGCAACTGCGCTTCGACACCTCGCTGCCGTACGCGGTGTGCCTGGTCTTCCCGCCCCTCGGGGGCGGCGGGGAGGCGCAGTGGGTCTTCTCGCGTGACCTGCTGGACGAGGGCCGCCACGCCCCCGCCGGCCACGGGGACGTGACGGTCGCGCCCGGGCGGGCGGGCCGGGTCCTGGTCACCCTGTGCGCCGAGAACGGCCGGGCCGTGATCAGCATCCCCGTGGACGCCGTGACGGCCTTCCTCCTCGACTCCTTCGCCCTGGTGCCGGCCGGCACCGAATCCGACCACCTCGACATCGACGCCGTCCTCGACCGGATCCGGTCCTGACCCGCCACGGTCGACGGCGACGACCGCTCGGCGAAGGGCCGGGCATGCCCGAGCGGGGAACCGACCCATTCCGCTGCGGGCGGGATGGTTTGCCCGGCCCGCAGAGCGGTACACGCGGATCATGGGCGCGGCCGGAGAAACGACGGCTCCACCACCCCCGGACGGTTCCGGCACCACCATCGAGCGGCCGGACCGCCCCTCCTGACAACCGTCCCAGTCACCACACGGGAGGACCTCGTGATCGTCCTCGGCGTCATCCTGCTCATCATCGGTTTCGTCACCGGGATCTCGATCCTGTGGACCATCGGCATCATCCTGGCCGTCATCGGCCTCGTCCTGTGGATCGCGGGCTCCGTCGGGCACGCCGTCGGCGGGCGTCGTCACTACTACTGATCCACTCGTCCTATTTCTGCACCACCCGCCCCAACCCCTGATCCGCCCGTTCACCGGCTCGTGCGGCTGTCGGCCCAGGCACCACATGGGTGCCGACGCTGACAGCCGCACGGCGCCGCCCGCCGCCCTCAGCGGCGGAGGTGGCTCGCCCTCAACGACGGTGGCGGCCGGCCCTCAGCGGCGGTGCCGCCCGGCGCTGCGGCCGGGCGCCGGGACCACGCCCGGGGCGGGGAGGAACAGCCGGGCGACCTCGCGGCCCAGGTTCACGCCGATCGCCACCGCCATCGCCGTGGCCGTGGCGCGCCCGACGCCGACGAGCCCGATCTCGGGCTCGCCCCGGACGAAGGCGAGCAGCCCGAAGTACAGCAACGAGCCGGGCAGCAGCGGCCCCAGGGCCGCGGTGACGTACGGCAGCGAGGAGCTTCCCCGGTAGCGGGCCATGAGCTGGCCGGACAGGCCCACCAGCCCGGCGGCGAGGCCGGTGGCCATGATGGGCTCGCCGCCGGCGTTGACCAGCACGCCGTACGTCGTCCAGCCGACCCCGCTGTTGAGCAGGACGGCCGGCAGCGTGCCCGGCTCGGTGTTGAGCAGCACCGCGAAGGTCAGGGTGAGCAGGAGCGCCGCCACCAGTTGGAGCGGCGGGTTCGACGCGGCGACCGGGACGGGTCGGGCCGCCAGGTCGGCGCCGTTGTTGACGCCGATGTAGAGCACGGTCATCACCCCGACCACCACGCCGGCCATCATGTACAGCGTTTCCATCAGGCGTGCGGCCGCGGTGAGGTAGAAACCCGCGAGGCCGTCCTGCGCCGCCGCCACCATGGGCCATCCGGGCAGGAGCGTGTACAGCCCTCCGGTGATCACCACCGATCCGCCCAGGTTCAGCCCGTTGAAGGAGAGCAGGATGCCGATCGCCGCCGCCGGGGTCGCGGCCGTCGCGATCCGGTAGAACTCCGGGAGGTCGTGGCGTCCGACCAGCGCCGAGAGCCGGTCGCCGGCCAGTGCCGCGGCGACGGCGCTGACGAACACCAGCCAGGCCCGGGCGTCGGCCCGGCCGCCGACCAGCAGCGTCGCGGCGCCGGCCAGCAGGCCGGAGGACAGGACCAGGAGCCACGCGGGGTAGTGGCGGCAGTGCCGGCGCACGGCCCTCAGCCGGTGGTGGGCGTCGTCGACGACGAGTCCGCCGGTCGTGATCTCGGTGACCAGCCGGAAGAGCACGGCCAGCCGCGCGTAGTCCCCGGCCGGGTGGCGCACGGACCGCTCGACCGTCACGGGCGGCTCCGAGGGGCCCGGCTGGTACGAGATCGCCACCCGGGTGAAGGTGACCTGGGGGTCGCAGGGCTGGGCCCGGTAGGCCTGCGCGACGGCGAGCATGGCGGCCTCGACGTCCTCGGCGGCCTCGCCGCAGGCCAGCATCAGCTCGCCCACCAGCAGTGCGAGGTCCAGGACGGCGGCCACCGCGGCCGGCCCCGGGTCGTTCGCGCCGGGTCCGCCGGTCACCAGCGGGCGGTCGGTGGTCGGGGTGCGCAGCAGCGGCAGCATCAGGTCCGGCCAGGCCGCCGTGCCGTCGGCATCGGCGGGTCCGCTCTCCGCCCCGGGCGGCGCCGGCCGGCCGGGCGCCCGCCCTCCCCCTGAACTCGACCTTCCCCGGAGGCGGGGGCGGGGCCTTCCCCGGAGGCGGGGGCGGCCCCGGGGGCCTCCTCCGGACTCGCCTGGGGCGGGACTCTTCCGGTCCGGCTCGCCGGCCCGTCCGCCTCGGCCCGCACGCCGAACTGCTCGTGTTCCGGCATCGTCGCTCCCTGCCGCACCCCCCACCTGATGACCTTTCGCACCCACTCGACTACCCGCAGCCATCATTTCGTGAACGTCCCGACCGGAGCGCGGGGGTCCGTTCACGCCCGCCGTCCGTGGGTCGGCCCGCTGCCTCCAGACCAGGGCTCGGGGAGGATCCGCAGGTCAGCGGGCCGACGCCGGAACCTGGGAGGGCGAAGGAGCACCGAGCCGCGGCCGTCCGAGTGAAGCCCGTAGTGGTGGGCGAGCCCCGTCCGGCCGTCCCGCCGCCACGGGATATGGCTATCGGGACACACGATCGGAGCGGACGGGAGGAACGGCGTGCGGCTGTCGAGGTGGAGGGCGCGGGCCGGGCGGCGGGCGGAGCGGGCCGCCCGGAGCACGGCGGTCGCGCTGGACCGGCGGCTGCCGCTGTTCGACGGGGCCAAGGGCCTGCTCCGGAAGGTCTTTCCCGACCACTGGTCCTTCCTGCTCGGCGAGTTGGCGCTCTACACCTTCGTGCTGCTGCTGTTGACCGGCGTCTTCCTGACGTTGTTCTTCACACCGTCCATGACCGAGATCGTGTACGCCGGAACGTACCCACCGCTTCGCGGGGTGCGGATGTCCCAGGCGTACGCCTCGACGCTGTCGATCAGTTTCGACGTGCGCGGCGGCCTGCTGATCCGCCAGATCCACCACTGGGCGGCACTGGTGTTCACCGCCGCGATCTGCGCGCACCTGCTGCGCATCTTCCTCACCGGCGCGTTCCGCCGCCCCAGGGAGGTCAACTGGCTGGTGGGACTGACGCTGTTCCAACTCGCCCTGCTGGAGGGTTTCGCCGGCTACTCGCTGCCCGACGACCTGCTCTCCGGCACCGGCCTGCGCACGGCCCAGGGCTTCATCCTGTCGGTCCCGCTGGTCGGCACCTACCTGAGCTTCTTCCTCTTCGGCGGGGAGCTTCCCGGGCACGACATCGTCCCCCGGTTGTACAGCGCGCACATCCTGCTGCTGCCGGGTCTCCTGCTCGGCCTGATCACCGCGCACCTGATCCTGGTCTTCCACCTCAAGCACACCCAGTGGGCCGGGCCCGGACGCACCAACCGCAACGTCGTCGGGAAGCCCCTCTTCCCGCACTTCAGCGTCCAGACGGCGGGCCTGATGGCGATGGTCTTCGGGGTGCTGGCGCTGGCCGCCGCCATCGCCCAGGTCAACCCGATCTGGCTGTACGGGCCCTACCGCCCCGACCAGGACTCCACCGACGCGCAGCCGGACTGGTACATGGGGTTCATCGAGGGCGCGCTGCGGCTGATGCCCGGGGCCGAGACGCGGCTGTGGGGCCACACCGTCGCCTGGAACCCGCTGATTCCGGCCGTGCTGTTCCCGCTGCTGTTCTTCGCCGCCCTGTACGGCTATCCGTTCTTCGAGCGCTGGATCACCCCGGGGAGCGGCGAGCAGCACCTGTGCGACCGCCCCCGCAACCGGCAGACCCGGACGGCGCTGGCTGTCGCCGGGACGTGCTTCTACGTCGTGCTGCTGGTCGCCGGCGGCCAGGACGTCGTCGCCCGGGCACTGGACGTGCCGGTGGAGGGCCTGAACTGGTTCCTGCGGGTGGGCCTGTTCGTCGGGCCGGCGGTGGCCTTCTGGATCACCCGGCGCCTGTGCCTGGCCTTGCAGGAGCGGGACCTGGAGCGGGTGACGGAGGGAGACGAGACCGGATTCGTGCACGAGGCCGTCGAGGGTGCCTTCCACGGCGAGCACCGGCCGCTTCCCGCCGGCCTGCGCTACACGCTGGCCCTGCGCGACGCCCCGCTTCCCCTGCCGGCGCCGGGCGAGGGCGCCTCGCGGCGCGCACGGCTGCGGGCCGCCCTGAGCTCCTGGTACTACCGGGACAACATGGCGGCGGCGGTGGACGAGCCGCAGCCGGAGCCGCTCGCGCCCGCCGACGCGGGACGCGCCGAGCGGTGACCCCCGATGACCGACCACTGACCGCCGGTCGCCGACCGGCCGGACTCACTGCCCGCGCTGGGCGTGCTGAAAGACGAAGCCCAGGACGCCGGCGCCCGTCACACCCGCTCCGATGAGGAAGAGCCACAAGGCGTACACCAGCCCCAGCCCGGCGACCGCGACGCCTGCGGCGGTGAGCAGCGGGTAGTAGCTGCGCGGTGCGAAGAACTCCAGCGGCCCGACACCGGTGACGATCTCGGCGTCGGTGCGGTCCTGCGGCCGGCGGCCGCGGCGGGAGTACTGGGTCCGGAAGAAGAACGCGATCAGCGTGGACATCATGAAGGCCACGACCAGCGCCGCCTTGCCGGCCGGCTCCCGGGCGAACCAGCCGTAGATCGAAGCGGCGACGGCGAAGAACAGCGCGACGCCCGCGAACAGGTAGGACTCGGTCTTCACCGCGCGTTCTCCTCGCCTTCGAGCGCCATGCGCGAATACTCCGGGTGGTGCAGGTCGAAGGCCGGGCCTTCGGAGCGGATGCGGGGCAGGGCGTGGAAGTTGTGGCGCGGCGGCGGGCAGGAGGTCGCCCATTCCAGGGAGCGCCCGTAGCCCCACGGGTCGTCCTCGGTGACCGGGACTCCGTACCTGGCGGTGCGCCACACGTTGTACAGGAAGGGCAGGGTCGACGCGCCCAGCAGGAACGCACCGATCGAGGAGACGGTGTTCAGGGTGGTGAAGCCGTCCGAGGGCAGGTAGTCGGCGTAGCGGCGCGGCATGCCCTGGGCGCCGAGCCAGTGCTGCACGAGGAAGGTGATCTGGAACGCGGGCAGCAGCATCCAGAAGTGGATCCTTCCGAGGCGTTCGTCCAGCAGCCTGCCGGTGATCTTGGGCCACCAGAAGTAGAAGCCGGCGAACATCGCGAACACGACCGTCCCGAAGAGGACGTAGTGCAGGTGGGCGACCACGAAGTAGCTGTCGGTGACGTGGAAGTCGATCGGAGGCGCGGCCAGCAGGACGCCGGTCAGCCCGCCGAGGAGGAAGGTCACCAGGAAGCCGAGGGCGAACAGCATGGGCGTCTCGAAGGAGAGCGAGCCGTTCCACAGGGTGCCGATCCAGTTGAAGAACTTCACCCCGGTCGGCACCGCGATGAGCAGCGAGGCCAGGGAGAAGAACGGCAGCAGCACCTGGCCGGTGGCGAACATGTGGTGGGCCCACACGACCGCGGACAGCGCGGTGATCGCGATCGTGGCACCGATCAGTCCGTAGTAGCCGAAGACCGGTTTGCGGCTGAACACCGGGATGACCTCGGAGATGATGCCGAAGAACGGCAGCGCCACGATGTACACCTCGGGGTGGCCGAAGAACCAGAACAGGTGCTGCCACAGCATCGCCCCGCCGTTGGCCGGGTCGAAGACGTGGGCGCCCAGCTTGCGGTCCGCCTCCAGCGCGAACAGCGCCGCGGTCAGCGGGGTGAAGGCGAGCAGCGCGAGGATCGAGGTGAACAGCACGTTCCAGGTGAAGACCGGCATCCGGAACAGCGTCATGCCCGGTGCCCGCAGGCAGACGATGGTGGTGATGAAGTTGACGGCTCCCAGGATCGTGCTCAGACCCGCCACGATCAGCCCGACGGCCCACAGGTCGGCGCCCGTTCCCGGGCTGTGGAGCGGCCCGTTCAGCGGGGCGTAGGCGAACCAGCCGAACGACGCGGCGCCGTCGGTGGTCAGGAAGCCCCCGACCACCATCAGGCCGCCGAACAGGTACACCCAGTACGTGAACGCGTTCAGCCGGGGGAACGCCACGTCCGGGGAACCGATCTGCAGCGGCATCACGGCGTTCGCGAAACCGGCGAACGTCGGTGTGGCGAACAGCAGCATCATGATCGTCCCGTGGATGGTGAACAACTGGTTGTACTGCTCGTTGCTCACCACCTGCAGTCCCGGCCGCATGAGCTCCGCGCGCATGAGCATCGCCAGCAGCCCGGCGAACAGGAAGAACCCGAACGCCGTCGTCAGGTACAGGTTGCCGATGGCCTTGTGGTCGGTCGTGCTCAACCACCGCAGCACCGCCGAGCCTTGACGCCGACGGGCCACGCCGGGCGCCGGGCGGGCGGCGGCCCGCCGCCGGGTCTGCGCCATCCGCTTCCTCCTCCTGCCGGGGCCGCCCGTACCCGCAGGAGAAAGACGCGGAGACGCTCGCCGGGACACATGCTGTCGCCATGCAATCACCCACCGTCGCAAGGGCCCCTGAACCGGAGTCGGCGTGGCGGCCCCGGCCGGGCGCGGATGACGAAGTCGGCGCACTGGTGCGATCCGGCGAGGCGCCGCCGCGGGTCAGCCGCGGGTCAGCTACGGATCAGCCGCGGGTCAGCTACGGATCAGCTACGGATCAGCCGTGCGGCGTCGAACTCGGCCCAGATCGTCTTCCCGTGGCTGTGCGGTTCGGCGCCCCACCGGTCGGCGGTCCGCTCCACGATGAACAGGCCGTGGCCGCCGGGCAGGGCCGGGTTGTGCGGGCGACGCGGGGTGGGCAGGGTCGGGCTGCGGTCGCTGACCTCGGCCCGCAGGCGGATCCCGGTGGCGTCCAGGACCAGTTCCAGCGGGCCGTCGCCGTGGAGCATGGCGTTGGCGACGAGTTCCGCCACCAGCAGGACGACGTCCGCGAGGGTGCCTTCGCCGGCGCCGGGCCCGGCGGCGGACGCGTACCAGTCGTCGAGGGCACGGGCGGTGAAGGTCCTGGCGTGGGCGACCGGTTTGGGGATGCCGGACAGGGTCAGCCGCCTGCGCTGGCCGCCGACGGGCAGCGCCGGGCCCGGCTGGTGCGGGTCACCGTCCAGGGTTCCCCGGCTCATCGTCATGTGAGGACACCCTTTCGGATCGACGGCGGTCTCGCACGGTCGGTTTCCCGGCAGTTCTCGGATTATGCCCCGTGCCGGCGTCGAACCGGGGCCGGAGCGGGCGGCCGGCCGGCCTCGGACCGAGGCCCTGGCGGCCCGAGTCGGGGCGGTCAGGCCGCCAGGGCCTCGTCGACCGAGTCGTGGATGGAGAACACCGCCTGCGCGCCGGTCAGTTCGAGGACCCGCATGACGGTGGGCGCCACGGCGGCCAAGTGCAGGTCCAGCCCCTCCTCCGCCGCCGCGAGGCGGGTCTTGAGCAGGAGGTTCAGGCCGGAGGAGTCGCAGAAGCCCACCCCGGCGAGGTCGATCACCACCGCGCCGCGGCGCTGCGCGATCACGCTGGTGAGCAGGTTGGCGGCCGAGGCGAGCGTCTCGATGTCGAGGTCGCCCACGAGGGCGCACACCACCGCACCGGAGGCCGTGGCACGGGTCTCGACCACCAGTTCCGCGGGGCGCGGGGACGCTGCCGGCGCGGCGGCCGCCCGAACGTCGTCGAATGGCATCATCGTCGTCTCCTCCATGTCCATGCCTTCCGACCATACGGAGGTTGTGCCGGACTGCCAAACACGGGGGTGTGCACCCGGCTTGGTCCTGCCCGGGGCTCGTGCGGCGACGCGTCCTCAGCCGTCCTCCAGCCCGTCGCGCAGGTGCCGCAGGGTGCGGCTGAGCAGCCGGGAGACGTGCATCTGGGACAGCCCGAGGCGGGCGCCGATCTGCGACTGCGTCATGTCCTCGCAGAAGCGCATGGACAGGATGAGCCGTTGCCGCTCCGGCAGGTCGGCGATGAGCGGCTTGAGCGCCACCAGGTCGTCGACGAGGGCGAGGTCCCGGTCGTCCTCGCCGAGCCGGTCGCCCAGCGGGCCGGGGGCGTCGTCGTCGTTGCTGCCGCCGAGGTCCAGGGAGCCGGCGGTGTGCGCGTTCGCGGCGGTCAGCCCTTCGACGACCTCCTCGGGGGAGAGCGCGAGGTGCTCGGCGAGTTCGGCGACCGTGGGGGCCCGGCCCAGGTCCTGCGACAGGCGTTCCTGCGCCTTGGCCAGGAGGATGCGCAGCTCCTGGAGGCGGCGTGGCACGTGGACGGCCCACGTGGTGTCGCGGAAGTGGCGCCGGATCTCGCCGAGGACGGTCGGTATGGCGAAGGTGGTGAACTCGACGCCGAGGTCGGGGTCGAAGCGGTCGATGGCCTTGATCAGGCCGACCGCGCCGACCTGGAGCAGGTCCTCCTGCGGCTCGCGGTGCGAGTTGAAGCGGCGGACCCCGAACCTCACCAGGGACAGGTTCGTCTCGACCAGGGTGGCGCGGACGTACGAGTACTCCTTCGTCCCCTCCTCCAGCGTGCGGAGCCGGCGCAGCAGCACCTTGTTGAGCTCGCGCGCGTCGGCCGGCGCGATCTCCCGCAGGTCACCGGCGTCGGCGAGCTCCGGCGGGAGCAGGTCCCGAAGCCCTCCGGCGTCGGCGAGTTCCGGCGAAGGCAGGTCCCGGGGCTCTCCGGCAGGAGCGGCCGTGCGGGACGGACCTCCCGTCGACGGGTGGGCGGAGGCGGGCAGTTCCCCAGTGGTCGTGGCCATCGGACTCCCTCTCTCGTGCTCTCTCGTGTCGGCGCGGTCTGCCCCCCGGTACCCCGTGCCGGCGGATCGATGCAGCCGCCCCCCATGGAGGTTTCGTGAAGCCCGCAACGGCTCCGAGGTGGGCGGCGGCCTGTCCGGGGCGCGGACGCGCGTCCGGGCGGCGGGCGGGGCGCACGGCCGGGGGGCAACCGTTGTCCGGCGGTGTGCGGGCTGGGGTAGCCTCCGAAGGCGGTACAACACCTGGAACGACGGCCAGGTCCCCCGGCCCGTCCTTCGGGGTGCCCACGACCGGATTCGGGCCAGTCGGCCCGGCGTTCCACGGAGGCGACGTTCGATGGCTGGCCCGACCACGTCCCGCGACTCACAGCACCGCCCGGACGAGGGGGCGGGCGCCGCGCAGGTGGGCGAGCCGGAACTGCGGCTGCTGCTGGCCGGGTTGACGGCGGTGCGCGACGGCGATTTCAGCACCAAGCTGCCGGGCGACGCGGACGGGCTGCTGGGCGAGATCGCCACGGTGTTCAACGGCATGGTCGACCAACTGTCGCGGTTCACCTCGGAGGTGACCAGGGTCGCCCGGGAGGTCGGCACCGAGGGCCGGCTCGGCGGCCAGGCCCAGGTGCCCGGGGTGTCGGGCACCTGGGAGGACCTGACCGACTCGGTCAACGCGATGGCGGGCAATCTCACCACCCAGGTGCGGGACATCGCCCAGGTCGCCACCGCGGTGGCCAAGGGGGACCTGTCGCAGAAGATCACCGTCGATGCCCGGGGCGAGATCCTGGAGCTGAAGAACACCGTCAACACGATGGTCGACCAGTTGTCCTCGTTCGCCGGCGAGGTGACCCGGGTGGCGCGGGAGGTCGGCACCGAGGGCATCCTGGGCGGCCAGGCCGACGTGAAGGGCGTCTCGGGGACGTGGCGCGACCTCACGGACTCGGTGAACTTCATGGCCGGCAACCTCACCGGCCAGGTCCGCGCGATCGCCCAGGTGGCCACGGCGGTCGCACGCGGGGACCTGTCACAGAAGATCACCGTCACCGCGCGCGGCGAGATCCTGGAACTGAAGGAGACCATCAACACGATGGTCGACCAGCTGTCCTCCTTCGCCGACGAGGTGACCAGGGTCGCCCGGGAGGTCGGCACCGAGGGCCGGCTCGGCGGCCAGGCCGAGGTGGAGGGCGTCTCCGGCACCTGGAAACGCCTCACCGAGAACGTCAACGAGCTGGCCGGCAACCTCACCCGGCAGGTCCGCGCCATCGCCGAGGTCACCAGCGCCGTCGCCGCCGGCGACCTCACCCGCTCGATCAGCGTGGACGCCTCCGGCGAGGTCGCCGACCTCAAGGACAACATCAACGCCATGGTCGGGTCGCTGCGCGAGACCACCCGCGCCAACGAGGAGCAGGACTGGCTCAAGACCAACCTCGCCAGCTTCTCGGCCCTGATGCAGGGCCGGCGCGACCTCGGGGTCGTCGCCGAGTCCGTCATGGACGAACTCGCCCCCCTCGTCGGCGCGCAGTGCGGCGTCTTCTACCTCGCCGAGGACAGCCCCGTCGGGACGGTGCTCCAGCTGGTCGGCTCCTACGCCTTCCCCGACGGCGAGCGCCCCACCCGCTTCCGCCTCGGCGAGTCGTTCGTCGGCCAGGCCGCGCGCAGCCGGCGCGCCATCACCGTCGACGCCCTGCCGCCGGACTACCTGGCCGCCTCCTCCGGCCTCGGCCGCACCGGGGCGCTGTCCCTGGTGGTGCTGCCCATCGTGGTCGAGGACCAGGTCCTCGGCGTCATCGAACTGGCCTCCGTCCAGCCGTTCACCCAGGTCCACCTGGACTTCCTCGACCAGCTCATGGAGACCATCGGCGTCAACGTCAACACCATCATCGCCAACGCCCGCACCGACGAGCTGCTCGACGAGTCCCAGCGACTCACCGCCGAACTCCAGGTCCGCTCACAGGAGTTGCAGGCACGCCGGGACGAGTTGCAGGCCTCCAACGCCGAGCTGGAGGAGAAGGCCGACCTGCTGGCGGCGCAGAACCGCGACATCGAGACCAAGAACCTGGAGATCGAACAGGCCCGCCAGGAACTGGAGGAGCGCGCCCACCAGCTGTCCCTCGCCTCGAAGTACAAGTCGGAGTTCCTGGCCAACATGAGCCACGAACTGCGCACGCCGCTCAACAGCCTGCTCATCCTCGCCCAGCTGCTCGCCCAGAACCCCACCCGCAACCTGAGCGCCAAGCAGGTCGAGTACGCCGGGATCATCCACTCCGCGGGCTCCGACCTGCTCCAGTTGATCAACGACATCCTCGACCTGTCCAAGGTCGAGGCCGGAAAGATGGACCTCAACATCGAGGCGGTGCCGCTGCGCGCGCTGCTCGACTACGTCGAAGCCACCTTCCGCCCGCTGACCAGCCAGAAGAACCTCGCCTTCACGGTGCGGACGGTCCAGCAGATCCCCGCCGAACTCCTCACCGACGACTACCGGTTGCGCCAGGTGCTGCGCAATCTGCTGTCCAACGCCGTCAAGTTCACCGAGCAGGGCCGGGTCGAACTTCGCATCGAGCCCGCCGACGAGACCGACCTGCCCGACGCCGTCCGGCGCGGCGGCCCGGTGCTCGCCTTCCACGTGAGCGACACCGGAGTCGGCATCGCCCCCCAGCACGTGGAGAGCGTCTTCGGCGCCTTCCAGCAGGCCGACGGCACCACCAGCCGCAAGTACGGCGGCACCGGCCTCGGGCTGTCCATCAGCCGCGAGATCGCCTACCTGCTCGGCGGCGCGATCACGGTGGAGAGCACCCTGGGCCGGGGCAGCACCTTCACCCTCTACGTCCCCGCGACCCGCCCCGACCTGGCCGAGACCGGCGCCGACGGGGCCCGCAAGGCGCTGGGCGCCGGGGGCACCGGCCCGTCCGAGGCGCCGGAGCGGGCCCCCTCGCCTCCCGCCGCCGGCCGGCCGCGGCGCCTGCTCGTGGTCGAAGGCCGCCCCAACGGCCTGCTGTCCCTGGTGGCGGAGAACGCCGTCGCCGACCTCGCCCGCTCCGCCGGCGCGCAGCGCCGGGTCGAGATAGTCACCACGGTCGGCGCCCCGGAGGCCGCCACTGCGCTCGCCACCGCCCCGTACCACTGCGTCGTCCTGGAGCTCGACCTGCCGGACAGCGCGGCGGCCACGCTCCTGGCGGAGATGGAACGCGACCCGGCCCTGCACACCGTCCCGGTGCTGGCCCACAACAGCCGGGGCGTCACCACCGGCGACGAGCACGCCGTCCGCCGGGAGGGGGAACGGCCACTGGAGCTCATCTCCAGCCTCGACGAGCTGCGCGAACGCATCGCCCTCCACATGAGCGCCGACGGGCCCGGGCGCGTCCTGCCCCCGGCACGCCGCGCGGACGGGAACCCCGCCCGGGGCCGCGGAGGCGACCCGGTGCTCTCCGGTCGCACCGCGCTGGTGGTCGACGACGACGACCGCAACCTCTTCGCGATCACCAGCATCCTGGAGCTGCGCGGCATGCGGGTCCTCCAGGCCGAGAACGGGCTCGCCGCGCTCGAAGCCCTCCGCACGCACCCCGGGATCGACGTGATCCTGATGGACGTGATGATGCCCGAGATGGACGGCTACTCCGCCACCGCGGCGATCCGCGCCATGCCCGAGCACGAGGGGCTGCCGATCATCGCGGTCACCGCCAAGGCGATGATCGGCGACCGGGAGAAGAGCCTGGCCTCGGGAGCCAGCGACTACATCACCAAGCCGGTGGACGCCGACGAGGTGATCGGCAGGATCAGGGACCACCTCACCCGGTAGTCGCCCTGCCCCATGCCCCGCGTCCCCTCGCACCCACCCCGACAGTCCAGAGCTCAGGAGCCGACAGCCGTGCACCATCCGCAGGAGCCTCGCGCCACGGACCGTCCCGCAGCGGCCTCACCGACCGGTCCGGCCGCCGACACGCCGAGGGTCGGGGCGCAGCGGCGCGCTGCGGAGGCGCAGGCAGCGGCCCGGGCGCGCGCCGAAGGCGAGTCCGCGGCGGTCGACCGGCTCGCCACCACGGTGGAGCGGCTCAGGCTGGAACTGGAACGGGCCCAGGCCCAGGCGGCGGGCCGCGGCGTCGTCGAGATGGGCGTCGGCGTGCTGGTGGAACGCCTGCGGTGCGGGCCCACCGAGGCCGCCGGGCAGCTGGAGAGCCTCGCGGAGCAGGCCGGGGTGACGGTCCTGGCGCTCGCCGCCGACCTGGTCGACCAGGCTGCGGCGGACGAGATCTCCGCCCTCGCCCGCGAGTTCGTCGCCGACGCCTCGGTTCCCCCCACCGAAGCGGTGGCCGTGCGGCTGCGCAGTGCCGAGGCGGACGTGCTCGCGAGCGGTGACGCCGCGGCGGCGGCGCGTTCCATGCTGGAGCACGCGCTGCGACCGCTCGGCGCGGCCGCCGTCGCCATCTGGGCCGCCCACCCGGACCTCTCCCTGTCACTGGCGGGCAGCGCCGGTTTCCCCGAGGAGGAGGCACGCCGCTGGCGCCACGTCCCGCCGGGCGTGCCGACCCCGGCCCGCCGTGCCCTGGACGAGCGCGCGGCGGTCGGCTACCCGACGCTCGCCGGCGCCTCGCTGCCCTCGATCGGCCAGCACGAGATCCACGGCGGCCGGCTCGCCGTCCCGGCCGGCGTCGGCGGGCGGCTCATCGGCGTCCTGGAGATCTGCTGGCCCGACACGCTGCCCGAGCGCTCCCAGCCGCTCCAACGCCAGTTCGAGGCGCTCGCCGAGCTGGCCGCCACCACGCTGGAGTCCTGGAGCGGGCAGGAACCCGCCGCCTGCGACCCGGCCGACGCGCAGTTCGGCGAACTGCGGCAGCTCACGGACGGCCTGCTCGACCCGTGCATGATCCTGCGGGCGGCGCCGGACAGCGACGAGTTCCCGCCCCGGTTCGTGATCCGCCACCTCAACCCGGCCTTCGTCGACTTCGCCGGCCGGCCCACCGGCGTACTCACCGGCACCCGCTTGCTGGAGGCGTACCCGCTGGCGGCCGAACCGGGCGGCCTGGCCGACAAGGTCGAACACGTCTTCGCCACCGGGGAACCCTTCCGCGCCCAGGACATGCGCCTCGCCGCCCTGGTCGACGGAGTACCGCTGACCACCCGGGCACAGGTGGGCATCAGCCGGCACGGCAGCCACCTCGCGGTCGTCTGGCGCCTCGACGACGGCACCCCGCGCGTCGCCCGCCTGCTGCAGCACGCCCAGCGGCTCGGCCGGATCGGCGGTTTCGAGGAGAACCTGCGGACCCGGCAGATCGCCTGGAACGAGACGGTGTTCGAACTGCACGGGCTGCCGCCCACCGCCGCGCCCCTGGCCCTCGACCAGCTCCCCGACCACGCCCACCCGGACGACCGCCACGCCATCGACCGGTTCCTGCGCACCCTCCTGCACCACCAGCGCCCGGCCTCCACCGCCTTCCGCCTCCAGCGGCCGGACGGCGTCACCCGCCACATCCGCGTCGTCGCGGAGCCCGTCCGCGATCCCGGCAGCGGGCTCGACAGCGACCCCGGCAACGACCCCGGCAGCGGGCTCGGCACCGTCCGCGGCGCCTACCAGGACATCTCCGCCCAGCACTGGACGGAGGTCGCACTCGCCGCCACCCGCGACCAGCTCGCGCAGAGCGAGCAGCAGGCGGCCGAGCGCAGCCGCCTCGCCCTCCAGCTCCAGCACGCCATCATGCCGCCCACCCGGGGCCCGCTGGACCTGCACGATCTGAGCGTCGCCGTGCGCTACCGCCCGGCGGAGAAGGACCACCTGGTCGGCGGGGACTGGTACGACACCCTCGCCCTGCCCTCGGGAGACGTCCTGCTGTGCGTGGGCGACGTCTCCGGACACGGCATCGAGGCCGCCACCGGCATGGTCGCGCTGCGCAACGCCCTGCGCGGCCTGGCCGCCACCGGCGCCGGGCCGGCCCAGCTGCTGAGCTGGCTCAACAGCGTCACCCACCACCTGACCGACAACGTCACGGCCACCGCGGTGTGCGGCCTCTACGAACCCGCGACCCGCCGGTTGCGGTGGGCCCGCGCCGGGCACCCGCCGCCGGTCCTGCTGCGTGGCGGGCGGGCGGACATCCTGCCCCAGCTGGGCGGCATCCTCCTCGGCGCGATCGGCCACGCCGACTACGAGCAGGGCGAGCTCGTCCTGGAGGCCGACGACACGCTGGTGATGTACACCGACGGACTCATCGAGCGCCGCGACGAATCCCTCCAGGCGTCGCTGACCAGCCTGACGGCCCTCGCCGAGGAGTCCCGCACCGGGTCAGCCACCGGCTCGGACACCGGGTCAACCACCGGCTCGGACACCGGCTCGGCCAACCTCGAAGAGCTCCTGGACCACCTGCTGCGCTACAGCAACGCCGACACCGACGACGACACCTGCCTGGTCGGAGTGATGGTGCGGTAGCGGTCGGACGGGCAGGGCAGGCGCATGTCCGCGGCGAACCGGGGCAGCCGAGCCGCCACGGGGGGGCGGAACCGGCGGGTGTCGCGGGCGCGGACCGGGGCAGACGCCGGGGCATGAACCCGATCGAACAAGGCCTGCGCGCCGTGGACCGCTTCCAGCAGCACCGCCGGGTGCCCGCCGTCGTCATCGGCGTCGTGCGCAAGTACGGGGACGACCGGGGCGGGCTGCTGTCCGCCCTGATCACCTACTACGGCTTCGTCGCCCTGATCCCGCTGCTGCTCCTGCTCAGCACCGTCCTCGGCTTCGTCCTGCACGGCCACCCCGGGGCCCAGCAGTCGGTGCTGAACTCGGCGCTCGCCGACTTCCCGATCATCGGCGACCAGCTGCGCCAGAACGTCCACTCCCTCCAGGGCAGCGGCCTGGCGCTGGCCATCGGCGCGCTCGGCCTGCTGTACGGGGCGCTCGGCATCACGCAGGTCCTCCAGCACGCCATGGCCGAGGTCTGGAACGTGCCCGGGGTGCAGCGGCCCGGCTACTGGCCCCGGCTGGCGCGCGGCCTGCTGCTGTTCACGGTCCTGGCCGCCGGCCTGGTGCTGGGTACGGCGGCCGCCTCGCTGGTCGGCAGCGCCCTGGGCGGGGTGCCCGCCCGGGTCGGGGGCCTGCTGGTCTCGGCGCTGCTGAACACCGCCCTGTGCCTGGCCTGCTTCCGGGTGCTCACCCCGCGCGAGATCCCGACCCGGGCCCTGCTGCCCGGCTGCGTCGTCGCCGGGCCGCTGTTCACCGTCCTCCAGGCGTTCGGTTCGCTCCTGGTGACCCACGAACTGCGCCACGCGGGCCAGGTCTACGGCTTCTTCGCGACCGTGATCGGCCTGCTCTCCTGGCTCTACCTGGCCGCGCAGATCACCGTGTACGCCGCCGAGGCCAACGCGGTGCTCGCCCGTCGGCTGTGGCCCCGCAGCCTCCTGCAGCCGCCGCTCACCGCCGCCGACGAGAAGGTGCTGTCCTCCGTCGCCCGTCAGGAGGAGCGCCGCCCCGAACAGCACGTCGAAGTCTCCTTCCACGACGGGGAGCGGCCCGGCGGGGCCGGGGAGGACGGCCCGCACGGCCCGTCCTCCCCCGGCGCCCGGTGACACCCCCTGCGGTTACCGCCCGTCCCGGCCCGGGCGGTGCAGCTCGCTCGCCGGGGCGGCGGTCGCGGGCCGGTACACGGTGAGCCCGGCCGGGGCCTTGGACAGCCGCAGGGCCCCGCGCGCGGGGACGCTCTCGCCGTCGACGGCGATGCGGGCGGCGTCGCCGAGGGAGTCCAGGTCCAGGGCGCGCAGCCGGGCGGCCCGGTAGACCCGGGACCGGTCCAGGGTGCCGGACAGGAAGGCGGCGGCCAGGCGGGTGCGGGCGAAGGGCCGGCCGCCGTCGACGACCCGGACGTCGAGCTGTCCGTCGGCCAGGGCGGCGCGGTGGGTGGGGGCGAAGCCCGCCGGTTCGTACGCCCCGTTGCCGGCGAACAGCAGCCACAGCCGGTGCGGGCGGCCGTCGGCGTGGACGGTGACGGGTTCGGCGGTCGGCAGCAGCTTGGCGACGGCCACCGCGAGGGCCGGCCACTTGCCGATGCGCTTCTCCAACTTCTCCCGCTGGTGGACGAGTTCGGGGTAGATACCGAGGCTGAAGGTGTTCACGAAGGTCCGGGCGCCGGCGTCGTCGGCGGCCAGGCCCAGGTCCACGCCGACGGCGGTGCCGGCCTGGACGGCCTCGGCGGTGGCCTCGTGGGTGGTGGCACCGAGGTCGAGGGCGAAGTGGTTGAGGGTGCCGCCGGGGAAGACCGCCAGCGGCAGCGCGCGCTCGACGGCCAGCGCCGCGGCCAGGTTGACGCTGCCGTCGCCGCCGCACACCCCGAGCGCGCCGCCGGCCCTGGCGGCCCGGTCGGCGGCCTCCGTCAATGTCTTCGCCAGGTCGTCCTGCGGCCCGCACACCCGGACGTCCGCCTCGGGCAGCAGGGCGCGCAGCGTCCCGGCCACGTCCTCGGCGGCGGGAGCGAGCGGAGAGCCGCTGCCGGAGCCCGAGTTGACCACCACCGACAGCCCCCTCCCCTGCGGCAGGGCCGGGGCCGGACAGGCGGCCGGGGCGGCGGGCGGCGGCACGTCGGACGAGCGCGGCCACCAGTGCAGGGTCGCGGCGGCCGCCGCCGTACCCAGCGCCGCACCGGCCAGGACGTCGCCCGGGTAGTGCACGCCGGTGTAGACGCGCGAGAGGGCCACCGCCGCCGCGACCGGCGCGACGGCCGCGCCCAGCAGCGGGGACTCGATCGCCACACCGGCGGCGAAGGCGGCCGCGGACGCGGAGTGACCGGAGGGGAAGGAGGTGGTGACGGGCTGGCGCAGCAGCCGACGCACGGCCGGGACGGCGTCCAGCACCGGGCGGGGCCGGCGGGTGGCGTGCTTGGCGACGGTGTTGGCGGTGGCCGAGGCGATGGCGAGCGAGCCGAGGCCGCGCAGGGCCGCTCGGCGCCCGCGGCGTCCGCCGACCGCGCCGAGGACGGCGGCGGTGCCCATCCACAGCACCCCGTGGTCGGCGGCCCGGCTCAGGGCCCGCAGCCAGGGGCGGGTGCCGTGCAGCGGCGCGGCGGCGATGCGGTCGAAGAGGGCTCGGTCTATGGCGTCCAGTCGTGTGGTCTTCAGTCGCTTCATCCGACGAACCTACGGCGCGCGGGCGACAACGCCGGGGAGGAGGCCGGGGGTGTGTCGCGGCGGCCGGCCGGCCGTGACGGGCCGCGTACAGGGTCCGGAACTCCCCCAGCAGGGCGGCTCGGTGTGGCTGCTACCCCGCGCTGCCACCCCGCGCCGCTACCCCGCGTCGCGCGGCGGCAGCCCTCGGGTGATCCGGTTGAACAGCTCGGCCAGCGGCTCGCCGAGGTCCTGACCGAACTCGGTCAGCCCGTAGGTGACCTGGGGCGGTGTCGTCGGCTCGACCTTCCGCCAGACCAGGCCGTCCTGGACCAGCGCGCGCAGGGTCTGGGCGAGCATCTTCTCGCTGATGCCGTGGATGCTCTCGCGCAGCTCGTAGAACCGGAGGTCGTTGCTCTGCAGGGAGATCAACACCCAGATGCCCCACCTGCTGGTCACGTGGTCGACCACGTCGCGCGCGGGGCAGTCGGTGTGAAACACCTCATACCGCTTCCCGGCCTCGCCCTGCCTGCGCTGCACACCTACCACCATGTCCTGAGCTTACGTCAAGGTATGTCCTTACCAAGGGTTAGCCCTGGCTCCTAGCGTGAGGACCACCGAGGCCACAGCGGCCACGGCGGACGTCGAACGAGGAGTTGACCATGATCGTGGTGACCGGGGCTACCGGCAATGTGGGCCGGCCGCTGACGCGGGCGCTGGCCGAGGCGGGCCAGCAGGTGACGGCGGTGTCGCGGCACGCGGCGGCGGTGCCGGACGGTGTCCGCCACGTGGCGGCCGACCTGGCCGGGCCGGCCGGCCTCGAACCCGCGCTGGCCGGGGCGAAGGCGCTCTTCCTGCTGCTGTCCGGCGACCTGCACGCCGCCGGGGCCAACCCGGCCGACCTCATCGGCCAGGCCGTGGCCGGCGGGGTCCGCCGCATCGTCCTGCTCTCCTCGCAGGGCGTGGCGACCAGGCCCTTCGGCCCGACGCGGATCGCGATGCGCGAACTGGAGGACGTCCTGCGGGGGTCCGGCGTGGACTGGAGCATCCTGCGGCCGGGCGGCTTCGCCTCCAACGCCCTGTGGTGGGCCGAGTCCGTCCGCGCACAGCGGGTCGTCGCCGCGCCCTTCGGCGACGTCGGGGTGCCGATCGTCGACCCGGCGGACATCGCCGACGTCGCGGCGGCCTGCCTGCTGGAGGACCGGCACAACGGCGGCGTGTACGAGCTGACCGGCCCGGAGGTGATCACCCCGCGCCAGCAGGCGCAGGCCATCGCGGCCGCCCTGGGCTCGCCGGTACGGTTCCACGACCTCACCCGCGACGAGGCCGGCGCCGCCATGGCCCAGGGCATGCCGGTGGAGCTCGCCCAGGACACCCTGGACATCCTCGGCTCCCCGAACCCGGCCGAGCTGCGCGTCAGCCCGGACGTCCAGCGGGTCCTCGGCACCGCCCCGCGCCCCTTCGCCGCCTGGGCCGCCCGCAACGTCGCCGCCTTCCGCTGAGCCCGCCCAACCGGCCCCGTCGACACCACACCGGCTCACGGCCGACGGCCGACTCCGGATGTTCCGGGTGTGGAACCACCGATCCCGGGCAGACGCCGTCCGGGGCGGACCGAGCCCCCACTACCGAGAGGAGTGATCCGATGAGCGCCAAGGACAAGCTGCACAACGCGGCCGAGAAGGTCCACGGCAAGGCCAAGGAGGCTGCCGGACGGGCCACCGGCGACCGGGTCGTCGAGGCCGAGGGCCGGGGCAAACAGATCAAGAGCGACCTGAAGCAGGCCGGCGAGAAGATCAAGGACGTCGGAAAGGACTGACCCGGCGCACGGCGGCCGCGCCCCCGCGGCCGCCCCGCCACGCCCCGCCACGCCCCGGCCGGCTCAACCGTCTTTGCCCCGACCCGTGGAACTCAGGAACCCGTGGGGACACCGCAGTCCCGCGTGACCGGCGAGGGCGCCCGGCCACCACGCGCCGAGGCCCGAACCCTCTCGGGGTTCGGGCCTGGCGGTGGCGGTCTGCGCACGCGGTGGGTCTGCGGCCGGGGTGTGATCAGCCGATCTGGCCCCAGGGAGAGAAAGGACCACCGGGGGTGGCCTGGCTGCTGCCGGCGACGTTGCCGTTGGCGGAGGTCACATAGATGGCGATGGTGTTGAACCGGCTGAACACCGCGCTCGGATCGCTGGCCACACCCGTCGGGTCACCCGCGTCCGCGACAGTGCCCCACGATCCGAACGGGCCGCCCGGAGTGTTCTGGTTGGTGCCCTGAATGGTCCCGGCGGTGGTGCGGGCGTAGACCACCATGAGGCCGCTCGGCGTCTGGAGCGAGGCCGGCTTGCCGACGAACCCACCACCCGTCGAAAGCTGCTGCCAGGGAGAGAAGGGACCACCAGGCGTGCCCTGACTGGCACCGGCGACGTTGCCGCTGGCAGACGTCACATAGACCGCGATGGTGCCGGACTGAGTGAACACCACACTCGGGTCACTCGCCACACCCGTCGGATCACCCGCATCAGCAACCGTGCCCCACGACCCGAACGGACCGCCCGGAGTGTTCTGGTTGGTGCCCTGAATGGTCCCGGCGGTGGTGCGGGCGTAGACCACCATGAGGCCGCTCGGCGTCTGGAGCGCAGCGGGCGTGCCGACGAACCCACCACCCGTCGAAAGCTGCTGCCAGGGAGAGAAGGGACCACCAGGCGTGCCCTGACTGGCACCGGCGACGTTGCCGCTGGCAGAC
>NZ_JBHVWW010000015.1:113533-136046 GCF_042882025.1 Kitasatospora sp. NPDC058243
GCCGGACTGAGTGAACACCACACTCGGGTCACTCGCCACACCCGTCGGATCACCCGCATCAGCAACCGTGCCCCACGACCCGAACGGACCGCCCGGGGTGTTCTGGTTGGTGCCCTGAATGGTCCCGGCGGTGGTGCGGGCGTAGACCACCATGAGGCCGCTCGGCGTCTGGAGCGCGGCCGGCTTGCCGACGAACCCACCACCCGTCGAAAGCTGCGCCCACGGAACGAAGGGACCGCCGGGGGTGTTCTGGTTGGTGCCGTACACGTTGCCGTCCGCACCGACCCGGTACAGGGCGATGGTGCCGTTGCTGGTGAGCACCGTCGAGTCGGCGGAGCCACGGGCGGTGGAGGCCTGCGGCGCGATGGTGAAGACGCCGCCCTGGTAGGTGTGCTCCTGGCCGTCGATCTCGTTGGCGATCATCGAGATGTTGAACGTGCCCGCCGCCAAGGGGGCGGTGTCGAAGGGGACTTGGTAGTTGGTGGCGCCGCCGCTGGTGGCGCGGAAGCGGTTGTAGTAGCCGTTCGGGCCGGTGACCACGTAGTCGAGCCAGTTGATGACGCCGCTCTGCGTCGGGTGTGCCGTGAGGTTCAGCGTGCCGGACACGGTCTGGCCCGAGTTGAAGCCCCACAGCAGGACGTTGAAGTCGGCGGGGATGGCGGGAGCGAGGTTCTTGGAGCGCAGCAGCTCGAAGGAGGAGGTGGGGTAGCCGTCGATGGATGACCAGTGGGTGTTGGCCGAGTACTCCTTGGTCGGGACGCTGCTGTTGTCCTCGGCGATGTACGTGAAGTCGCCGGCGGCCTGGTTGGTCCAGCCTGCGAAGAGGTTGATGTGCTTGCCGGCGACGGCGAGGGCGTCGCCGGGCTGGAGCTGGGACCAACTGCTGAGCTTGGTGCTGTACTTCGGGTCGTCGATACCGGGTGCGGGGTACGTGACCGGCGGGCTGCCGGGGAGTTGCCAGGCCATGTCGACGAGACCGCCGCAGTCGGTGCGGTACGGGCCGCCGACCGCGCTGTCGGAGAACGACTGCCCCTGGTTGTAGGTGACCCCGTGGGCGACCCAGTCCCGGGCGCGCCGGACCATCTGGGCGCCGGTGAGCTTGTTCCCGACACCGGTGCCGAGGGTGCCGGTGGAGGTCGGCGTCCTGTTGCCGTCCGGGTAGTAGGTGCCGTCCGCGGAGGCGGGGGAGACGGTGAGAAGACCGGCGGCCACGGCGGTCGCGGCGAGCACGCAGACGCGGCGCAGGGCACGGGCAGGACGGGGCGTGCTGGGCATGGGGGTCCCCTTGGATGTGGGCGGGCGAGCGATGGTCAGTGCGGGTGCACGGCGGCGGCGTACCGGCCGGCCGTTGCTGCGGTGAGGGCCCGGGCCAGCAGGTTCTCGGCGAGGGCGTGCGCGGTGGCCGGGCCGTCCGCGCGGACGAAGAGCACCAGGGCGATGCCGCCCCGGTCCGGTACGGCGCGGACGTGTTCGAGCCCGTGCTCCGGGGTGGCGTGCGCCCACAGGATGTCCTCGACGATCCGCGCCGCGGCGGTCGTGGTGGGCGCACCGCTGATGTCCACGACGGTGGCCCGGACGGCGAGCACCGCGATCAGTCCCAGCCGATGCCGCTGGCGGACGGGCCGGCCGCAACCGGCGGCACGACGGTGGAGCCGTCCCAGCCGATGCCGTCCCAGCCGATGCCATCCCAGCCGATGCCGTCCGCGGCCCCGCCGGCCACGACCGCGGGGACGACGGTGGGACCGTCCCAGCCGATGCCCGCCGGCGCCGTGGTCGCGGCGGTGGCGGAGGCCGCGGGCGCCAGGATCCCCGACAGGGCGACGGCTGCGACGGCGGTGGCGAGCAGGCGGGCGGTCTTGGACATGGCGGCACCCCAGGCGGCTTGAGTGGCAGGAGATCTGATCAACAGTCAGATGTTCGGAAGGCTGTGCGGCGGTTGCCCCGCCGCCCTCCCGGTGACCACCATCCTGCTGACACCGCCCGCGCCCCGGAAGGCGAGAGCCCCGTCAGCAACCGGCCTGGCCGCTTCAGGACCCGACGCCCTGCCGGGCCCCGTCCGGGGCAGGGCTGCTTGTGGAGTCGAAGCCGGGCTGGGATGATCCCGATGTGTCGCACGGCGGCACGGCACGTTCGACGTCGCACCGGGGGGCTGCGCGCATGCTGGACATGCTGGGGTTGGACCGTGTCTCGGAAGCCGTGTACCGGGCCATGCTCGCCGATCCGCAGGGCGGCGTCAGGGAGTTGTGCGACCAGCTGGGCCTGCCCGAGCCCGCCGTACGGGAGGCCCTCGACCGGCTGGCCGATCTGCAGCTGCTCCGGGCCTCCCGGGAGGCCCCCGGGGTTCTGCTGCCGGTGAGCCCCGCGCTCGGCCTGGAGCTGATCCTGCGCCGCCAGGAGCAGGAACTGCTGCGCCGCCAGCAGGATCTGGAGATCGGCAAGGCCGCGGCCGCCCGGGCGATCGCCGAGTACGCCGACCTACGGCCGAACACCCCGGCCGAGACCGCCGAACGCCTGGTGGGCCTGGACGCGATCCAGGCCAAGCTGGAGATCCTCGCCCAGGAGGTCACCGGGGAGTGCCTGTCCGTGATGCCCGGCGGAGCGCAGTCCCGGGCCAGCCTGGACGCCTCCCGGCCGCTGGACGAGGCGGCCATGCGGCGCGGGGTGGCGCTGCTGACGCTCTACCAGGACAGCGTGCGGCACGATCCGGCGACGCTCGCCTACGCCCGCTGGATGACCGAGGAGAGCGGGCTGGTCCGCACCTGCCCGACGCTGCCGCCCCGGATGCTCATCTTCGACCGCCAGGTCGCCGTGGTCCCGATCGACCCGGCCCACACCCGGCTCGGCGCCCTGTGCACGCGCGAGCCCGGGATCGTCGCCTCCCTGGTCGCCCTCTTCGAGCGGACCTGGCAGGCCGCCGTCCCGCTCGGCGCCGACCGGCGCAAGGACACCGGGACCGGCCTCAGCGCCACCGAGCAGGAACTCCTGCGGCTGCTCGCGTCCGGCCTCACCGACGAGACCGCCGGCCGGAGCCTGGGCCTGTCGGCACGCAGCGTCCGCCGCCAGATGGCCGGGCTGATGGAACGCCTCGACGCGTCGAGCCGCTTCGAGGCCGGCCTCAAGGCGGCGCAGCGCGGCTGGCTCTGAGCGACCGCTCCCCCGGCACCCGGCCGGCTACGGCTGCCGGGCGAGCAGGTCCTTGATCACGGTGTCGAACCCCCGCGGGGGGCGACCGAGAAGGTCGGCGACGTCGTTCGTCGCCCGGTCGTACCGGTTCTCGCCGTGCAGCCTGGCCATCGTGGCGATGTGGTCGAACACGTGGTCCGGCAGGCCCTGGCTCTTGAGGTCGTGCTCCAGCCACTCCTGGTAGGGCACGTCGACGTAGGTCACCTCGCGGCAGCCCAGGGCGGCGGAGAACTCGGCCGCGATGGCCGTCATGTCGCGGGATCGAGCCCCGGTCAGTTCGTAGACGCGGCCGGTCCGGGGAGCAGGATCGAGCAGGAGTGCGGTGACGACCTCGGCCACGTCGGCGGCCGCGACCGGTGAGGTCCGGGCCGAGCCGAAGGGGAGGCGGATCGTGCCGTCCCGCCGGATCGAAGCGGCCGCCACCTCGGTGAAGAGCGGATTCTCCATGAACACGGTGGGCCGGACGTGGACGACCGGCGCCCCGGACCAGTCGAGGACGTGTTCGGCGAGGTAGTGCAGCCGCTGCTGCCGGGACTCGGCGTCGCTGGTGAGGTCCATCTGCGAGACGGTCATCTGCGAGATGCTGACCAGCAGTTCCAGGCCGGCGCTCTCCCGGGCGGCGGCCGCCACCGTCGCCGCGGCCTCCAGGTAAGCGGACGACACGCTCATCCCGAAGTAGGCCCGGCGGCAGCCGGCCAGCGCCTCGACCACGTCCGCACCACGGGTGAGGTCACCGACCAGCACCTCCACGCCGCCCATCGTCCTCAGGTCCGAGGCCCGTTCGTCGTCGTGGTGTACGAGAGCCCTGACGGGCACGTTGTGCGCCCGCAACCGCTCCAGGATCCTTCGCCCGACTCCGCCGACGCCGCCGCCGGCGCCGGTGACAAGGACAGGTTCTACGAGCACGGCGATTGCCTCCTACCTACCTGACCGGGACCTCCGGTGCACTGCCAACGCTCCCGCGCCGGGAAGGTTCCGCGAGTCCTTGACGCCAGGACGGGCGCATCGGCGTCCGTGGGGGCACATCGGGCGCATCAGTGTCCGGTCCGGTCCGGGTCGCAGGCCTGGCGGGCGGAGGCGGCGAGCCGGTCGGCGAGCGCGATGACGAGGCCGCGGAGTTCGTCCGGTCGCTCGATGACGAACGGCCGGTCGAGCGAGGCGAGTACGGGGGGCAGCCAGTCGAGCCGCTCCGCCCGCAGTTCGACGTGCAGCCACCGCTCGGTGTGCGGATCCGTTCCTTCCTTGGGCGCCGGTGCGGGCTCCTCGATGCTCGCGACGCTGGCGGGGAGCCGGGCGCGGATCTGCTCGACCGTCCCGTGGATCCGCAGGGTCACCTCGTACCGGTACGCGGCCTTGGCGAGCCCGGACAGCACGCGCCGGGCCGGATCGAGCCCGGCGGGCAGCTCGAACGAGCCCGGCAGGGGCCTCGCGTCCGCGATGCGATCGAGCCGGAAGGTCCGGTCCTGGCCGATCTCGGGATCGACCTCGGGATCGGTGCCCGTGACGTACCACCGCCCCGCATGGGTGACGATCCCGTACGGGTGCAGCGTGCGTTCGCTCCGCCGGCCGTCCCGGGCGGTGTACCTGATCGAGATCGGGCGGCGGTGGCGCACCGCGTCGGCGACGGCGAGCAGGACGCCCGTCTCCGGGGTGGCCGCCTCGCCGGGCTCGGCCGTGAAGGCGAGGGATTCCAGGACGGCGTCGAGCCGACGGGCGAGGCGCTCGGGCAGTACCCGGCGGATCTTGGCCGCCGCCGTCTCGCCCGCCGTTCCGGTCGCGGTCGCCGCCCCGCCCGCGGTCCCGGTCGCGGTCCCGGTCGCCGCCCCGGTCGCCGTCAGCAGCCCCGCCCTGCGGCCGACGACGAGGCCGAGCAGCACGGCGAGCGCCTCGTCGTCGTTGAGCATGAGCGGAGGCAGGCGGTACCCGGGGGCGAGCCGGTACCCGCCGTAGCGGCCGCGGACCGCCTCGACGGGGATGTCGAGGTCGACCAGGTGGTCCACGTACCGCCGCACGGTGCGCCCGTCGACGCCGAGCCGGTCGGCGAGTTCGGCCACTGTCCTGATGCCGCCCGACTGCAGGAGTTCCAGGAGGGTGAGCACGCGGCTGGTAGGTCGGCCCATGTCCACGAGCCTAGTACTGATACCGGACCGATTCTGTCCACTATCTCCTCTACCGTCCGGGGTGCAACGGCTTCACCGACCTGAGGAGAGCGCACCATGGACTTCGTTTCGATCCGGATCATCACGGGCGACATCGCACGCCTCGTCGGCTTCTACGAGCGGGCCACCGGGGTACAGGCGCACTGGTCCACCGAGGACTTCGCCGAACTGCGGACCGCCGGCGGGACCCTCGCGATCGGCAGCACCCGGACGGTGGCACTGTTCGCGCCCGGCTCCGCCCGTCCGGCCGACAACAACAGCGTGATCTTCGAATTCCTCGTCGCCGACGTGGACGACGTGTACCGGAACCTGACCGGCTTCGTCGCCGACTTCGTGACCGAGCCCACCACGATGCCCTGGGGCAACCGGTCGCTCCTGCTCCGTGACCCCGACGGCAACCTCGTCAACTTCTTCACCCCCGTCACACCGGCGGCCGTCGAGAAGTTCGCCCACTGACGACAGCCCGGCCGCCCGGGTGGGGGCCGGTCCCGGCGGCGGGCTCCGCACCGGCCCGCGGGCCCGGGCCGCCGCCGGGGGTGGTCGCGGGCGGAGGGCGGGTGCGGCAACCTGGAACCACCACCCCGCACGACCGCGACACCATGGGCCCGCCCCACCGCCGATCCCCTGAGGAGCACGTCATGACCGACCGCACCCGCGAGCACCTGCTCGCGGCCATCGAGATCGCGGCCGACGCCCGGGCGCACGGCAACCACCCCTTCGGAGCGCTGCTGACCGACCCCGCCGGGAACGTCCTGCTCACGGCCGAGAACTCGGTGCTCACCGACCGCGATGTCACCGCCCACGCGGAGACCAATCTGGTGCGGGAGGCCTCGCGCACCCTGGCCCCGACGCAGCTCGTCGACGCCGTCCTGTACACGAGTACCGAACCGTGCGCGATGTGCGCCGGGGCGATCTACTGGAGCGGCATCCGCAAGGTCGTCTACGCGCTCGCCGGGGCGGAGCTGAACGCCATCGCCGGGGTGGACCCGGAGGAACCGGTGCTCGACCTGCCGTGCCGCCAGGTCTTCGCCGCCGGCGGCAGCACCGTGGAGGCGTCCGGCCCGCACCTCTTCGAGGAGGCCGCCGCGGTGCACACGGGGTACTGGGGGTAACGCTCCGGCCCGCCTCTTGGGACTCCTCGGTCGGACTGCTCAGGGCTGCTCAGGGCTGCTCAGTCCGGCGGCTCGGGCGGGCGGGGCACGCCGGGCTCGGGCTCCGGCTCAGGCCCGGGCGGCGCGGGTGACGGCGTAGCGGGGCCCGGGAGTACCGGATCCGGCGGCGGCTCGGGCACGCCGGGCGGCAGCGGAGGATCCGGCACCAGGGGCGGACTGACGGGTCCGACGGACTGGGGCTGGGACTGCGGCTGGAACCGGGACTGCGGCTGAGGCTGGAGCTGCGTGGAACCGTACGGCATGGCTGCCGCTCCCTTTCGTCAGAAGATCCGACCGCCGTAGAACGGGTCGTAGTAGAGCCCGTAGCGGTCACGGACGTCGGCCGACACGTCGGCCGCGCCGTCGTCGAGGCCGGGACCGTTCCTGATGTCGTCCTTGGACCGGTCGACGTACACCTTCTGCTCGCCGATCTCGATCCGGATCACGGTGCCGGCGGGCAGGATCACCCGCCTGCCGAGGATCCACGGACCGGTGTCGACGACCAGGTGCTGGGCGCCGACGGCCTCGGACAGCTTGTCGATCTTGCCGATCGCTCCGTCGGTGGCCTCGACGTGGAAGCCGATGAGGTCGGTGCCCGCCGTGTGACCGGCGGTGTCCCGGAACTCCCAGATGTTGACGCGATCACTCACGACCGTCTCCTTCCGTCGTCGGGTCTGGCTGTCGGGTCCGGCTGTCAAGCTTGGCTGTCAGGTCCGACTGCCTGATCGGGCTGTCGGATCGGGCTGTCGGTACGCTTCGGCTGCCCCCGATCCGGAGGTTCATGCCACCGTGTCGTCGACCGTGGCCTCGACCGGTCCGCCGCCCTCCTCGACGTGACGCTTGAAGTCGGTCAGGTCGTCGATCACCCGCCGGTCGACGAACCCGAGGGCCTCGGCGAGGTGCTCCCAGAGCCCGTGCGGTTCGACCTCCAGCTGGAACATCACCCGGGTGGCGGCGTCGCCCACGGCGTGGAAGGTGACCACACCCTGGTGCCGCACCGGGCCAGGGCCGCTGTCCCACGCCACGCGGTCGTTCTCCACCAGCTCCGTGGTCACGGCCCTGAACTCGCGCGGGCCGGCGGCGGTCCGGACCACCCAGCTGGTGTCCTGGCCCGACCGGTCGACCCTGACCACACCCCGCATGAACTGCGGGAACTCCTCACACCTGACCCAGCTCTCGTAGACCGTGCCGAGCGGCGCCGCCACCTCGACGGACTCCTCGATCCGGTGCATCGCTCCTCCTGACATGTCGGTGCCCGCCCGGCCGGCGGGCCTTCAAGCCCCGGCTGCCCCGTTCCCGGGCCGATATGCACCCCGCCTGAACCCTCGACGCGGACCTTCGGCCCGTCCTCCTCACCCGTCTCCCCCGGCCCACCCCCCTCACCCGAACGGCCCATCGCCGTTGCCGGGCCCCCACCTCACCTCCGGCAGGTGTGAATCCCGCCGAACGGGAAAACGGGGTCCGGGAAGCGGGCCCGGGGAAGGCCCGCCCACAGCGCCGGCCCGGGGAAGGCCCGCCCACAGCGCCGGCCCGGGGAAGGCCCGCCCACAGCGCCGGCCCGGGGAAGGCCGGCCCACAGCGCCGCGCTGCGGCCGTCGCGGGAGGAGAACGAGCGTGTGGTGGAGCCTGTTCCGTCTGCTCCTGGCAGGTACGGGGGTGGCCCTGACCACCTACGTCCTGGACCGGACCGCCGAACGGCTGGTCCGCAGATTCGCCCCGCACCGGCCCGGCAGCGTCATGCCGGGGATGCTGCGCAGCTGCCGGCGCCCCCTGGTCACCGTGCTCGCCACCTCCCTGTCCCTCGCCGTCCAGCCGTGGGTCGGTGGTTCGCCGGAGACCCGGGAGCAGCTGCACCACCTCCTGGTCCTACTGGCGATCGCCTCCGGCGGATGGCTCGGCGCCCGGGCGGTCGGGCTCGTCGTCGAAGGCGCCGTCCGCCTCGCCGCCCACCGCCGCGACCCCTCCTCGGCCGGCCGCGCCCGCACCCAGGCGGGTCTGCTCGGCCGGATCTGCCAGGCGATCATCGCGATCGCCGCCCTGGGCGCGATGCTGATGACCTTCCCCTCCGTACGCGGCATCGGGACCAGTCTGCTCGCCTCGGCGGGCCTGGCCGGTGTGGTCGCGGGCATCGCCGCGCAGAGCGTGCTGGCCAACCTCTTCGCCGGGGTGCAGCTGGCCTTCGGCGACCTGGTCCGGATCGGCGACGTGGTCGTGGTGTCCGGCGAGTGGGGCACCGTGGAGGAGATCACCCTCACCGCGGTGGTGATCGCCACCTGGGACCAGCGCCGCCTGGTGATGCCGATGTCCTACTTCGCCGGCCGCCCGTTCGAGAACTGGTCGCGCCGCTCCAGCCGGATCACCGGCACCGCCTTCCTCCACCTCGACCACCGGGCCCCGGTCCCCCTGCTGCGCAAGGAGTTCGACGCGTTCCTCGCCGACAGCCCCCTCTGGGACGGCCAGGGCAGCGCCCTACAGGTCGTCGACACCACGCCCACCACCATCGTGGTCCGGCTCCTGGCGACCGCCGCCAACGCCGACGACGCGTTCTCCCTCCGCTGCCAGCTCCGCGAGCACCTGGTGACGCACATCTGCGAACACCACCCCGAGGCGCTCCCCCGGGTGTCCGTCACCCCGGCGCCCCGGACCGAGCCGGACACCCCGCGCGCCCCCTACCCGCCACCCGCTCAGTAGTCACCCAGTAGCCCCTCAGTAGCCGCTCAGCAGAGCACGCACCCGTCGCAGCTCCTCCGGACCGACCGTGCTGTGCCAGCGGCCCGGGTCCGCCGGACGTCGCCCCCACAACAGCAGGACGCGCACCGCAGCGTCGCTCTCGATGGTGGCCGGGCCCTCGGGCGGGGCCAGGGCGATGGACGCACCACCGGCGTCCGCGGTCACCAGGACGTCGTCGGTCCCGGGGACGCGCAGGCGGGCCTCGACGCGCCCCCCGGGCCCGAGGTCGAGTCCCGCCACGCCCCGGGCCAGCAGCGGCCGGCCGACCAGCCGCACACTGTGCGACGTCATCCACGGCTCGGCGAGCGCCTCCCGGGCCGTACGGTCGTCGCCGGTGAGGTCCCACCGGTGGAGGATCAGCTCCTCGCGCAGGTGCTCGGCGAAGAACGGCACCGTCACGGTCCGGCCGGTCCACCGCACCTCGGTGGCCGGGGGCAGGTCGCTCTCCGCGGCCGCGGCGACCTCGGCCAGTTCGGCACAGCGGGCGGCGAAGGCCTCCCACAGCTGTGCGTCGGACATCCGCCGGTACGGCTCCTCCCGATCGAAGCCGCGGGTCTCCACGGGCTCGCCCGCGTGGAAGGCGCGCAGGACGCGGGCGAGTTCCTCGGCGTTGCCGGTCTGGTGGGCGAGGACGTCCCGCACCGTCCACGCCTCGCACCACGTCCCGTCGTCGGGCCTGCGTTCCTGGACCGCCCGCACGAACGGGACGAGTTCCGGCAGGACGTCACTGACCGCGGCGGGAATCATGCGCCATGGGTATCCCGGCAGCCGCGCCGGGCAAACCTGCCGCCCGGCAGTTCGACTGCCGGATGGTCACCTGGCGGTCCGGCCGGTATCCGTGGGCCCTCGTCGGCGACCGGACGACAAATGTTGATTCTTCAACTATAGTGGCGATGCCGCGCCACCCCGCCACCGGCCCTCCAGGGCCGTCCCCCACCTTGCGGAGGAACCATGGACCAGCTCGTCACCGACAACACCGAGAAGTCGCGCTTCGAGATCCAGGACGGCGGCGAACTCGCCGGCTTCGCCGAGTACCACCGCTCCGGCGACGAGATCGCCTTCATCCACACCGAGATCGACCCCCGCTTCGAGGGCCGCGGCCTGGCCGGCCGCCTGGCACGCGCGGCACTGGACACGGCCCGCGAGCAGGCACTCGCCGTACTCCCCTACTGCCCCTTCATCCGCAGCTGGATCACCAAGCACCCCGAGTACACCGACCTGGTCCCCGCCTCCCACCGAGCCCGCTTCGGCCTCTGAGCCGCACGTCGGCCGGCGCCACGGCGAGAAGCACGAGGCCACCCGGCCCCGGATTGCCAACTTCCCTTCCGGGGAGGCGGCTTGCCGGGCGCAGTGATGCCTCGCACAATCGCTGTCATGTCGACGAACACCTCGGAAAGCCACTCCGCGCCGTCCCCGGCTCCGGCCCCCGGCAGGCGCGTGCTCCTGATCGGCGCGTCCCGGGGCCTCGGCCTCGCCCTCGCCCAGGAATGGGCGCGGGCCGGCTGGCAGGTCGTGGCCACCGTGCGCGGCTCGCGCCGGACCGGCCTGCACGAGCTCGCCGATGCCGACGCCCACGCCGGGCAGGTCGAGATCGAGACCGTCGACATCACCGAGCCCGAGCAGGTCGCGGCGCTGCACGGTCGCCTGACCGGCCGGACGTTCGACCTGCTCTTCGTGAACGCCGGCGTCACGAACCAGCCCGAGGGCACGGTGGCACAGACCTCCACCGAGGAGTTCGTCCGGGTCATGGTCACCAACGCGCTGAGCCCGCTGCGCGTCATCGAGGCCCTCCAGGACCTCGTCCAGCCAGCGGGCACGATCGCGGTGATGTCCTCGGGCCAGGGCAGCGTGGCCAACAACGAGCGCGGCGGCCACGAGGTGTACCGCGGCAGCAAGGCCGCGCTCAACACGTTCATGCGCAGCTACGCGGCCCGGCACAGCGGCGAACCCCGGTCCCTGGTCCTGATGGCCCCCGGCTGGGTGCGCACCGACATGGGCGGCTCGGACGCCCTGCTCGGCATCGACGAGAGCATCCCGAACGTGGTCAGGACGCTCGACGCCCTCCGGAGCAGCCCGGGCCTGCACTACGTCGACTACCTCGGCCGAACCGTGGCCTGGTGAGCGCGGCGCTCCGGAGCACCACGGCGCTGATGGGCCGCGAGTTCGACCCGACCGTCGAGCCCGCGCAGCACCCTGCTCCCCCGCTCCCGGCTCAGGAGGGGAGGGCGGCGAGCCAGTCGGTCAGGATCCGGTTGACCTCGGCGGGGCGTTCCTGTTGGACCCAGTGCCCGCAGCCGTCGAGGATGTGGCTGGAGAGCAGGCCGGGCAGGGTCGCGGGGTAGGCCGCGATCGCGTCGGCCAGCCAGGTGGTGGAGGCGTCCCGGCTTCCGCCGATGAACAGGGACGGCTGGGTGACGGGGGCACCGTCGAAGTCGGCGAGGTCCTCCCAGTCCCGGTCCATGTTCCGGTAGCGGCCCAGCGCCCCGCTCATGCCGGTTCGCTCGAACTCTCCGGCGTAGACGTCGAGTTCATCCGCGCCGAGCCAGCCGGGCCGCCGTCCGGCGGGGAACCGGTCACGAAGTGTCCCGCCACGGCTGACGAAGTGCGGGTCGGGTACGCCGGCCGCCGGCATGGTGTCGGCGGACAACGCGGCGTAGAAGCCCGCGAGCCAGCCGCGCACGTCCGGTTCGATCTCGGCCTCGGCCCGGCCCGGCTCCTGGAAGTAGGAGACGTAGAACTCCTCGTCGCCGCCCAGTTGCCCGAAGACCTCGCTGGGCCTCGGGCCGCCCCTCGGGAGGTAGGGAACGCTCAGCAGCCCCACGGCACGGAAGACATCCGGTCGGATCAGGGCGGAGTTGGCGGCGATGGTCGAGCCCCAGTCGTGGCCGACGATCACCGCGGACCGTTCACCCAGGGCGTGCACCACCGCGACGTTGTCCTCGACCAGGTCGAACATCCGGTACGCGGTCACCTCCTCGGGCCTGGAGGAGCGCCCGTACCCGCGGACATCGATGGCGACCGCGCGGTATCCGGCAGCGGCCAGCACCGGCAACTGGTGGCGCCAGGAGTACCAGGACTCCGGGAACCCGTGCAGCAGCAGGACCAGCGGCCCGGTGCCCTGCTCCACCAGGTGGATCCGGCCGGCGGGCGAGGGGACCAGCCGGTGAGTGGGGCCCGTGGTCCGCGACGGTGACATGTGTCCTCCTGGGATCTCGATCCGGCGTACGCCAAGTTCGGTTCGGCGAACCGACATTCGACGACCCGCTGTTCGGCGGCGTGATGCCGATGCAGTGCTGACGCAGTGCCGATCATGCTGCGCGCGTACCGCGGAGGGCGAGGCCTGTTGCCGTTTCAGCAAACCGACCCGCGGCCCGCCCGTGACAATGCTCCGATCGGCCTCTCCGCCCGGGCACTGTCAGGGTCCGGGGTTCTACCGTGACATCGCCGCCGGTTCGTCGATGCCCCCAACCGGCCGGGCCGTCGTGGACGACCACCCGGTCATGGGTGCAATCGTTCTCCGACGCCCCAACCCCCTGGAGAAGACCCGCTGCGCGCTCCCCCGCGGCTGACCGCCCAGGCTGGCCACCGCGCCCTTCCGTTCCTCCTGCAGATAGATCTCGCAGTCACCCCCGGAGTAGTAGTCCCGCAGCACCACGAAGACCCCCGACCCCGCGTCGTCCACACTCCCCGCCCGCCAACTCCCCTGGTACTCCCCCAATGCCGCCCCCTGTCCGACGGGATCCTTCGCGCAGAAGTACCCGTCGAGCCGCACCTCACCGAGCCGGCCCCCCTCCCGCAGTTCGATCACCTCGTCCCGCGACGCCCAACGCCCCACGTAGTCCTTCGGATCCGGCCCGCCCGACCGGGCCTTCAGATACCCCGTCAGCCCCGCGATCAGCAGGACACCCACCAACAGGACAGCGCCCTCCCGGGACTTCAGGTACTTCCATCGACCAGCCACAGCTCCCCCTCGCTCCACGCCGTCGTACTCGAAGTCACCGCGGCACCTCAGCCCTTCTCCATGACGAACCCCTTGCTCGCCAGCAGCCACAGGTCCTTCTCGTTGGTCATGGCCGTCAGCCAGATCCTGCAGTTGCCTCCCCCGTCCTTACGGGTCGCCGTCACGTACACCCCCCGACCGGCGTCGTCGAGGTAGGACTTCTTCCAACTCCCCTCCAGTTCCGTCGGCTGTACCGGATCGGCCGCCGCGCTGTCGCACACGTAGGCCGGCACCGTCGCGGACCCGATCCGCCCGTCCGGGAGGAACTCGAGCACCGCCGTACCGCCACTCCACCGTCCGACCGGGTCTGGCACGTCAGGCCAGGAAGGCCGGAACGTCAGCCACACGACCACGCCCACGCCGAGAACACCGAGAACCCCACCCAGCACGCCGAACAGGACGCGCCGTCCCCTCGTCACACGATCCTCCATCGAATATCTGATCGACCAATTCACATGACATTCGAGCACCGAGAACAGTAGTGACCGGTGTCCCTTCGCGGCGAACCTCTCGACTGGGCCTACCTGTGTGCTTCTGTCGCAGACCTGCCCATTCCTTGGCGCGTCGGACACTGTCCACCTGTTGACATGTACGCGAGAATCATTCGGTGGACATCATCAGCGAACACTCAACGCCCCGCGGACGAACCCGCCGACGGGGAGCGAAGATCTCGCTCCTGCTCACCGTCCTTCTCGCCGGCTCCACCCTCCTCCCGGCGACGGCCTCCGCCGCCGGGCAGGACCCGGAACAGATCTGTGGCAAGACGGTCCAGGGCCGCATCCTGGAGAAGTACCGGGAGTACCGGACCACGCTCGGCTGCCCCAAGGACAACGAGCAGACCGCTCCCGACGGGGTGGGCCGGTTCAGTGTCTTCGACGGCGGCTCGATCTACTGGAGCCCCTCCACCGACGCCCACGCCATCTGGGGCCTCATCCGCGACAAGTGGGCCGCCATGGGCTGGGAGAAGGGCTCCCTCGGCTACCCCACCAGCGACGAACTGTCCCTCCCTGACGGTGCTGGGAAGCGCCAGGTGTTCCAGGGTGGCTCGCTCTACTGGCATCCCACGCGTTCCAACGGCGTCCACCCCGTCTGGGGCCTCATCGGCCAGCGCTGGGGACAGGCGGGCTGGGAAGGCGGGGTGTACGGCTACCCCGTCACCGACGAACTCCAGCAGGAGGGCGTCACCCAGATGTTCGAGCACGGCCCCATCCGGTGGTCGCCGAACGAGACCGCGAACCCGCTGATTCCCCGCGCGAACGCCCAGTTCTTCCAGGGCAGCCCGGCCCCGGGCGACCTGAAGGAGAGCGCCACGCTGCTGCCCAAGGGCCCCGACCGGGGCATCGTCGTGGTGCGCGGCTACATCGGCGACGACGGCAGCCCGATCAACCACGCCCTGGGCAACCACCGCCTGTGGAGCACCGAACCCGAAGCCAGCTCCAAGGTGGCCATCGCCTGGGACACCGCCACGGGCCAGGTCGGGATCTACGTCGACCAGTCCTGTGTCGGGGATCTGACGTGCCGTAATGCCAAGCCTCTGGTGCGTACCGAGCACGCCAAGGTGGTCCAGGACGACCGGACCCCGCAGAACGAGTACTGGGCGGAGCCCTACGGTGACGGCGGCATCCGGGTGGACGTGTCAGCGGTCAACTCGTTCGTGGACGTCCCTGGCTCGCAGTACGCGGACCTCGGCCGGATCAACGCGACGTTCCACATCTACCCGCATCGCTACGACGACAAGAACAAGAACTTCACCGGCTTCGACGTCGACACGAACAAGGACAAGTACCCGTCCTGGGAGGTCCTGCGCTACCCGCGCCTGCTGGAGAACTCCGGTTCCCCGCAGGCCCTGTGGCAGGGCGCCGTGTGGCAGGGTTCCATCACGGACCTGAAGGCCCCGCAGCACCTGTGCCACCGGAACGACCCGGACCACGCACCCGTCAACATGACCTGCAACTGATCGACGCGGAAGGGCCGGTCCGTCCGGTCTCCCGCCCAGTCCACCGGCACGATGTACGCGCTGGCGGAGCGGGCGCCGATTCCGGCGCTGCGGAGGTGGCCGGGCGAGGGACTGGTCGCTTTGGAGGCCCTGTACGCGTGAAGTTCCGGCCGGGGGACAACATGTCCTACCGGCCGGAACTTCACGAGCAGTGGGGCCCCTGGAAAGCGCCGCACCGGTCGGGCCTTCTCGCGTTCGCGGCCACCCCGATGAGCGCTCACGGTGAGATGAGACTGCTCGAGGTCCGGTGCGACAGGACACCAGACAGCCTCGATACCGCGCCTCGATACCGCCCCACCCTGCCGACACCCGGGCCCGGCCTGCCCGGACGGGGCCAGCAGGCCTCGGTCAGCGCACGATGAAGGCCTCGGTGAGGGACCCGCCGGGGGGAAGCTCCGAGCACGGAATGTCGGATGCCTGTTCGGAGATCGATTCGCCGGCCCGGGCGAGGACGACTCGCAGGCAGGCGCTCCCGACTTCCGAAGCCCCCCACCCCGTCGGGTACACCACGTCAGCCATCACACCCACCACAACGGAGCCCCCGTCCCCGGCCAGCGTGACGACGTGCACCGCGGTGCGCGCCGCGAGCGCCTCCAGCGACATGGCCGTCTGCGGACCAGCGGTGAAGGCCGGTACCAGCCCGGCCGCGTACCGATGGGCATCCGCCCCAGCCTCGGCCTGCGCCCGGACGCGACGGTCCCCGGCCGCGGATCGGTCATGGACGGCAGTGACGACGAAGTCCGTCACAGCCAGCACCAGCACGGCGGCGGCCACGGCGAATACCCGGCGAAGAACCCTCATCTGATCCACTCCGAAACAGCCGGCCCTGGCGAACCAAGCGGGTTGGTCAATCGGGAAACGCTGGCGGAAGCACGACGGTACGCCTCCCTCCCCGGCAGGAAAGATGGGGCACCGCGCGTCCCGGCCGGCCGCTCAGCGCTGCACGGCTTCGACCTTCTCCATGGTGAGTACAGCACGGAGTTTCGCGAGGAAGCACGTCATGCGACTCATTCTCCTCCGACCGTCCAACTCATCGGTGGCAGGGCCGGATTCACGATGACCCCATGGTCCGTCGATGTCCTCGACCGCCGTGGGGTTGTCGTAGAGCGGCCAGCCCCCACTCGCAGGGGTGACCGTGGTGGCCGAGCTGGCGACGAGGTCAGCGTTCGGGCGGACGGTCCGGTGCGACCACAGCGCCGCCCCGTTCACTGGCGGGCGGGTCGGGGCAGTTCGTCGAGCCAGGCGCCGATGAGGCCCTGGACGGTCTCGGCGCACTCGACCTGCGGGTTGTGGCCGACGCCGTCGAGCACCGTCGCCGCCATCCGGGGGTAGTGGTCGAGCAGGGCGAGTTGGTCGCGCCAGCCCACCAGGGCGTCCTGCCGGGTGGTGACCAGCAGGTGCCGGCCCTGGTGCTCCGGCGCGCGGTGTTCGGGCCAGTGCGGCAGCAGGAAGTCGGCTTCGAGTTCGGCGGCGGCCGCCTGGTCGTGCGCGCGCCATCCCGGCCGGACGTACTGTTCGAAGAGCTTCCAGTTGCGCGTGGTGTGACGGGCCATGACGAGGCCGAAGAGTTCGCGGTCGGCGGGCGGGAGCCGGTCGAGGAGCTCGTCGTCGCGCTCGGCCACGGTCACGCCGGGCAGGGTCCGGTCGGGGCCCCAGTGCACGACCGGTACGAGCAGCGCCGATCCCAGGACCTGCGCCCCGAACCTCGCCGTCACCGCCCGGGCCAGCTGTCCGCCGAACGACTGCCCGAGCACGGCGAAGGGCTGCTCACCCAGTTCGGCGTGGATCCAGTCGAAGACGGAGTCGGCCAGGGCGGCCGCCGACGTCGTCCCCGGCAGCCGGGGGCTGGTGCCGTGGCCGGGGAGGTCGAGGTAGAGCCGCCGCCACCCGGGGCGGTCGGCGAAGGCGGGTTCGACGGGGAGCAGGACCCGGTGGTCGACGGTGTAGCCGTGGATCATGACGAGCGGTGTGCCGTCGCCGAATTCGAGGTGCCGGATGGCGGAGTCGGTCATGACGGAAGGGTCCAACCATCACACCAATGGCAAGGTCAAGCCGACAGGCATCCCGACGTCGGCTCACACCTCGGGCACACACCTCAGACGCACACCTCGGGCTCACGCCTCAGGCCCGGCTCTTGACCTCGGTGAGGTACTCCCGGATGGCATCACGGTTACGGGTCAGGCACTGGATCCGACGGGTCATCCGCTCCGTCTCGGACTCCAGGGTGCCGATCATCTCCGGTGTGGCGTCGGCGAAGTGGATCGTCCGCGGGCTGTCCAGGCAGGGCAGGATCTGCCTGATGATCCGCGTGGGCAGTCCGGCGTCCAGGAGTCCGCGGATTTGCAGGACCCGGTCGACGAGGTAGTCGTCGTAGGCGCGGTAGCCGTTCGCCTCGCGGTGCGCGGTGATCAGACCCTGCTGCTCGTAGTAGCGCAGCAGGCGCGGAGGAGTGTCCGTCAGCCGGGCGAGTTCGCCGATACGCATGTGACCACCCTCACGCCCGACCGGTGCCGTTCCGGGCTGGACCTTGACATGAATGTCAAGGATAGACGATCGGGCCCATGCCCGAACTTCACTCCCCCAGCCCCTCGAACCCGCCCGCCACCCGGCTTCCCCAGCCCCCGAACCGGCCCGCCATCCGGCTTCCCTGGCCCAGCCTGCTGGCCCTGAGCACCGCCGGATTCGTCACCATCATGACCGAGGCCCTGCCCGCCGGCGTGCTGCCCGCGATGAGTGCGGACCTCGGCGTCAGCCAGTCCGGCGCCGGGCAGTCCGTCACGCTCTACGCGGCCGGTTCCATCGCGGCCGCCATACCGCTGACCGCCGCTACCGCCGGCTGGCCGCGCAAGCGCCTGCTGCTGCTGTCCGTCGGCGGCTTCGCCGCGGCCAACGCCGTCACCGCGGTCTCGACGAACTATCCCCTCACCATGGCGGCGCGCTTCGCCGCGGGCCTGGTCGCAGGCCTGCTCTGGGCCCTGCTGGCCGGGTACGCCCGCAGCATCGTCGCGCCGGAGCAGCGCGGGAGGGCGATGGCCGTCGCCATGGGCGGCTCGACGGCCGCCCTGTCGGTGGGCGTGCCCGCCGGCACCCTGGTCGCGGCGCTGGTGGGCTGGCGCACCACCTTCGGACTGATGAGCGCCGTCGCCGTGGCACTCACCGCCTGGATGCTCGTCGCGCTCCCGGCCGTCCCGGGGCGGCCCGGCCACGCCCGCACCCCCGTCCGGCAGGTGCTGCGGATCCCGGGGGTGGCGGCCGTCCTCACCGTCACGGCGGCCTTCGTCCTCGCCCACAACCTGCTCTACACGTACGTCGCGGCGCTGCTCGCACCCCTGGGGCTCGGCGGCCGGACCGACACCGTCCTGCTCGTCCTCGGACTGTCCTCCCTGGTGAGCATCCTCGGTACCGGGGCGCTGATCGACCGCCACCTGCGCACCCTGACGATCGCCGCCTGCGCCCTGCTCTCCGCCGCGGCCCTGTCCGTCGCCGTCGCCCTGCTCACCGGCACCTCCTGGCCCGTCTACGGCAGCGCCGCGGTCTGGGGTCTCGCCTTCGGCGGCGCCGCCACCCTCCTGCAGACGGCGGTGGCCGACGCGGCCGGCCCGGCCGGGGACATCGCCCAGTCCCTGCTCGTCACCTGCTGGAACCTCGGCATCGCCGGCGCCGCGCTCGCGGGCGGCCTCCTCCTCGACCACGGCGGCCCGAGCACGTTGCCCTGGTCCGCCCTGGCCCTGCTCGCCGCCGCTCTGACCGTCACCGCCGCCGCCCACCGCCACGGCTTCCCCCGCCTCACCGACCGCCCCACCGGCCACCCGACCGGCCACCCGACCGGCCACCCGCCCCGCTGAACGGTCCGGCCGTCCGGTCGGCTCTGCTGCGGCAATCCCCGAGGCCGTGGTGACGGGAGTGCTGCTGGTTGGTGGCGAGGCCGACGTCCGTGAGGCGGGCGGTGGCCGCAGTGACCTGGTCGGCGGTGGCGACTTCGACGCCGAGATGGTCGATGCGGGTGTCCTTACAGGCTGGATTGATATCTGCCGATGCAACCTTGCGCCCTGGATCGAAGTTCGTCAACATAGACGTATGTCGAATCAGGAACTTCGAGTGCTCGGCCAGGACGACGACGCGGACGGATGCTGCCCCGGGCTGCTGACCGCCCCACTGGACGAGGACCAGGCCGTGGAACTGGCACGGGTGTTCAAGGCGTTGGGCGATCCGGTGCGGCTGCGGCTGCTGTCGATGATCGCCTCCCGGGCCGGGGGCGAGGTGTGCGTGTGTGACCTGACCCCGGCCTTCGACCTGTCCCAGCCGACGATCTCCCACCACCTGAAGCTGTTGCGGCAGGCCGGGCTGATCGACTGCGAGCGCCGGGGCACCTGGGTGTACTACCGGCTGGTCCCCGAGATGACCGACCGCCTCGCCGGCATCCTGACCCGCCCGGCGGCCGAGCCCCTGCCCGCACCCGCCGGGTCCGCCTCGTGAGCACCGAAAACGCGCCGAACGCACCGAGCACACCAGCCGCACCAGCCACACCAGCCGCACCGACCAGACCGAACGCTCGAGTCGCGGCCCGGCTGTCGTTCACGGACCGCTACCTCGCGCTGTGGATCCTGGCCGCGATGGGCCTCGGCATCGGACTGGGCCGCCTGGTGCCCGGCCTCGGGGGCGCACTGGCGAAGGTGACCGTCTCCGGCGTCTCGCTGCCGATCGCGCTCGGCCTGCTGGTGATGATGTACCCGGTGCTCGCCAAGGTCCGCTACGACCGTCTCGACACCGTCACCCGCGACCGCCGCCTCCTCGTCCCCTCCCTGCTGCTGAACTGGATCGTCGGCCCGGCGCTGATGTTCGCCCTCGCCTGGCTCCTCCTGCCCGACCTGCCGGAGTACCGCACCGGGCTGATCATCGTCGGCCTCGCCCGCTGCATCGCCATGGTGATCATCTGGAACGACCTGGCCTGCGGCGACCGGGAGGCCGCCGCCGTCCTCGTCGCCCTCAACTCCGTCTTCCAGGTCGTCACCTTCGGCGCGCTGGGCTGGTTCTACCTGTCCGTCCTGCCCGGCTGGCTCGGCCTGGAACAGACCGCCCTCAACGTGTCGGTGTGGGAGATCGCCCGCAGCGTGCTGATCTTCCTCGGCATCCCGCTCGCCGCCGGCTACCTCACCCGCCGCCTGGGCGAGAAGGCCAAGGGCCGTACCTGGTACGAGGGCACGCTCCTCCCGCGCATCGGCCCCTTCGCCCTGTACGGACTGCTGTTCACGATCGTCATCCTGTTCGCCCTCCAGGGCGAGGCCGTCACCTCCCGGCCGTGGGACGTCGCCCGGATCGCGCTGCCCCTGCTGGTCTACTTCGCGCTCATGTGGACCGGCTCCCTGTTCCTCGGCCGCGCGGTGGGCCTGGACCACCCGCGGGCCACCACACTCGCGTTCACCGCCGCGGGCAACAACTTCGAACTGGCCATCGCCGTCGCCATCGCCACCTTCGGCGCCACCAGCGGCCAGGCCCTCGCCGGAGTCGTCGGCCCCCTCATCGAGGTGCCCGTCCTCATCGGCCTCGTCCACGTCGCCCTCGCCGCCCGCCGCCTGTTCCCCCAACCCGCCGCTCCCGGAGGTTCCGTCCGTGCCTGAGCCCAAGCCGTCCGTGCTCTTCGTCTGCGTCCACAACGCCGGACGCTCCCAGATGGCCGCCGCCTTCCTCACCCACCTCGGAGGCAGCCGGGTCGAGGTCCGCTCCGCCGGCTCCGCCCCCGCCGACACCGTGAACCCCGCCGTGGTCGAGGCCATGGCCGAGGTCGGCATCGACCTCTCCGCCGAGGTTCCGAAGGTCCTCACCGCCGAGGCCGTGCAGGCCTCCGACGTGGTGATCACCATGGGCTGCGGCGACGCCTGCCCGTACTTCCCCGGCAAGCGCTACCTCGACTGGAAGCTGGACGACCCGGCCGGCCAGGGCATCGACGCGGTACGCCCGATCCGCGACCAGATCGAGACCCGGATCCGCGGCCTGCTCACCGACCTCGGCATCCAGCCCAGCGCGTGAGAGCCCATCGGTAGCCCGGGGCAGCCCTACACGCCGGGCGCACCCCGACACCGGGCGTTCGGCCGCCGGCCACCGACCGCCAGCCACCAGCCACCAGCCACCGAGATCCGGACAACTCGGGCCCGCAGCCGTCCGAATTCGCCGGGACCGTCGGCGGCCGGGCGGCGGCTGCTTCTACGCTCGCGTCCACACCATGGTCCGAGGGGGGAACGCCGTGGCCCGTAGGCCCGTACGACGACGCCGGTCCACTGCCGCCCGCCGCGCACAACAGGCCCGGGACAACGCGCTGACGCTGGGCATCGCGGCGCTGGTCGCGGTCGCCGTGGTGTCGTTCGTGCTGACGTGGCTGGCCCACCACCTGCTCCTGGTCGCCGCGCTGCTGGCCGTCGGCCTGGTGGTGTGCGCCGTCGTGCTGCGCCTGCGGCAACTGGCCCGGCGGCGGGAGCTGGCTGCGCGCACGGCGCAGCTGCGGCACATCGGCCCGTTCCTGACCATGAGTCCGAAGGCGTTCGAGCACGCGCTGGCGGACCTGTGCAGGCGGGACGGGTGCACGAAGGTGACGGTGGTCGGCGGGGCCGGCGACCTCGCGGCGGACGTCCTGGCCACCACCCCGTCCGGACAGCGGCTCCTCATCCAGGCCAAGCGGTACGGGCCACGGACCTCCGTCGGCTCCCAGGACGTCCAAAAGGTCAACGGCACCTACCGCGACGTCCACCGCTGCGACCTGGCGGCCGTGGTGACGACCAGCTCGTTCACCAAGGCCGCCGCCGCGTTCTGCGCGAACGTCGGCATCCACGCCATCGACCGGCGGGCACTGGCCCTGTGGGCCGAGGGAACCGGCAAACCCCCCTGGGCCTGACCGCCCGAACCCCCGGGCCCGCACCGGCCCTGAAGCTTGTTGCAGAAGGCCGGAGGGCAGATCGGTGTGCACTCTGACCTGTTGGTTCATGCGGTTCGGGCCGGGGTTGTGCATGTGGGCGATGGGCGATGGGCGATGGCCTGCACCAGGCGGTGCAGGCCATCGCTTTCTGTCGGCAGCTTCAGGGAATCTGACTGACCATCAACGATCAGGGAGAGGCCGTTCTTGACCGACTGACGTGTGAACGTGAGCGCTCGCCGACCGTGTCGACCTTCGATCGGTGTGCGTGCTACGTTCCGTGCCCTAACCACACATAGGTGACCCCGGCAGCGCGGCAACGCTCCGGGGTCCGGCAACAGGAGACAGACCTCCCGATGCGTGTCCATCGTAGCGCCCACGTGCGCGATT
>NZ_JBHVWW010000016.1:0-52951 GCF_042882025.1 Kitasatospora sp. NPDC058243
ACTGAGCACCCAACGGAGCTCCCTTGCGGACAGTCGGATCTTGGTCGATCTTCTGTCTTACCGGGGGCTCCGTTGCCGTGTCCCGAGATCATCTGCGGACCATCAGATCGTGGTGAAATTCCCCATGCCGACAGCGGGCTATCCGCCCAAATCGGCCACCGCCATGCGCTCTACCTGCGGAAACGCCCTAACTCACCGGCATTGCCCTGACCTGCATGGATGCTGGCCCGACCAGTCCTTCGGGGCCCGGCGCAGACCGCTGCTGTCCACTGTTCTCCACCCGTTCCGGCACGGATCTGGCACGTGTCGGGGCCGTCCTGGAGGCGGTCGGCGCCCGGGCTTCCCGGCTGCACGTCGATGCTGTCACGACCCGCGGGGCTCCCGAACTCCCCCTATCTGCTGGACGGCCCCTGTTGGGCGAACGACGAGGAGGCCGAAGACTTCAGGAGGCAGTCCCTACCTCAGGGGCCAGTACAACTAGGCGGCGGTCTCCCCGATGTCCTGGGCTCCACCGGGCAGGGCCCACTGGCCGGTGTCGCGGCGGCGTTGGAGCAGGATGGCACCGGTGTGGTCGATGACGAGCAGGTTGCTGGCGGGGATAAGGGTGTTGGCCTTCGGCGCGTCGGGGTCGTCGAGGTACTCGGTCCTACCATGCCGGAGCTCCTTGACCTCCCGGGCCGCGCCTTCGCTCGGAGTCTCACCGGGGTGGAGGTAACCGCCCGGGATCTCCCATCCCGGCTTGTACGTGGGCTTCACCAGGAGCACGCGGTCAGCTTCGTCGAAGAACAGCACGCCGGCGGCGGTGCGCGGCTGGGCAACGACCTCAGGCGCGTCGGAGTCGCTCATGGCAACGACTGTAGTGGTCCACGCTGGGTTACCACCTAAGTCCTGGCCGAAGCATCGATCACCCAGCAGGCCGTAGGTCAGCGTTCGGCCGACACTGTTGCTGTGACTTTTCGATCGACTGATCCGGCGGCCCGAGAGCGCCCCTTTGGCCTCGGCACCGTGCGGCGATTCGCCGAAGGGGACTCGGCGGAGCAGCTGACCCGCCTGCTGCATCTCGCATACGCCGATCACGCCGCCGCTGGGCGGGTCTTCTTTGCCTCGTACCAGTCCGCGCAGGACACGGCCTACCGCCTGGGCAAGGGTGAGTGCTGGGTGGCGTTCCAGGGGGACGAGATGGTGGCGACGGTGACGGTGGCGGCTCCTTTCGCGGCCCCGGAGGGATACCCGGCTCCGGCGGGCGCGGGGTCGTTCTGGCAGCTGGCGGTGGAGCCGTCGCGGCGGGGCACCGGGCTGGGTCAGTGGCTGCTGGCGCTCGCGGAGGAGCGGATTGCCGCGTTGGGTTGCGGACAGATAGTGATCGACACGTCGTCCCAGGCGAGCGAGCTGGTCGGCTGGTACCGCCGGCGTGGCTACGTCCCGGTGGGCACGTGGCGGTGGGACGTCACCAACTACGAAAGCGTTGTCCTGGTGAAAGACCTGCTGGTCCGCTGATCGTGGTGGCGGAGGCATGCACTGGGCGGCGGCTCCGCGCCGGGCCCGCCGCCCACAGCATGCTCATGCACGCGGACGTCTACTCGTTGAGGACGCGGGTCGCCGCCTGGACAGCGATGCTGAGGGCCTCGTCCAGGGCTTCGACGCGGCGGCCTCCGGCGTTGGCGACTGGCCCCTTGCCGCCTGTTCCGCCGCCTACGGCGCGGGCAGCACCCGCAAGGATCTGGCTGGCCTCGGCTCCGTCGCTGAGAAGACTAGGCGTGATGGCGGCGACGAGCAGGGCTTTGCCGTCGTGTTCGGTCCCGAGAACGACCACGGCGCGGTCGTTGCGGAGGCGGTCGGCTGTGCCGGCGGCGAGGACGCGGAGGTCATCCGCCCCCAGCCCCGTGACCCGCTGCGAGACGATCCAGCCTCCGGGTACTTGGCGGGAGCCCTCGGCGAGTTGTCCGGCCTGGTTCCGTAGTTCGGCCTCGCGCAGGCGGACGAGTTCCCGCTGTGTGATGGCCATGGCGTCGAGGCGCTTGTGCAGGGCCTCGGGGGCATCCGTGGGGCGTGTGCCGAGGAGTGTGGAGACCTCTTCGAGCAGTCGGCGTTCGGTGTCGTGGTGGCGGAGGGCCCCGTGGCCGGTGAGGGCTTCGATGCGGCGGAGGTTGGAGCCGACCGAGGACTCGCTGAGCAGGCGGAAGGCACCGACCTGGGAGCCGTGGCCGACATGGGTTCCGCCGCACAGCTCGCGGGAGAAGTCGCCGATGTCGACGATGCGCACGGTGTCGCCGTACTTCTCGCCGAACAGGGCGATGGCGCCGGCGGCCTCGGCTTCGACGCGGTCGGCGTACCAGGCCCGGACGCCCGGGTCGTCGAGGACGTGGGCGTTGACGGCGGCTTCGATCTCGGCGAGCTGGTCGGGGTTGAGGGCGGAGAAGTGGGCGAAGTCGAAGCGGAGCCGGTCGGGTTCGACGAGGGATCCTTGCTGGCGGGCGTGGTCGCCGAGGGTGGCGCGGACGACGGCGTGCAGGATGTGAGTGGCCGAGTGGGAGCGCATGAGGCCCTTGCGGCGGTCGGCGTCGACGGTGGCTTCGCCGCTCGCTCCGGTGCGGATCTCGCCTTCGATCACGCGGGCGCTGTGGACGCGGAAGCCTTCCAGGCCATATCGGGTGTCGGTGATCAGCAACAGCGTGCCGTCGTTGGTGCGCAGGGTGCCGGTGTCGCCGATCTGGCCGCCGGCCTCGGCGTAGAACGGGGAGCGGTCGAGGACGAGTTCGACGTTGGCGCCTTCGGGGGCGGTGGTGACGGCGCCGTCGGAGATCAGGCCCAGGACGGTGACCTCTGCCGTGAGGTGGTCGTAGCCCAGGAAGTCGGTGCGGGGCAGGTGGGCGGACAGCTCGCGGTAGGTGTCCTGCTGGCGCAGGGCTTCGGTGGTCTTGGCCTTGCCGCCGGCCTTGGCACGCTTCTTCTGCTCGTCCAGCAGGGTGGCGAAGCGGTCCTCGTCGACCGCCAGTCCGGCGTCGTGGGCTGCCTCGACGGTCAGTTCCAGGGGGAACCCGAAGGTGTCGGCCAGTTCGAAGGCGGTCTCGCCGGGCAAGGTGCTGGAGCGGGTCTTGCGGGTACGGGTGATCGCGGCGTTCAGCAGCCGGGTGCCCTGCGTGAGGGTGCGGGTGAACGACTCCTCCTCGGCGGTGACGACCTGCTCGATGAGGGCGGCCTGGTCGGAGAGTTCGGTCCAGACGGCGCTGAGGTTGGCGATCAGGCTGCTGGTGGTCGGCGCGAGGACGTCCTGGTCGATTCCGAGCAGGCGGGCGTGGCGGATCGCGCGGCGCATGAGGCGGCGCAGGATGTAGCCGCGTCCGTCCTTGGCGGGCAGGACGCCGTCGGCGATGAGGAAGGCGATGGAGCGGGCGTGCTCGGTGACGACCTGGAAGGAGATCTTCTCCTCGCCGGTGCCGGGGTAGTCGCGACCGGCGAGTTCTTGGACCGTCTTGAGGGTGGGCAGGAGCAGGTCTGTGGTGCAGACGTTCTCGACGCCCTGGAGGATCGCGGCGAGGCGGTCGAGGCCGAGGCCGGTGTCGATGCTCTGCTGGGCGAGGTCGCCGAGGATCGGGAAGTTGCCCTTCTTGTCGCCCTCGCCGCGCTGGGATTGCATGAAGACGAGGTTCCAGATCTCCATGAAGCGCTCGCCGTCGACGGCGGGGCCGCCTTCGGGGCCGAAGGCGGGGCCTCGGTCGTAGTGGAGTTCGGAGGAGGGTCCGCAGGGTCCGGGGACGCCCATGGACCAGAAGTTGTCGTCCATGCCCAGGCGTTGGATGCGCTCGGCGGGGACGCCGATCTTGCGCCAGAGCTGCTCGGCCTCGTCGTCGTCCTGGTAGACGGTGACCCAGAGCCGGTTCTTCTCCAAGTTGTAGCCCTGGGTGAGGAGTTCCCAGGCGTAGGCGATGGCGTCGGCCTTGAAGTAGTCACCGAAGGAGAAGTTGCCGAGCATCTCGAAGAACGTGGCGTGCCGGTTGGTGCGGCCGACGTTGTCGATGTCGGAGGTACGGGCGCACTTCTGGATGGTGGTCGCGCGGGGGTATTCCGGGGTGACCTCGCCCAGGAAGTAGGGCTTGAACTGGTTCATGCCGGCGTTGGCCAGCAGCAGGGTCGGGTCGGAGGGGATGAGCGGGCTGGACGGGACGTGGCGGTGGCCGCGCGAGGTGAAGAAGTCCAGGAAGGTGGAGCGGATCTGCGTCGAGCGCATGGCGGTAGGGCCCTCACGGAAGAGTCGCGGAGAGGTGGGGGGTGATCACACGCCGAGCCGGGCCGAGAACAGGGACTGAGAAGTTCTCAGTTCTCCAGCTCGACGCAGATAGCTCGCGCCCCCACGGTGTAGACCATGACTCCAGATCCGTTGCCCACTGCTCACTGGTGGCGCAGCCCACGCGTTGATCCTGTGTGTGCTGCACCACCAGCTGCTCCGGCCAGCGTAACTGATCTGACGTCAAGATCGCTTGCAGTTCCTGTCGGATTACCCGCGTGCAGCAGGGCGAACACTACGTCGGTGAGCTCGGCAGGGTCGAGCAGGATCAGGTCTGCTCCGAAGCCTGCGAGCGCCTCGGGCTCGGTGAAGCCCCAGCCCGCACCCACGGAGGTGACGCCCGCCGCTCTGGCGGCGTAGATGTCCGCGTCCGTGTCCCCGACGAAGACGGCGGCGCTGGGAGCAATGCCGAGTCGGTGGAGGGCGAGATGGAGGCCGTCGGGCGCGGGCTTGGGCGTCGCATCCTCATAACAGACCGCGGTCTCCATCAGGTCGAGGATGTCCATCGGCAGCAGCCAGCCCAGCCGGCGGTGGTCCCGCCGGGTGACGATGCCGGTGGCCAGGCCCTCGGCCCGGAGCTTCTTCAAGGTGTCCCTGACGAATGGGAAGACGACGGCGTCGAGGCTGGCAGTGGCGGTGGCCGCATCCCAGCCGTCCTCGTTGATCGCTCCGTACAGGCCCAGCTCGGCCAGCACCTGCGCTCGCGGGGCGGTCGCGGCCCATGGCGGGAGGTTCGCGACGTTGATTCGGCGGCCGAGCGCGGAGGTCGCAAACCCTGCCAGGGCGGCGAGTTGGGCGGCCTTGCTGTCGACGAGTACGCCGTCGACGTCGAAGAGCGCGGCTCGTCTCACGCGGCGTCTCCGTTCCTGGGCGAGGGCAGGTCGGCCTCGGTGAGCAGGCTGTGCAGGGTGACCCGCTGGTCGGCCAGCAGCGCGCGTCCGCCGAGCGGGCGTTCCAGCACACACAGAGCGTCGGTGACGGGGGCTCCGGCGATTCGCAGGATGCGGGCCATGTGGAGCAGTTGGCCGCCGGAGCGGACGACGTCGTCGACGAGGACGGTGCGTCGGCCGTCGATGGCGGCGCCTTCGATCTGGCGGTGGGAGCCGTAGCGCTTGGGCTGGCGGCGCAGGAAGACGGCGGGCAGGCCGGTGGCAGCGGACAGAGCGACGACGAGGGGGACGCCGCCGAGTTCGATGCCGGCCAGGACCTGGGCGTCGTCGGGAACGAGGTTGGCCATGGCGGCTGCGGTGTCGCGCAGGAGCGTCGGGTCGGCGGCGAGGCGGTACTCGTCGAAGTAGGCATCGAGCTGGGTACCGTTGGCGAGCTTGAACGAGGCGTTGACGCAAGCGGTTTCGGCGAGCCTGACGGCGAGGCCGGACAGCGGTGTGCTGGTGGTCATGCTCCTCCGATCGGGGCCGTATCGAGGGCGGCGAGCTGAGCGCAGAAGGCGTCAGCGGACTCGGTGGCCGTGAGGAATCCGAGCGGTCGGGTGGGAGTCTCGAAGAGCCACTTCTCCTCGCGCAGGAACGCGAGCAGGCGAAGGGCGGTGGGTCCGGCGAGATACACCGGCATGGGGCGGACGGTGGTCGCGTAGTAGAGGGCGGCGGTCAGCTCGTGCAGGGTGCCGACGCCACCGCCCATCGCAACGACCAGGTCGGCGTGTTCCAGGTAGTGGTTGAGACGGGCACCGAGGTCGGGCAGGTGGACCGACGAGGTGGCGTGCGGGTTGAACGCTCCCCACTCGTCGTGCTTACCGATCAGCGTGACCGCGGTGACCGTGGCTCCCTGCGAGGAGGCCCCGCGGGCGGCAGCCTCCATCAGCCCGTTGTAGCCGCCGTGGAGAAGGGAGTACCCGGCTTGGGCCAGGGCCCGGCCGATCTCCTCGGCCAGCTTCTCCTCCTCGGCGGAGGCTGGGACTACGCCTCCGAAGAAGACGGCGGTAAGGCCCTCTCGGGCCCGGCTGGTCGCCGGGCCCGAGAGGTGAAGCGCGTTCACACGAGCTCCAGGTAGGTGCGGTAGGCGGCGACGGCGTCGCGCAGTCCGTCGAGTGCTTCCGGGCAGGTGCGGTTCACCAGAGCGAGCATCCGCTCGATCGCCGAGTCGACGTCCGCGGCCAGCGGGATCGCCGGCCCGCTGATCGCCGCGTCCAGGTCGCCCAGGCAGGCCCGGCCGATCGGGGTGACGGCGATCTCCTCGCGGAGCTGGTACCAGCCCCAGTACCGGGAGGCCGGTGCGAGGGCGGTCTTGATGAGGTCCTTCGTCGCGGTGTGCAGCCGGTGCCACTCGGAGTAGGCGACGAACCGCTGGCCGCGCTTGATGCGCTTGTGGAGCAGTACGGCCAGCACCAGGTGCTCGATCAGCAGCTCGGTGCACGAGTGCGGCCGGGCGAGGAACTCGGCGGCGAAGCGCTCGGCCAGCGCGACCGCTTCCGGGGCGGCAGGTGCGGGCCGGCGGTCGAGGAGCGGGGCTGTGGCGACCGTCGCCTGCAGGTGGGGGATGCGGGACGCAGGCGCGAGGTAGAGGTCGATCTGGTGCAGCCTGCCCTCATCCGGGATGAGGAAGACCGTCCCGACCCCGCCGAGGTCGGCGACGATCGTGTCGCGCCAGCCGGGCAGCAGGGCGCCGGCCTCGATGGACATGAGGTCGTTCAGGGCCTCGGCGAAGGCGGGCAGCCGGGCGTCATGGACGCCGACGACGAAGTCGACGTCGGAGAGGCGGTCGGCGGTGCCGTGGGCCAGTGACCCGCGGACCATCAGGTGGGTGACGGCCGGGGAGGTGGCCAGGATGTCGGCGAGCTTCGCCAGGAGCGGGAGCTGGGTCGGGCGGTTGGCCTGGGTGAGCTCGGCCAGTTGCAGGGTGGGCATGCGCGTCCTCCGTTCGGATTCCGGCGGGGGTGGACAGTACGAGGTGAGCCGCCGGTCAGGGCGTGAGGGCAAGGAGGCGCCGCTTGGCCACCGTCCAGCGCGTCGCGGCCTCCATGTCGCCGAGCGAGGTGTGCAGTTCGGCGATCAGGTCGTAGACCGTGCCCTCGGGCAGGGCGTACGCGTAGAACAGCCGCAGCAGCAAGCGTTCGGCCGCGTCGGTGTAGCCAAGCGCGGCCATGCCGCGGGCGGCCTCCAGCCGTTCGGCGAGCATCGTTTCGTCGGCGGTGGGTAGCGGTTCCGCAGCCGCAGGGTGGAGGGACGGGCGCCGCGCGAGCCGCCGGTAGACGTCGTCGGCGTACACGTCGGCGATCAGGTGGATGCGGTCGGGGCCGAGCAGGTTGCACACCCCGTGCGCGTAGGTCGGCGTCAGCCGCCAGATCCGGCCGCCGGTCATGTGCACCTTCGTGCCGCCGGTGACCAGGAACGCGGAGGAGTTGGTGTGCAGCGGGATGTGCAGCCGGTGCCGTTCGACCTGGTCCAGTTCGTCGTAGTCGCGGTGTTCCCAGAGGAAGGCGTTGGCCTCCAGGCGGGCCAGGCGCACCCACATGTAGTTCAGGCCCAGCTCGGCCAGCAGTGCGGCGGTGGCCGGCATCTGTCCGAGGAGCGCGGTCGGCTGGGCGGTGCAGTCGCCGATCGTCACGTCGCCGGCGTCGCCGGAGGCGTTCATGAGCGAGGTCGTCCACCAGCCGCCCGACTGGTAGGCGCTGTACTCCGCCTTCCAGGGGGCCCGCGCAGTCAGGGCCTCGTGGCGAATCCGTTCGAGCTGTGCGGGATCCACCGCGTCCAGTTGGGCGATCTGCCCGGCCAGGGTGGTCAAGGTGTTGTCCATCAGTTCCCTCCCGTCGCCGACCTGCTGCTCGGTAGGCCGGGTCCACGTGGTGCTCGACGTGGGTGTTCTCGGGGGCTGCTGGTCTCAGCAGCTGATCTCACGCTTCGCTGTCAGGAATGCACGGAAAGCGAAGGAGTGCTCAGGATGGCGGCGCGCCGAGGGGCTTCGATACGACGCCGCTGCCGTCTTCTGGCCGCCGCCGTTCGCGGGCGGAGCGAGGGGCTTGCGTCGTTGCGCGTCATGACTGCCGTCATGGCCGCCGTCATCTCGGTCGGGCGGCGCCTGAAGGGGTTTCCTGTCGAGCTGCCAGGGCTATCGTCAGAACAGACGAACGGGGATCGGAGAGGATCTGCTGTGGCTCAAGATCCAACGCTGTTGAGGGTGTTGACGCTACAGCGGCACTGGCAGGTACACGAGACCTTCCGGCTCCGGTTCGAAGCAACGGCCAACCGGCTGGCACGGGAGGACGACGACCCTCGACTGGAGGGACTGTCGGTCTCCAAGCGCCAGTTCGAACGCTGGTACGGCGGCGCGGTCAAGACACGGCCGTATCCGGACCTGTGCCGGGTTCTTGAGGCCATGTTCGGAGTCAGCGTCGACCTCCTCCTGGCGCCCGCCCCGGCGAATCCGGGTCCGGAAGCCGTCGCGCCATCGTTCTTCGTCCCACCGCCACGGCCGGCCCCCGTCCTCCTCTCGTCCGAGCAGGCGCGCGTGTCGCCTGCTGGTGACCCGTTCGGCATCGAGACCCGCCTCGACGCGGGCACCACGGAATTGGAAAGGCAGGTTGTGATGGCAGCTCGTCGTGCGCTTCGGTTCACCGCGATGGCGGAGGGCAGCAGTGTCGGCCCGGAGACGCTGGGGCAGATCCATGACGAGGTGCGGCGGCTGACCGCTGCCTATCCCCGGCTAGCCCTCCCCACTCTCCTCGGCGACCTGGTCGAGGTCCAGGACCTCACCTTCCGGTTGCTGGAGCACGGCAGGGTCAAGCCCCTGCAGGCCCGCGAGCTGTACCTCCTCGCCGGGATCACCTCGGGGATGCTCGCCAAGGCCAGCCACGACCTGGGCAACCCGAGCGCCGCGATGATGCAGGCCCGCACCGCCTACGTGTGCGCCGACAACGCCGACCACCACGCGATGCGCGCCTGGATCCGCTCGTTGCAGTCGCTCATCGCCTACTGGGCCGGCCGCCCGGGTGAAGCCGCAGACTACGCCGCGCTCGGGCAGTCCGCTGCCGGCAGCGTTCGCGGCACCACGAGCGTGTGGCTCGCCTGTCTGTCCGCTCGCGCCAACGCCCTGCTCGGCGACGGCGAGGCCACGCGCGCTGCCATCCAGCGAGCGGAGGACGCCCGCGCGACGGTCCAGCTCGACGACCTCGACGGCTTCGGCGGCATCATGACCTTCCCGGTGCCCCGACAGCTCTACTACGTCGCCGAGGCCACCGTGCACCTGGGCGAGGACCCCGCGCTCGGCGAGAGACAGTCGGAGGCCGCCGTCACCGCGTACCGCAACGCCGCCGAGGACGAGTGGGCCTTCGGCGACGAGGCCGGCGCCCAGACCGACCTCGCGCTCGCCCGCATCGCCCGTGGCGAGTTCGAGGGCGCAGCCGAGGCTGTTCGTCCGGTACTCGATCTCCCCTTTGAGCAAAGGAACTTCGGCATCACCAGCAGTGCCCAGCGCGTCCACAGCGCGCTGCGCGCCGACAGCCGCCGAGATGGAGGAGCGGTCGTCAACCTGCGCGAGGAGATCGAAGCCTTCACCGCCACCCCGACGTCGGTCCTCATCCGGTGACCACGCCGGTAGGCTCCGAAGCCATGACCTCAGTCCACCTGGCCGGCCCTCGCCTGGCACTGCGCGAAGTCGAACCCGGGGATGCCGACGCCCTTCTGGCCATCTACGGCGACCCGGAGGCCACTCGGCATCTCAGCTTCGAGCCGCGCACCCTGGACCAGGTCCAGCTGATCACCGACCGCTCGATCGCGTCGGCGAAGGACAGCCCGAGGACGGAGTACTGCCTAGCCGTCACCCGACTCGGCCAGCACGACCTGATCGGCTACGCCCGCCTGGCGACCGAGCCCCAGCAGGCGGCCACCATCGGCTTCGCCCTGCACCCCGCCGTGTGGGGGCGGGGGCTGGGCGCGGAGACCGTCCATCTGCTGTGCGCGCTGGCGTTCAACAGGCTTGGCCTGCACCGTGTCTGGGCAGCCCGCTCGCCACTCAACGAGGCTTCGGCGCGGACTCTCCTCCGGGCCGGGATGACCGAGGACGGCCGTATCCGCGATCACGTCTTCGTCCGAGGCGCGTGGCGCGACTCGATCACCTACTCGATCCTGGAACAGGAGTGGTCGCCGATCGACGGGGTGGAGACCGCCGCTGCCGACGGAAGCTGACCTTGGGGGAACGTGTGCTTACGGACCCGGCAGTGCCCCACCAGGTGATACCCGGGATCACCGACTTCGTCCGTGGCGGCCTGCCCGCTCCGGCCGCCACGGACGACGGCAACCACTGGGTCGACGGCGTCTGCTGGCTCTACTGCGGTCAGCAGCGGACACGCGTGCTGTGGATCGGCCCGGCGAGCGTGGCCGGCGCCCAGGCGGCGATGTACGCCTGCGGGCCCTGCATCCAGGAACTCCAAGAGCGGGTCTGGCAGTCGATCGTTCTCAACGACGAACCAGGCCAGCCCGGTCCAGCAACAGATTTGGAAACAGCGGAAGGCCGGCGTGCGGGACGTCATCGCGGCCCCCGCAGGTTCCTGCGTCGCACATGAATTCCAGGGCCGCCCTCTGCGTCACTGACTCAGCGAGGGCGGTCACAGTGCTGGTCTCGCCGAGCAGCGTCCTCGGACATCGCCGAGTTGCTTCGGAGACGCCTCCACGATCAGTCACCCGTCCTATCCGCCCCTTGAGGAGCCGACGTGAACCCGACCACTCACGAGCCCCCGGGCATCGCCGCCGCGATCGTGGTCCGCGAAGGTCGCGTGCTGATGTTGCGGCGGCGCACATCGACAGCCACGCCGGCCACACGCGGGGGCGCCGGGTCGTGCTCGTCCGAGCCGCTTTCTGTGCGGTCGCACGACCCGGTTCCCCAGGGCGTTCGTCAGCGGCCCGGGGTGTTTCCCGCCCAGACGGGGGGCATGCGGTGCGACCACGGGCTCGCTTGTTCGAGTTGCCCGGCGAGGCGGAAGAGGCGGTCTTCGCGGCCGTACCCGGCGGCGAACTGCATGCCGATCGGCAGTCCCGTCCCGGTGTCGGCCGTCAGTGGTACGGACATGGCGGGCGTGCCCGCCACGTTGAACGCCGCGGTGAACGGCGAGCGGTCGAGGAGGCGGTCGATCCAGCCGAGGCCGTCCAGCGTCTCCCCACCCTCGGTGTAGGTGTTCAGGAGCGGGGGGAGCTCCGGCAGGGTCGGGGTGAGCAGGGTGTCGTACGCGTCGAAGTGCCGTGCCAGGCTGCGGGCGACCTGGTTGCGGACCGCGAACGCGGCGACGAACTGGGCGCCGCTGACCTGCTGCCCGTAGTGGTAGCTGGTGCGGCCGCGAGACGGCTGCCCAGCTCCATGCGCCGCCCGGCCATGGCGACTCCGATGTCCTTGATCAGGAAGGGGACCCCGGCCAGCGGTGCGCTGCCCGGGCTGGGCGCGTCGTCGATGGGCCAGGTCTCCACGATGGCGTTGAGCTGCGGATCGACTGCCTGCGCGGCCCCTCGGGCGACGGCTTCCAGTTCGGCGGGGGTCACCTCGCGGTCGGCCACCAGCTCGGCGAGCCCGACCGCGTCGAAGCTCGTGTATTCGGCAATCCTCACTTGTCACTCCCAGCGGAAAGAGCGATACCGGTCAGCATCTGACGATACCGAACGGTATCGTATGGTGCTGCTTGGTATCGTGGCGGAAGCGGGAAGGCGAGTGGGAAGGCCCCTCGGAACCGCCGACCGGACGTCACGGAGCAGTCATGACATCGAGCACCAGAAGGCCGAGCAGGGTGGCCAAGCTGCCGCCGCGTGAGCGCATCCTCGACGCGGCGGAAGAGCTCTTCCAGAGCGAGGGGATCCGGCGGGTGGGCGTCCAGGCGATCGCCGAGAAGGCCGAGACCACCAAGATGGCGATCTACCGGCACTTCGAGACCAAGGACGCACTGGTCGCGGAGTGGCTGCGGATCGTCGCCGCCGACTACCAGGCGGCCTTCGACCGGGTCGAGGCCGAGCACCCCGGCCGGCCCGGGGAGCAGATCCTGGGCCTGGCCCGCTTCATCGCCGAGGGGCTGCCGGCCATCTCGCACCGGGGCTGTCCGTTCATCAACTCCATCGCCGAACTGCCCGACCGCTCCGACCCGGCGCGGCAGGTCATCGAGGAGCACAAGGCCCACCAACTGCGCAGGCTGGTCGCCATGTGCGCCGAGGCCCGGCTGCCCGACCCGGCGCAGACCGCAGCCGAGATCACCTTCGTGCTCGAAGGGGCGCAGGTCTGCGCGCAGAACGGCAGCGTCGACCAGGCGGGGGAGCGCCTGATGAGGATCGTCGAGGGGATCGTGTCTAGAAGCTGAGCAGGCCGATGGCGTGGCCGTCGTGGTCCACCACCGGCCACGCGTCCAGGCCGCGGGCGCGCATGGTGGTGGCCGCCGTGGTGGCGGGCATGTCGGTGGTGGCGAACGGGGCGCGGTCGAGGACGATGTCGCGCACCGGAGTGCGCTCGGTGTACCAGGACCGGGCCTGGAACGGCGCGAGGTGCAGGCGGGTCAGCAGCCCGGCGCAGCGGCCGTCGTCGTCGCGGACGAGCAGGTGGTCGCTTCCGGAGCTCTGCAGGACGTCCATCGCGGTGTCGACCATGACGTCGTCGCTGATCTGCAGTTCCGGGCGTTTCATGAGGTCGCCGACCGTGGCGGTGCTTGCGGGGTGTCCGGGGGCGATGGTCATGGGCGGGCTCCTTCGTGTCGCTGCTGCCGGGGTGCCGCGGAGGGCTGGGAGGGACTGGGGAGGCCTGGGCGCGGCTGAGCGGGCCCGGTCCGCATGGTGAACCGGGCCCGCTCCGGGGTGCTACGCGGCGAGGGTGACGCGCCTGGGCGCCCGGCGACGGCCCGAGGAGCCCTGGTTGTCGCGCCCGGAGGCCGCGCGGGTGTCGCCTCCGGTGGGGGCGGGGCGTCCGCGGCGGCCGCGGTTCGTGGCCGCGCTGCGGCGCGGACGCTCGACGACGGGGTCGGCGATGACCACGGGCACACCGGTGGGGACGCGGGCGCCGGTGATGCGGGTCAGGTCCTCGTCGCCGGCGAGGACCCTGGTGGTGACGGGGGTGATGCCGGCGGTGGTCATCATCCGGGCCATCTGGCGGCGCTGGCTGGGCAGGACGAGGGTGACGACGGTGCCGGACTCGCCGGCCCGGGCGGTGCGGCCGCCCCGGTGGAGGTAGTCCTTGTGGTCGCTCGGCGGGTCGAGGTTGACGACCAGGTCGAGGCCGTCGACGTGGATGCCCCGGGCGGCGACGTTGGTGGCGATCAGCGCGGTGACCTGGCCGGTGCGGAACTGCTCCAGGGTGCGGTTGCGCTGGGGCTGGGACTTGCCGCCGTGCAGGGCCGCGGCCTTGACCCCGTTGGCGAGCAGGTCCTCGACCAGCGCGTCGGCGCGGTCCCGGGTGTCGGTGAACATGATCACCCCGCCGTCGCGGGAGGCGATGTGGGCGATCGTGGCGTTCTTGTCGTGGTTCTGCACGTGCAGCACGTGGTGCTCCATGGTGCTGACCGCTGCTGCGGACGGGTCCACCGAGTGGGTGACCGGGTCGTTCAGGAAGTGCCGCACGAGGCGGTCGACGTTGCGGTCCAGGGTGGCGGAGAACAGCATGGTCTGGCAGCCTTCGGCGACCTGTTCGAGGAGCTCGGTGACCTGGGGCAGGAAGCCCATGTCGGCCATCTGGTCGGCCTCGTCGAGGACGGTGACGCCGACCCCGTCCAGCTGGCAGTCGCCGCGCTGGATCAGGTCCTTGAGCCGGCCGGGGGTGGCCACCACGACCTCCGCCCCGCGGTTCAGCACCTGCGCCTGGCGGCCGATCGACATCCCGCCGACCACGGTCGCCATCCGCAGGCGCACGGAGTGGGCGTAGGGGGTGAGCGCCTCGGTGACCTGCTGCGCGAGCTCGCGGGTGGGGACCAGCACCAGGGCCAACGGGCGGCGGGGTTCGGCCCGCTGCCCCGCGGTGCGGGCCAGGACGGCGAGACCGAAGGCGATGGTCTTGCCGGAGCCGGTGCGGCCCCGGCCGAGCACGTCGCGGCCGGCCAGCGAGTTCGGCAGCGTCGCGGCCTGGATGGGGAACGGCGAGGTGACGCCCTGGCGGGTCAGCGTCTTCAACAGGGCTGCGGGCATGTCCAGTTCGGCGAAGGACTCGACGGCCGGCAGGGCGGGAGTGGTGCTCACCGGCATCGCGAACTCGCCCTGCGGGGAGGAGTCCTGGCGGCGGCCCCGGTCGGAGGAGCGCCGGCCGCCGGCCGGACGGGAGCCGTAGAAGGAACTGCCGCCGGAGCGGGAGCCTGCGGCGGATCGGGAGCCTGCGCCGGAGCGGGAGTTGGCGTTCTGGTACGAGGAGCGACTGGAGCGGTTCACGTGGAAACCTTCCTCAAGGCGGCGCGTCACGAGGAAGGCCCCGTGGCGCGGGGCGCCGACGGAGACCGCAAGGGAACGGGCCGGAAGTGTGACGGGCGGAGCGTGGACGGTAGAACCGTGCGGCACGTCACCTACGGTCGGCGCTCACCCGGGAGGGGCGGGAGCGAACGACCTCGAACCGTGAGCTGTCACGGCAGGGCGCCGATCCGGACGCGGAGCTGTGGGTCTCGCGTGGGGATGGCCGCCGGTGGCGGAGCCAGGGGGCCTGAGCGGCCGGGAATGCGTCCGTGACGCAATGCCGAGGGGCCCGCACCGGGCAACATGTACGCGGTGCGGGCCCCTCGCTGCTAGGCGGGTGCCGTGGCAGAAAAACTACAGCGGGCGAATGTTCTCGGCCTGCGGGCCCTTCTGGCCCTGCGTGACGTCGAACTCGACCTTCTGGCCCTCGAGCAGCTCACGGAAGCCGTTGGCGTTGATGTTCGAGTAGTGGGCGAAGACGTCCGGGCCGCCACCCTCCTGCTCGATGAAGCCGAAGCCCTTTTCCGCGTTGAACCACTTCACGGTGCCATTAGCCATAAAAATAATCTCCTTCAAGGGCTGTCCGAAGCCCGCACCATGCAGGCTCCGAGTCGCCGCGATGAGCACCCACCCGGGGAAGAGCCGGGAAACAAAAATGCGCCTGCAAAACATCAGCAGGCGCACACAAAGTCCATGGGAACCACTACTGCAACTCGTACGACTCTAGCAGGCTCGGGCCCGCCACGGGCGAATTTGTCGCCCCGGGTTTCGCGGGAGCCTCCCCCCGGGGCTGCCGGATTCGGAAAGACCACCCTTGCCCTCTCCGGCGCCAACGGCAGGAAGTGTCAATTCCGCCGCCTCGGATGACGGACTTCGCGGAGTTCGCCGGAGCTGGGCTGGACGGGGTGTCGCGACAACCGCCAGAACCCGAGGCGAGCGGCGGACTGTCACAGGGCTGTGACACGGCGGGGTCGGCCTCCCAAGGAGTTCCTCATGACGCGCACGTAACGTCGCGCACGACATGGCGGAGAAGCGGGAGGCGATGGAGATGCGGAAACTGGGGCACGGAACGCGGCTGATCGGGGTGAGCGTGATCGCCGGGATCGTGGCGGCGGGCATAGCCCTGCCCGCGGTGGCGGCCGCCGGGCTCGGCGCCCGGTCGGCGGCCGACGACTTCCAGAGCCTGCCCGACGACTTCAAGACCCCGCCGCTCTCACAGGCCTCGACGATCCTCGACGCGCAGGGCGGCGCGATCGCCACCGTGTACGACCGCGACCGCACCGTCGTCCCGGCGGACCAGATATCCCCGCTGGTGAAGACCGCACTCGTCGACATCGAGGACAACCGCTTCTACGAGCACGGCGCGATCGACCTCAAGGGCGTGCTGCGCGCCCTGGACAAGAACGCCACCTCCGGCGGCACCGCGCAGGGCGCGTCCACCCTGACCCAGCAGTACGTGAAGAACGTCTTCGTCGACGAGGCGGGCGACGACCCGCAGAAGGTGGCCGAGGCGCAGCGCCAGACCGTCGGCCGCAAGATCCAGGAACTGAAGTACGCGATCAAGGTCGAGGAGACCCTGAGCAAGGACCAGATCCTCACCAACTACCTGAACATCACCTTCTTCGGCGAGAAGGCCTACGGCATCGAGTCGGCAGCGCGGCGCTATTTCGGCGTGCACGCCAAGGACCTCACCCTGCCGCAGGCCGCGCTGCTCGCCGGCCTGGTGCAGTCGCCCACCGGCTACGACCCGACGGTCAACCCGACCGCGGCGAAGGACCGGCGCGACACCGTGCTGCGCAAGATGGCCGAGTACGGGCACATCACCAAGGACCAGGCCCAGCAGGCCATCGCGACCCCGCTCGGGCTCAACGTCCAGGCGCCGCAGCAGGGCTGCATCCTGGCCAAGCAGGGCGAGGGCTTCTTCTGCGACTACGTGCGCCAGACGGTGCTCACCGACCCGGCCTTCGGCAAGTCGGCGGCCGAACGGCAGGCGGTGTGGAAGCGCGGCGGCCTCCAGATCCACACCACCCTCGACCCCAAGGCCCAGGCCTCGCTCTACGCCTCCGTCACCGCCCACGTGAACGCCGGCGACCAGGCCGCGACCGCGATGAGCATCGTCGAGCCGGGCACCGGCAAGATCCTCGCGATGGGCCAGAGCCGCCCGTACGGCGTCGACGGCAAGCAGCACCAGACCCAGATCAACTACAACGTCGGCAAGGCCATGGGCGGCGGGCTCGGCTTCCCGACCGGCTCGACGTTCAAACCGATCGTCGCCGCGGCGGCCCTGGAGAACGGCATCTCGCCGAGCCAGAGCTACACCACCGACTACAGCATCCCGTGGCCGGCGATGACGGACTGCTCCGGCGGCCGGTTCCCCTCCGCCGGGCAGGTGCACAACGACAGCCAGAGCCTCACCGGCCAGTTCGACATGAAGACGGCCATGGCGCAGTCCGTCAACACCTACTTCGCCAAGCTGGAGGGCGACGCCGGGCTGTGCAACGTCGCCCAGATGACCAACAAGCTCGGCATCACCCAGCAGGCGGGCGGCGAGAAGCTCCAGGTCGTCCCGTCGATGACGCTCGGCAGCAACGACCTGACCCCGCTGGAGATGGCCGGCGTCTACGCGGCCTTCGCCGCCCACGGCACCTACTGCGCGCCGACCGCCATCGCCTCGGTGACCGGCCCCGACGGCAAGCAGCTCGCGGTGCCGCAGGCGAACTGCTCCGCCGTGATGTCGACCACCACCGCCGACACCGTCACCGCGATGCTCAAGGGCGTCGTCGAGGACGGCACCGGCCAGACCGCCGGCCTCAGCAGCCGCGACAGCGCCGGCAAGACCGGCACCACCGACGCGAGCCGCCAGGTCTGGTTCGTCGGCTACACCCCCGAGATGGCCGGCGCCACCGTCGTCAGCGACACCGACAACCCCAAGCCCCTGGACGGCCAGCGCATCGGCGGCACCGTCGTGGGCCAGGCCTTCGGCGGCACCCTGGCCGGCCCGATCTGGCGCGACGCCATGAACGGCGCCCTCGCCGACACCCCGGCGGGCACCTTCACCCCGGTACAGCTGCCTTAGCGGGCTCGTCCCGAGCGGGCTCGTTCTGGGCGTGCTCGTCCTGAGCGGGGCCGCGCCGACGGAATCCGGCGCGGCCCTGGTGCCCGGCGCGGTCCCGGCGCCCGGCGCGCCCCCCCCGCGAGCGTCTGCGACCGGGGCCGCTCAGGGGCCGTGCCCCTCCAGCGGCTCGCCGGACAGGCGCTGCGCCAGGTAGACCGGCAGGACGGCCAGGACGATCAGCACCGAGGCCACGACGTCCACCACCGGGCCCTGGTTGGGCCGGGCCAGGTTCTCGAAGATCCACAGCGGCAGCGTCCGGGTGCCGGGGCCCGCGGTGAAGGTGGTCACCACGATCTCGTCGAAGGAGAGCGCGAAGGCCAGCAGCGCCCCGGCGAGCAGCGCGCCGCGCACGGCGGGCAGCGTGACGTGCCAGAAGGTCTGGAAGGTGTCCGCCCCGAGGTCCGCCGACGCCTCCTCGGCCGACGGCGCGATGCGCCGCAGCCGCGCCGACACGTTGTTGAACACCACCACGATGCAGAAGGTGGCGTGCCCGACGACCACGGTGAACAGGCCGAAGCCCACCCCGAGCGGGGTCAGCACGGTGCGGAACGCGGCGTTGAGCGCGATGCCGGTGACGATGCCGGGCAGGGCGATCGGCAGGATCAGCAGGAAGGAGACCGACTGCCGGCCGAAGAACCGGTACCGGGTCGCGGCGAAGGCCGCCATGGTGCCCAGGACCAGCGCCACCCCGGTGGCTCCGAGCCCGGCCTTCAGCGACGTGGCCAGCGCCTCGCGCAGCCCGGTCTCCTGCCAGGCGGCCGTCCACCAGCGGGTGCTGAAGCCGGACGGCGGCCAGGCGAAGGAGCGCGAGGCGTTGAAGGAGTTCACCAGGACCAGCAGCAGCGGGGCGTAGATGACGGCGAACCCCAGGGCCGTCGCCGTCCGGAGCAGGATCCGGGCACCGCGGGAGAGTTGCATCAGGGCCTCGGCCTCACAGACTGTCCAGCGCGCCGGTGCGGCGCACGGCGAGCAGGTAGCCCACGATCAGCAGCACCGGGACGCAGGACACCGCGGCCGCCAGGGGCAGGTTCAGCGTCACGTTGGACGCGATGACGTTGCCGAGCATGGACGTGGTGCCGCCGACGATCTGCACCGTCAGGTAGTCGCCCAGGCTCAGCGAGAAGGTGAAGACCGACCCGGCGATGAGCGCCGGCCTGGCCAGCGGCAGCACCACCGTGCGCAGGGTCCGCCAGGGGCCGGCGCCGAGGTCCGCCGCGGCGGCGAGCAGGCTGTCGGGCAGCTGCCCGAACGCGGTGCACAGCGGCAGCACCATGTAGGGCAGCCACAGGTACGCGAGCACCATGACCACCGCCGGCACGCCGAAACCGGGGGAGTGCCCGCCGAAGGGGGCGGCGACCCAGTCCAGGACACCACCGTGGCTGAGCATCACCCACCAGGCGTAGGCCTTGACCAGGTAGCCCGCCCACAGCGGCGTCAGCACCGCCACCAGCAGCAGGCGCCGGCTCCCGGGCCGAGCGACGCGGGCGATGAAGAAGGCCATCGGGAGGGCGACCACCGCGTCGATCACCGTCACCGACACCGCGATGCCCAGCGTGCGCACGGCGACCGTCCGGTACTGCGGATCGGTCAGCAGCGACCGGAAGTTGTCGACGGTCCAGCGCTGCTCGACGGCGGAGGTGAACGCGTTGGTGGTCCAGAACGCGGACAGCAGGAGGATCGCCAGCGAGCCGAGGTACGCCAGCACCAGCCAGGTCATCGGCGCCGCCAGCAGCGCCGCGAGCCGCAGACCGGGGCGCCGGTCCAGCAGCCCGGCCAGCCGGCGCATCGGGGTGCGTGTCGGGGTGCGCGCGGGGGTGTGCGCCGGGGTGCGTGCCGTGGCGGGGGCGCTCAAGAGCTCTTGATCCCGTTCCAGGCGGTGACCCACTGGGCGTACGCGGTGCAGTCGTCGCGGCCGCTGCCGTCGGCGCACTGCGCGGTGGGCGTGGTCCAGTAGTAGACGTCCTTCCACCAGTTCTCGTCGGTGGCGTGGTAGTCGGCGCAGAAGCCCGGGTTGTCGGTGATCTGCGCGCAGGCCTTGGAGTTGGCCGGGGCCTCGCCGAAGTACTCGGCGACCTGCGCGTTGGCCGACGGCGAGACGATGTAGTCCATCCACGCGTAGGCGCAGTTGGGGTGCTGGGCGTGCGCCGAGACCATCCAGGTGTCGGACCAGCCGGTGGAACCCTCGACGGGCAGGACCGCCTGCGTCCGCACCCTGCCGTCGGCGGCGACCGCCTGCTGGATCACCTCCCAGGTGGTGCCGATCAGGGCGTCGCCGGAGTCGAACGCCGCCTGCTCCTTGGTGTAGTCGCTCCAGTAGGAGCCGACCTGCTTCTTCTGGACCTTGAGCAGCGCCACCGCGGCGTCCAGTTGGGAGGAGGTCAGGGCGTAGGGGTTCCTGATGCCGAGCTCGGGCCTGGTCCTCATCAGGTACAGCGCGGCATCCGCGATGTAGATAGGACTGTCGTACGCGGTGAGGTGACCGGCGTAGGGCGAGTCCGGGGTGAAGACCGCGCCCCAGGAGGTCGGCGCGGGAGTGACCTTGTCGGTGTTGTACATCAGCAGGTTGGCGCCGCGCCCGTGCGGGATTCCGTACGGTACGTCCTTGACCGAGTTCCACGGGCGGTTCTTCAACCCGGGGTAGATATCGGCATAGTTGGGGACGAGCGCGGTATTGACGGGCGCGACGTCGCCGCCCGCGATCAGGCGCAGCGTCGCGTCACCGGAAGCCGAGACGGTGTCGTACTGGCCGGTCTTCATCAACGCGACCATCTCGTCCGAGGTGCCCGCCACCTTGAGGTTCACCTTGCAGCCGGTCTGCCGGATGAACGGGGTGACCCAGTCGACGGCCTTGTTGTCCTGCCCGTACTCGACGTAGCCGGCCCAGGCGACGATGTTGACGGTGCCCTCGCCCGGGCCGAGGGACTTCTGCGCGGGGATGTCCGGTGCGGTGAACCCGGTGCCCGTGCCGCCGCCGCCACCGGAGTTCGACGCGCACGCCACGGGAAGCAGCAGGGCGGCCGCGGCCGCCAGGGCGCTCAGGGGGCGGCGGTGGAGGGTTCGGCGGTGCAGGGGGCGGGGGCGCGTGGTGCTCATGAACTCGATCGCTTTCGTCAAGGGTTGAGGGTCAGGAGTTGTCGATACGGACGGTGTGGTGTCGCCGCCAGGCCAGGAGGACGCTCGCCCCCCGGCGGCGGGAGGCGTCGGTACCGGAGTCGTCGAGACCGGAGCCGTCGAGACCGGAGCCGTCGAGGTTCTGCCGGACGGCCACCAGCCGCCCGCCCGCCGCCAGGTCGACCAGGAAGCGGGTCTGCGCGCCGGCGTAGACGACCTCGCCGATCGTCCCGGTGACGCCGTACTCGTCGGGCCCCGTCGGGTCCTCCGCACGGGCGATGCGGATCTTCTCGGGACGCACCGAGTACGTCCCGGGCCGGCCGAAGACCTGCTCGGCGCAGGCGCCCCGGAGCAGGTTCGAGGTGCCGACGAAGCCCGCCACGAACGCGGTGGCCGGCCGCTCGTACACCTCGGCGGGAGTGCCGACCTGCTCGATCCGGCCGGCGTTGAGGACCGCGATCCGGTCGCTCATCGTGAGCGCCTCGTCCTGGTCGTGGGTCACGAGGACGAAGGTGATCCCGGCCTCGCGCTGGATCTGCTGGAGTTCGAGCTGCATCTCCAGCCGGAGCTTCAGGTCGAGGGCGCCGAGCGGCTCGTCGAGCAGCAGCACGGACGGGCGGTTGACCAGCGCGCGGGCCAGCGCGACCCGCTGGCGCTGCCCGCCGGACAGTTCGGCCGGGCGCCGGTCACCGAAGGAGGGCAACTGCACGCTCGCCAGCGCCTCGGCCACCCGTGCGGCCCGCTCCGCCCGCGGCACCCGCTTGACCTTCAGCCCGTACTCGACGTTCTGCCACACCGACAGATGCGGAAAGAGGGCGTAATCCTGGAACACCGTGTTGACGTCGCGGTCGAACGCGGGCAAGCCGGTGACGTCGACCCCGCCCAGCAGCACCCGGCCGGCGCTCGGCGCCTCGAAGCCCGCGATCATGCGCAGCACCGTGGTCTTGCCCGACCCGGACGGCCCGAGCATCGAGAAGAACTCGCCCGGCCTGATCTCCAGATCGATCCCGTCCACGGCGCTGACCACGCCGAACGCCTTGCTGACCCCGGACAACGCGACCGCACCGGGCACGAGCGGACGGCCGGCCGAGCAGCCCGACGTGTGCTCCGGCGGGTTGGGAGAAGGGCTGGCGGACGGACTGGGAACTGGGCTGGACGTCATCCGCACCTCGGTCTCGCGGCTTCTGCTGTCGGATCCGCGGGGCTGCCGAATCCTCTGAATCCTCGACTGAAGCAGAAAAGCCACCGGCCCGGGTGGCGGCGGCCCACCGGCCTCGGGGGCCGTCAGCGCGATTACGGGGGCATGGCGGTGACATGGCGGCGCTTGTCAGCCCGATGACGGCGAGGTCCGGCACCTTCGAGAGGTCCGGCCTTGCCTCTCCTCGCCCGAATTCACGTCCACGTCAACCGAATTCACGTCCACGTCCACGCCCACCTCCATATTCACGTTCAAGGAGCGCACATGACGATCACCATCCGACCGGGAAGCACCGTGATGTTCACCGGCGACTCGATCACCGACTGCCAACGGCAGCAGAGCGAAGACGCCCTCGGGTACGGCTACCCGCTGCGCGTCGCGGGCGAGTGGGGCTTCCGGCACCCGGACCGGCCCGTGACCTGGCTGAACACCGGGAACGCGGGCGACAAGGTGATGAACCTCGAAGCCCGCTGGCAGACCGACGTGCTCGACGCCCGCCCGGACGTGGTGTCGATCCTCGTCGGAGTCAACGACATGGGCTGGCACACGCTGGACCCGGAGGGGCGCGTGATCCCCGCAGAGGAGTTCGAAGCGGGCTACGACCGCCTGCTCGCGCCCCTCGCCGAGGCGGGCGCGCAGCTGATCCTCATCGAGCCGTTCCTCCTGCCCATCCACGGCGTCATCGAGGCCGGCGCCGCCTTCATCGGAGAGCATCAGCGGCAGCAATGGCGCACCGACCTGGACCCCAAGATCCAGGCCGTGCGCAAGCTCGCCCGCACCTACGGTGCGCACCTGCTCGCCGCTGACGGCATGTTCGCCGAACTCGCCGCCGCGGCCGGCCCGGAGCACTGGTCCGCGGACGGCGTCCACCCGACGCCCGCCGGCCACGCCGCACTCGCGGCAGCCTGGCTGCGCCTGGTCGCCTGACCGGGCCCGCGGCCACCGGCGACCCGGCGACCCGGGTGGACGGACAGCTGGGGGAGAGCCAATGAGATGTTCGCACCCCGTAGTTGAAGATCACCGGGCTGGTGTGCCTGGTCGGCTACGGCTGCTGATGACCATGGCTCGTAATCGACTGGCTGTTCCAGGACTTCGGACGGCAAGATCGACTACGCCTGATCGGAGCACAACAGAAGGAGACTGCCCATGTCCGACGACCAGCCCGACGAGACCACCACCGCCGAGGCCCCCGCCCAGCCTGTCGCCGCCAAGCCCGTTGCCAAGCCCGCCGCCAAGCAGGTCGGTCAGCAGACTCTAGGGAACAAGACCATCCAGGGACAGATCATCACCCACACGATCGTCAAACCGCTGAGGGCCGAGTGACCTCTTCGGCGTTGGGTGAGGCGAGGCCCGAACGGTGGACCGTGGACCCGAAGTAGCCAGGTCCGCGTCCCCCGTCCGGCCTCGGGGGAGCCATGTCTCGGGCGGCCACTGGCAGCCCCTGGCGGTTGCTGGCGGCGCTCAGCCGCCGAAGGCCTCCACCACGGGTCGCCGCAGGTCGTAGGCGGCCCAGCCCGGGTCCCCGGTGCCGGCGAACGCGACCCAGGCACCGTGGACCCGGGCTGCGAGCCCCGCCGGGGCGGGTTCGGCGCCGAGCAGTCCGGTGTCCCCGTGCAGCCACGGCTCGTCGGCGACGTCGAACACGAAGGGCAGTTCGACGGTGTGGGCGGCGCCGAGCCGTCCGCCCAGGGCCGTCGAGCGGTACCCGAACGAGTAGCGGTGCGTACGGCCGCCCGAGACCCGCGCGTGCGCCTGCGCCAGACGCGCCGTACCGGCCTCGAACAGGGCCTGCCCGAGCACAGCGGAGCGCAGCTCACCCGGTGTCGCACCCGGCCGGACCGCGCGGTGCGCGGCGAGGGCCGCCTCCGGGTCCGGGTGTACCTGGGCGGCGACGGCGAGCACGTCGGCGTCCGTGGTGGACTCCAGACCGCCCTGCGGGACGACGTAGAGGTGCCCCTCCTCGGTGGTGGTGCCGATGAGCAGATCGACGTCGGCGGCCGGGCCGTCGGCGAGGGCGTCGGCGGGCTGCGCCGGCAGGACCAGGCTGAACGGGCTGAGCCCGGCCAGCGGGTCCGAAGCGGTGCCGGTCCGCAGATCCAGGCCGGCCAGCGCGGGCAGGACCGCCACGAAACGCTCGTCCGGGACCAGGGCGAACGCCTCCACGGTCGGCTCGACGCCCAGCGCGGCCGCCACCGCGGCGGTGACCCGCTGCGCCTGCTCCGGCGTGAACGCGCCGCAGCCGTTGCCGCTCTGGACGATCGCCCGCCGGAACAGACCGGCGGCCGCCGGAGTCGCGAGCAGCGCGCCGACGAGCGTGGCACCCGCGGACTGGCCGAAGACCGTGACGTTCCCCGGGTCGCCACCGAAGGCCGCCACCGAGCCCCGCACCCACCTGAGCGCGGCGAGCACGTCGAGCAGCCCGCGGTTGGCCGGAGCACCCGCCAGCTCCAGGAACCCCGGCACGCCGAGGCGGTAGTTCACCGTCACCAGGACGACGCCGTCGCGGGCGAACGCGCCGCCGCCGTAGAGCGCCGCACGGTTCGAACCGGTGACGAACCCGCCGCCGTGCACGAAGACCATGACAGGGCGCCCGCCCCCGTCGGCGGCCGGCGTGTGGACGTCGACGGTCAGGTACTCCTCGCCGGGCACCCAGCCCGGCCCGAAGTAGGGGCTCATGTCGAGCCGGCCGAAGTCCCGGGCCGGCTGGGGAGCGGTCGGCGAGGGCCTGCTGCCGTCACGGACACCCGACCAGCCCGGGTGCGGCGCGGGCGCGGCGAACCGGCCGGCACCGACCGGCGCCGCCGCGTACGGAAGGGCGCGGAAGCGCTCGCCGGACTCGTCACGGACGCCGCGCACGGCGCCCGCCGGGGTTTCGGCGACCGGATCTGCCTGTCGGGACACGGGATGACTTCCTCTCTGGAAGGGAACGAAGGGGACATCGCTTGAGGGATCTCCGGACGGGACGTCAGGAGATCCGGGAGAAACCCGCCCACTCCTTGATCGCGAACTTCGACCCGCTGCGCGCGACCTCCATCGCCCCTCGGCCGCCGAAGTGCGCAGGGAGGACGAGCGCGTTGTTCTCGGCGGCGCGGCCGAGCAGCCTGCGCCGGGTCGCGCGGGACTCCGCCGGGTCCTCGCAGAAACAGGAATTGGTCTCCGGCTCCGCGATCTGCAACGCGGTGTGCACCAGATCCCCGACGAACAGGGCCTGGTCGCCGCCGGACTCCAGGGTGAGCACGGACGAGCCGGGAGTGTGCCCGGGAGCGAGATCGAGACGCAGATTCCCGTCGATCCGGTACGTCCCGTCCCACAGGTGTGTCAGCCCCGCCGCGTGGACCGGTGCGACGCTGTCCTCGAACACGTTCTGGTTCCCCCGGCCCAGTACGCTCCTGTGCCCGTTGGCCGGGTCCCAGAACTCGAAGTCCCGCCGGGGCATCAGATACGTGGCGTTCGGGAAGGTCGGCACCCAGTCCCGGCCGTCCAGGCGGGTGTTCCAGCCCACGTGATCGACGTGCAGATGGGTGTTGACCACGACGTCGACGTCCTCGGGCCGCACGCCGGCAGCGGCGAGGTTGTCGAGGTAGCCCGTGTCCAGGCGGCTCCACACCGGCGCGTAAGGACGGTCCTTGTGGTTGCCCACGCCGGTGTCCACGAGGATCGTGCGCCCCTCGCTGCGCAGCAGCCAGGACTGGATCGCCGTACGGCACTCGTCCGCCTCCGGGTCCCAGAAGTCGGGCACCAGCCAGTCGCGGTGCTCGTCCCACGAACCGTCGGGGCTGTCCGGGAAGAACTGGCCCGGCGCCAGCCCGGTCGAGCCGTAGAACTCCTTGACGCGGGTGACGGTGACGTCGCCCAGGGTGATCTGGTCGGGGTCCTGATCCATGTTCTGGTCCATGCTCTCGTTCATGTTCTGATCCATGCGGTCCGTCCTCGGGTCCGGGGTACGCGGCCGAGTTGGTGGCCGAATGAGACCGATCCTGGACACCCGGACGGGCACCAACCACTCCCGGCTTGTCCTACCCCTCGCAGGGTGTGGCAGGGACCGGGCCGCCACCGAATACTGGGGCGATGAACGGACCAGGCCCACTCGGCGCCTTCCTCCAAGCCCGACGGGCGCAGCTGCGGCCCGAGGACGTCGGCCTGCGCGACCTCGGGCCCCGCAGACGGGTGGCCGGGCTCCGGCGCGAAGAACTGGCCCAACTCGCGGGCGTCAGCGTCTCCTACTACACCCGGCTCGAACAGGGCCTGTCCCGCGGGGCCTCCGCCGAGGTACTCGACGCCATCGCCGGCGCACTCCTGCTCGACACCCACGAGCGCGCCCACCTCGACCGGCTCGCCGACACCGCCCGCCACACACCCCGGCCACGCCGCCCACGGCCCGAGAAACTCGCCGACGAAACCCGGGACCTCCTCCGCGCCGTCGACGGCGTCCCCGCGATCGTGCTCGGCCGCCGCACCGACGTCCTGGCCTGGAACACCCTCGGACACGCCCTGCTGGCCGGCCACCTCGACCTCCTCAGCCCGGACGACCCGGCACGACGACCGAACATGAGCCGGATGCTCTTCCTCGACCTGCACTGCCGAGACCTGTACGCGGACTGGGAACGCAAGGCACGCGCGGTGGTCGGCAACCTGCGCATCGCCGTCGGCAGACATCCGGAGGACGCGCTGCTCGCGGGTCTGATCGGCGAACTGACCATGAAGAGCCAGGAGTTCGTCGCCCTGTGGGCAGACCACCGCGTAGTGCCGTGCGACGCCTCGTCCTACGAGCTGCACCACCCCGTCGTCGGCACGGTCACGGTGACCCAGCAGACCCTGTCCATCGCCCGCTCACCAGACCAGGCGCTCATCGTGTGCACCACCCCCGCCAACTCCCCCTCCGAACAGGCCCTCACCCTCCTCCGCCACGCGGCCGCCGGCCGGGCACCGTACGTGTGCGGCTCCGGCGCTTCTCAGGTGTAGGCCGGGTAAGCGCTGCGGCCCCGGGCCCGCTGGAACGGCGCCGCCCCGGCCTCCGCTGCGCGGGGCGCAGCGGGGCTTGCGGTCTTCCCCGAACCGCCCGCGATCCTCCGAGCAGCCAGCACCGACACGGCCAGGCGGACGCAGGCCACAAGCGCCCGCGCAAGGCCAAGAGCACCAAGCGGACCTCGAAGGCGCGCAACGGCTTGAAGCCCTCCCCCGACCGGCGGCAGGAACTCACCAGCCACCGCCCTCGGCGACAGCAAGGGACATCACCGGGAGGCTGAGGACCCCACATGGACGTCGACCGTGAATACAGAGTGGAGCAACCCCGCGAGCGCGGGGCCGACATGGGCAGCACCCAGTCCAGGCGTACCCAGCCGGAGCAACCCCCGAGAGCCCGGGGCCGATGACGGTGATGACGTGCTTCTGCTGCTCGCGCAGGAGCAATCCCCGCGAGCGCGGGGCCGACCGCGCGGGTCAACTCGGCTTTCGTGTACATGTAGAGCAACCCCCGCGAGCGCGGGGCCGATGACTACGTCCGCTGGTCCCGGAAGCCGCAGGCGGAGCAACCCCCGCGAGCGCGGGGCCGATAACGCCCGCATCCGCCGGGAGCTGACCGACACCGAGCAACCCCCGCGAGCGCGGGGCCGATAGCGGATCGCGGGCTCGAACCGTGTCCGCACGGGAGCAACCCCCGCGAGCGCGGGGCCGATTCGCCGCGGACCGGTGAGTACTCCTCCCACCGGGAGCAACCCCCGCGAGCGCGGGGCCGATTACGTGGAAGGCCTCGCCTGGGATCGGCGGTGGGAGCAACCCCCGCGAGCGCGGGGCCGATCTGGCGGGTGGTCGGGCCGGACCGGGACCACCCGAGCAACCCCCGCGAGCGCGGGGCCGATCAGTAGAGACCGGGCAGCGCCCACGTGTCCCAGGAGCAACCCCCGCGAGCGCGGGGCCGATGACGCCGTGATGTGCGGGGTGGTGATCACCGTGGAGCAACCCCCGCGAGCGCGGGGCCGATACTTCCTGACCTGCAGTGATTAGCGGGCGAGGGGCCTGATTGATTCAGTTCGATCGGTAGAGGCGCCGTCGAACAGCCGATGCGTCGCTGCCATCTCTCCTTGCCCCAGGGCTGGTTGTCAGTGTCGTTGCCTACGCTCTCGAAGCGTACTCGCACGTGGAGGTCAAGACGATGGCTGAGGATTGTTGGCAAGGGAAGATGATGCGAAAACAGAACCGCGACAGCCGACCGGCTCGCGGTAGCCCCCTCGGGGAGCCAAACGGCATCGCCCTGCGACGGCCTCCCGGAGGCCGCCGGGCAGGGCCCCGGCGCCTCCGAGGGGCGAGGTCAGTGGTCGATCGAGTCGATCAGCTCGCGGGCGCCGTCGCGGATCAAGGTGGCGGCGACCCCCACGCCGAGCGCTTCCGGGCTGAGCTGGCCGGCCGATTGGCGGGCTTCCAGCACGGTGGCGCCGTCCGGGGAGAAGACCATCGCGCGAAGGCCCAGGTGCCCGTCCTCGAAGGCGCGGGCGAACCCGGCGATCGGGCTGTTGCAGTGCCCGCGCAGGGCGTTGAGCAGGGCCCGCTCGGCGGTGATCTCCCGCGTCGTGGCGCGGTCGCCGAGTGGGGTGAGGAGGTCGATCAGGTCGGCGTCATCCTCGCGGCACTGCAAGCCGAGCACGGCTGCCCCCAGCGGCGGGCACATCTGCTCGACGGTCAGGACCTGGCTGATCCGGTGTTGTTCACCGATGCGCTCCAGCCCGGAGGCGGCCAGCACCAGAGCATCGACCTCCCCGGCTTCCAGGACCGCCAGCCGCAGGTTCGCCGTCCCCCTGATCGGCACCAGGTCCAGGTGGGGGTGGCTGCGGGTGAGCTGGGCGACACGCCGCACCGCCGAGGTGGCGACCCGGGTGCCGGGCGGCAGCTGGTCGAGGGTGAGGCCGCCCGGGTGGATCAGGGCGTCACGAATGTTCGCCCGCTCGGGGTGGGCCGCGAAGACGGTGCCCGGGGTGACCAGCGGGTCGCCTGCCACGTCCTTCATACAGTGCACCGCAAGGTCGCACACCCCGCTCAGCAGGGCTTCCTCGATGTCGCCGGTGAAGGCGCCCTTGTCGTGCAGTTCGGCCTGTTCGCCGGGCTCGCGGTCGCCGGCCGCGACGAACGCCACCAGCTTGGTGGTCACGTCGGGGTGGAGTGCGGCCAGGTCGGCCCGGACGCTTGCAACCTGGGCTAGCGACATGGCCGAGGCGCGGGCGCCGATGCGGATCGTGCGGCGGGTGGACGGCATTCGATCTCTCCAATCACGACTCCGACAAACCGTCGGAAAAAGGTAGGCCCGTGTTCGAGTAGAATGCGGTCAACATCTCTTCAGGTGCCGGGAGTTCGGGAATGCGGACGCTGATTGTCGGATCGCGGGCCAGTCACCTCGCGCGAGCGCAGGTCAGGGAGTTCCTGGCGCCGTTGCGGGACCGCTTCCCCGACGTCGAGTTCCGGCACCAGGTGATCCTTGAAGGCGGTGACCGGGACCGGAAGACGGCCCTGTCGCAGGTGTCGGCCCACTCGGGCGGCTCCGCGTTCTCCACCGAGCAGGAAGCCGCGCTGGTGCGGGGTGAGGTGGACGTGATCGTCCACTCGTTGAAAGACCTGCCGACCAGCAACCCGCCCGGCCTGGTGCTGCTGCCCCCGCCCGGCCGCGAGGACGTGCGGGATGCGTTGTGCGGCTCGACGCTGGCCGACCTGCCGCAGGGTGGCCGGGTCGGCACGTCGGCGGCCCGCCGGATCGCCCAGCTGCTGCACGTCCGCCCGGACCTGGTCTTCGTGCCGATCCGCGGAAACGTGCCGCCCCGGCTGAACAAGCTCAAGACGATGAACCTCGACGGCGTCGTTCTGGCGGCGGCCGGGTTGGTGCGACTCGGCTTGGACGGCGCGATCGGCGAGTTGCTGCCGCTTGGCCAGTTCCCCCCGAGCCCCGGTCAGGGGGCGCTCGGGATCCAGATCCGCGAGGACAACGAGCTGGCCCGCGAAATTCTGGCCGACACCGGCGACCTGGTAGTGGACGCGGAGGTTCGGGCCGAGCGGGCAATGCTCGGCGAACTGCACGGCGGGTGCTCGGTTCCGGTCGGCGCCTACGCGAAGGCCGCCGGCGACACGCTGTCGCTGCACGCGCAGGTCACCTCCCTGGACGGGACGAACCAGGTCGAGGCCAGCTTCTCCGGCCCCGTCTCGGAGCCGGAGAAGCTGGGCATTCAGGTGGCCGGCCTTCTCCTGGACCAGGGCGCCGAGGCGATCCTGTCGGAGATCCGCCCGGCCGCTCAGCCGGCCAGCAGCCGCGCGAGGTCAGCAGCGGCATAGGTGATGATCCGCTCGGCACCCGAGCGCTTGAGCATCATGAACAGCTCCAGCAGCGGGCGGAAGTCCCGCCGCCCGGTGCCCGGATCGAACGGGGCGAGCCGGGTGTACTCGCCGGAGACGGAGAACGGCATCAGCGGCGCCGCGGTCTTCTGCTTGAGGGTGGTGAGCACATCCACCGAGAGCATCCCTGGTTCCAGCAGCAGCATGTCGGCCCCCTCGCCGACGAAAGCCAGACCGGTGTCCACCGCGGTTTCCGGCTGGCGCGGGCTGATCTGGAACGGTCGGTGGGCACCGGAGGCCGGGGTGGCCCGCATGGTGGCCCGGTAGCCCTCGTAGAGGGCGGAGTCGAAGATCAGATGGGGCATGGTCGCCACGTCGCGGTGGCCGTTCTCGTCCAGGGCTTGGCGCACGCAGGAGGTGGTGCCCCGGACCATCGCGGCCGGTCCCACGATGTCGGCGCCGGCCTCGGCCTGGATGACGGCCTGGGCGGCGATCATCGCTGCTGTGCGGTCCAGGTCGATCCGGCCAGCGCTGGTCAGGTGGCATTCGCCGGTGTCGGTGTGGCCGCACAGGCAGTTCTCGGTCATCACCGCGATGCCCGGCTCGGCGTCCTTTGCGGGTGGATGGCCCGCACCATCAGGCTGTCGGGTGCGACGGCGCCGGACGCCTCGGCGTCGCGATGCAGGCTGTTGGCGAACACCTTCACCGAGCGGACGCCCAGGGAGGCCAGGTCACGCACCGTCTGCGGGATCTCGGCGACCGTGACGGTCGGCATCGGCCGGTCGGCGTCCTCGCTGTCCTCGCGGACCAGTAGGACCATCGACAGGTCGGCCGCCGTGAGCGAGGGGCCCTCCAGGAAGCTGCGGACGGCCGCCCGGCCGTGCAACCGGGCGGGGTCCGTGATCGCTGTGCTGTGCTGGGTGGTGGTCATGTCGTCCTCTCGATCATGGCTGTGGGCAAGGGCGTCAGCGGGTGCCGGTGCCGGTGCCGGTGGCGGTGGCGGTGGCGGCCAGGGCGGGCGGGTGTATCGGCGGGCGGCGGTGGCCCGACAGGCGGCGGGCCACCGCGCGGGCCGCCCTGCGGGGGTGGACGAGGAGCTGGCGGCGGGTGAGCGGCTGCTCGGGCAGGGCCACCTCGGCCGAGACCTTCTTGCCCCGTACGGTGTGCTCGGCCCCGTGGGCGAGGGCCAGGCGCTCGACCAGGAAGATGCCCCGGCCGGCCTCCGCCTCCGCGTCCGGGCCCGAGACCTGGTGGCGGGGCAGGGCCCGCGAGCCGTCGTAGACCTCGATGATCAGGCGGCGCAGGTCGAGGTCGGCGTGCACCCCGACGGTGAGCATCGCTCCGCTGGTGTGCCGCACCGCGTTGGTGACGAGTTCCGAGATCACGGTGTCCAGGGCCAGGCGGCTGTCGTTGTCCGTGCGGACCCCCCACTGTTTGATCAGCCGGCCGAGCCGCTGGCGGCTCATGGGGACGGAGACGGGATCGCGGACCAGGAAGAAGCTGCTGTTGCACACGCGCATGTCGAAGGAACCCTTCGGGGCGTCAGGCCGGAGCTGGGGGCTTGGGGGTGCCGTGCGGAGGGAAGGGCCTGATCTCGCCCGATCTCTACTCGGCTGGTACACAGTCAACTACAGCCCGTAGTGGTGCCAGCAGGGGGTGCATTTCTCGCACGGGGGCCGCTTTGGGGGGCCAGGATTGGGCACCAGTCAGTCAAAGGCTTGAGGACGGGCATGATGGCACCAGACGGCATCGGCGCCGTGCTGAGGCGGATCCGGGAGACCGCCGAACTCACCCGCGACGAGCAGGCCCTGCTCTTACAGGACGCTCAAGGCGGCACGTGGTTCGACCCGAAGAACCTGAAGCGCTGGGAGACCGAGCGACGTCTGCCCACCCCGAGGTGGCACCAGCTGCTGGCCGACGGGTACGGGCTCTCGGTGGAGGAGGTCGCCCGAGCAGTGGCCACCTCGCGGCGCTGGCGCAGGCTCCACCAGCAGCCGGTCGAAGACGAAGGAGAGGAGGGTACGGCGGTGAATCGACGACAGTTTCTCGGCGCGGCGGCACTGGCGACAGGTGTCGCCGCGCTGCCCGGCATCGCGGAGGCGCGAGAGGGGATCGACGCCGGACTGTCCGGCTCCGACGCTGGCGACCTCGCCTACCTCGACGGGGCGTTCGAACGCCACCGCGGCGGCTACCACGGTCGGGCGCCCGGGGTCGTGCTGACACAGATGCGCCAGGACCTCGGTCTCCTGCAAGACGTCCTCAGCCGCCCGCACCCCGCCGGCACCCGTACCGACCTGGCCCGCACCGCGGCTGGGATCACCGGACTGGTTGCGATCATCCAGCACGACCGGGGTGACCAGCGCGACTCCCACGGCTGGTTCGCCACCGCCGAGAAGGCCGCCCGCGAGTCCGGTGATCGGCACATGCTGGCCTGGGTCCTGGCCCGGCACGCGATGGTCCCGCTGAACTACGGCGCCCCGAACGCTGCCGCGAACCTGGCTATCTGCGCTCGTCGCGAGGCAGGCCGAACCCCCACGGCCGCCGCAGCTCTGGCCGCCGCCGTCACCGCGCGCGCCCTGGCCTCCATCGGTGACCACCGAGGGGCCCTTCGCGCGGTCGCGGACGCCCGTAACATCGCCGAACACCTGAACTCCGCGCAGGCCGCCGACACCTGGTTCGGCTACCCGCTCCAGAAGCATCACGTCCACCTGTCCCAGGCGTTCACGCTGATGGGCCGCACCCGCGAGGCGAACGCCGAACAGGATGCAGCCCTCGCCCTCACCAAATCGCCGTCCGTCATGACCCGGGCCCTGCTGACCATGGACGCCGCGACCTGCCTGAGCATGGACGGCGACCCGGCCGCCGCTGCTGACATGGCCGTTGGGGTCTGGCAGCAGCTGCCAGCAGCGTTCCGGGACGGGCTGGTCCGGTCCCGCGCCGAGGCCCTTCACCGCACCCTCGCCGGCCTCGCCCACGACCGACTCGGCGAAGCTCTCGCCAGCTGACCGACCCGGATCCGGTGGGGGCGGGCGCCGGAGGAGCCCCCACCGGGGCTCCCGCGCGGCCGGAAGCCCAACACCTCCGATGGAAGGACACTCGCGCCGCCGTTCGGCCAGACGCAGCGAAACGGGCGCGGCACCGCCGCATCGGCCGAAGGCCGATGCACCACCTGCGGCCGGCAGCTGAGAGGACGCCGACCGCACAGCATGTGAGAGATGCTGGCCGACCCCAAGAACAGCCGCTCCGCATCCCCCGGTTCGCGGGTCTCAGCCCAACCACTCGCCAGCCGGGGCATCATGACTGCATGCAAGTTGAAGCGATATCAGCGCTTGCAGCATCAGGGGCCGCGATCCTCGGGGTGCCCGCTGCCTTGATCGTCGGCCTGCGGCAGACTCGCGCTGCCCAGCGGACTGCCGAGGTCGCCTCGCAGGCGGCCCACGATGAATGGCGCGGCAACACGCGACGAGAAGCCGCGATCACGTTCGTCCTTGCGGGGGAACAGCAGCTGGAGACGATCAGGGTTCTTAGAAGACATCTCATTTGGGCTTGCAGGCTGCTTCCGTGACGATCGTGGAGCGCCTGGTGCCGGACGAGTTGTGGGAGCTGTTCCAGTTGGTGGTGCCGGAAGCTCCGGTACGTCCGCAGGGCGGAGGCCGGCGGCGGCACGGGGATCGTGAGGTGTTGGCGGCGATCGTGTTCGTCGCCACCTCGGGGTGTACCTGGGCTCAGCTGCCGCCTTGTTTCGGCCCATCCGGGCCTACCGCCCACCGGCGCTTCACCGAGTGGAGCAGGGCCAGGGTGTGGGCCAAGCTCCACCGGGTCGTCCTGGACGAGCTCGGCTCACGGGGGGAGCTGGACTGGCCGAGGTACGCGGTCGACTCGGTGAACATGCGGGCCCTGAAAAAGGGGAGCTGACAGGTCCGAATCCTGTCGATCGGGGCAAGTGCGGGTCGAAGATCCACCTGCTCACCGAACGCACCGGTTTACCCCTGTCGCTCGCGATCTCCGGGGCCAACGTCCACGACAGCCAGGCCCTGATACCGCTCGTCGACGCCATCCCGCCGATCCGCTCGCGACGCGGCCCCGGGCGGCGCCGACCCGGCAAAGTGCACGGCGACAAAGCCTACGACCACCGCTTCATCCGCGCCTACCTTCGCCGCCGACAGATCCCCGCCCGCATCACCCGCCGAGGCATCGACTCCTCCCAGCGCCTCGGCAGGCACCGCTGGGTGATCGAGCGCACCGTCGCCTGGCTCGGCGGATTCCGCCGACTCCACCGCCGTTACGAACGCAAGGCCGACCACTTCGCCGCAGCTCTCATCTGCATCCGAAGACTCTCCAAATGAGATGTCTTCTTAAGATCGCTGAGAAGACATTTGATTTGGACGAGGTCGCGCAAATGTGGCGGGAGCTGCTGAATGCTCTGGCTCTGGTGCGGATCGAGGGTCCGGAACCGTTCTCAGCGAAGGCTTCCCAAGCCTGGAAGACCTTGAACTCGGTCACGCTCGACGTGGTTAGCGCCCATAGGCGTCTAACTCCCGTGCTGTTATTGCGATCTGCGGCCGACCAGGGAGACTAAGCCGCGAAGATGGTCCTGAAAGAAATCAACCACCCTCGGAAAAATCCCGTGCCCGCAGCAGTCTGGGCGGCACTGAGGGAGAGCCAGCTGTTCTCTCCTAGACCTCGGCGCTGGCTCGGCGTGCTAGGTGGGACGGCCCTGGACCGCGGCCGGGCCCACGGCCGGTGGTCTCCTTTGGCGACTCGTACGCCCAGTTCCGCAGGGAACTTGTTGAATTCAGCGACTCAATTCGCGAACAGTTTGACGCGTCCACGCCTATTTTGTCGTCTCGTCGGGCCAGCATCATCGGGCGAAGGAGTGAGCACCGCGAACTGCTGTGGTCGTCTGAGTGGGAGGCCGCCGAGCAACCCCCGCGAGCGCGGGGCCGATGTTTCGCGGCGGCGCGAGAAGAGTCTTTATCTGGAGCAACCCCCGCGAGCGCGGGGCCGATGTGGCCACCGGGTCCTGCCGCCGGTCATGGTGGGAGAAACCCCCGCGAGCGCGGGGCCGATGACGTCACGCCGCCCGAGCTGCGGCCCTCTGCGGAGCAACCCCCGCGAGCGCGGGGCCGATTCGCACGCCGCGCGGAGAGTAGGCCAGCGATGGGAGCAACCCCCGCGAGCGCGGGGCCGATACCTGAAGATCGAGCCGGGCGGCGAGGTGGTGGGAGCAACCCCCGCGAGCGCGGGGCCGATTGCGACAAGCTCGACGGGATTGCGGAAGACGGGGAGCAACCCCCGCGAGCGCGGGGCCGATTCGGTCGACCACGTAGGTGCTGTCGTACCGGCCGGAGCAACCCCCGCGAGCGCGGGGCCGATCAACCAACCCTGTGATCCACGGAGGTACCCGTGGAGCAACCCCCGCGAGCGCGGGGCCGATACCACCACCAGGGCCACCCCGTGGGGCGCCAGCGAGCAACCCCCGCGAGCGCGGGGCCGATCACTCGGCGCAGATCGGGACGATCCACTCCTCGGAGCAACCCCCGCGAGCGCGGGGCCGATGCGATGCCCCCCGCCAGCCGCAAGTCCGACGTCGAGCAACCCCCGCGAGCGCGGGGCCGATGATTGCTCGCGCCAGCCGGGCCGGATCTCAACGGAGCAACCCCCGCGAGCGCGGGGCCGATCGGGCGGCGTGCACCTTGACGCGCACTGGCGGGGAGCAACCCCCGCGAGCGCGGGGCCGATCCGTGCCCGTCATCAGGTACGGGGCACGGCCGGGAGCAACCCCCGCGAGCGCGGGGCCGATTCCCGCTGCGCCCCGAACCGGGTATCTGGGTCGGAGCAACCCCCGCGAGCGCGGGGCCGATGCCCGCCAGGACGGGTCGATCCGGGCGTCCACCGAGCAACCCCCGCGAGCGCGGGGCCGATACTTCCTGACCTGCGGTGATTAGCGGCCGAGGGGCCTGATTGATTCAGTTCGATCGGTTGAGGCGCTGTCGAACAGCCGATGCGTTGTTGCCATCTCTCCTTGCCCCAGGGCTGGTTGTCAGTGTCGTGGCCTACACTCTCGAAGCGTACTCGCACGTGCAGGTTGAGACGATGGTTGAAGACCGTTGGCAGTGGTACCTGTCCGAGGTCAGGGGCTGGCTGGGCGTGCTGTGGGGTAGGTCCGTCGGGCAGAGTGTGGGCGGCGGTCGATGCCGGGTACCGTCACGGTATGACGATCAGTGACTTCGTTGTGGTGACGACGACCCATGACGACGAGGCAAAGGCCCGTGGGCTCGCTTCGGCGGTGATCCGTGACCGCCTGGCCGCGTGTGCGCAGGTCTACCGCGTCCAGTCCGTCTACTGGTGGGACGGTGCGGTGCAGGACTCCGCCGAGTGGCGGGTCGACTTCAAGTCCCGGGCGAGCCTGGCTGATCGGCTGTGCGCGCGCATCGTTGAGCTGCACTCCTACGACACGCCGGAGGTCGTCGGGGTGCCGGTGATCACTGGATCGGCCGCCTACCTGGAGTGGGTGGCCGCTGAGACGCGAAGCTGATCGGCAGTTACTTCAAGGAGGCCCGGATCTCGTCTCGAAAGGCCTGGGCCGCCGACGATGCCGGGAGCTGGTCGGCCTTCACCTCCCTGTGGACCAGGCCAGAGCGAGCGCGGCCCACACGGACAGGCTGCTCGCGGAGGCCGGCGTCCGACAGGCCGGAGCGGTTCCCATGGAGGAGGCCAGCCAGTGGGTGCGAGACGCCACCACCATGGACCAGGCCCGGCAATACGGCACGCTGCGGCTCTGCGCGCACCTGACCAGCATCCAGCCCATGGCGCTGCTGACCGAGGACCCGCGCCGAGTCGTCTGCTGGCCCTGCTACACCGAGGCCCGAGCGACTCGGACCTGTTCGACCTGCGGGTCTCCGGCGGGTTCGGCGTCGATGCTGGGCGGTGTCGAGTCGATCGTGCGCGGCCCTGCGGTGCTGTACTCGCGGGTCATCTGTGCGTCGTGTGCGGACCTCGGCCATCCGGTGGGGACGTTCGGCAACGGGTGGGGCTGAGGCCCCATCATGGGTGACCCGGCAGGACAGTCACAGAGAGGACACCATGAGCGCGACCATCCCCCCTAAACGCCAGGGCGCTTGGAGTCGGGGCCGCCGTGAGACCGCGGGCCCAAACCGCGGGCGGCACCCCCTGATGCCGCCGCTGGGCGAGATCCCGATCCTGGCGGACGAGGAGATCGAGGAGGACGACATGACCCCGCAGAAGGACCCCAGCGGCGGCTCGGGCGGAATCGGTGGCCCGAAGGCACCGCCGGCGGCACCGAAGACCCCGCCGCCGCCGGCCGACCCGCCGCCGAACCCCGAGAAGTGACTCCCCGGCCGGCCGTACGGCGGTGCGGCCGGCCAGTGCTACTCGTCGCGGAACAGATGCCAGAGCGGGATCCCGATCGGGCGGGCGATCGCGCTGAGCTGGTCGAGCGTGGGCGGGACGAGGCCGGAGCAACCCCCGTGAGCGCGGGGCCGAGCGCCCGCTTCACCGCACCACCCCATGGCGGCCGAAACAACCCCCGCGAGCGCGGGGCCGACGAGCCCTGGTCCACGCCGTCGCCCCGGGCGGTGGGGCAACCCCCGCGAGCGCGGAGCCGATACAACCCCGGAACTGTCCAGCGGGGCTACGCCGGAGCAACCCCCGCGAGCGCGGGGCCGATAGCAGGAACCGAGGGATCTGGCCATCCGAAGGGGAGAAACCCCCGCGAGCGCGGGGCCGATTCGGTGACGTACTGGTAGATCGACACCTCGGGGGAGCAATCCCCGCGAGCGCGGGGCCGATCCCACCCAGCCCCAGCAGAGCGACCCGGCCGCGGAGCAATCCCCGCGAGCGCGGGGCCGATCGTCTCCATCAGCCGTTCCGCGTAGGCGGCCAGGAGCAATCCCCGCGAGCGCGGGGCCGATCACACCCGCCAGGGGGACCAACCCGTGCTCACCGGAGCAATCCCCGCGAGCGCGGGGCCGATCGGCCAGCCGCACCCAGCTTCTTGGCGAACAGGGAGCAATCCCCGCGAGCGCGGGGCCGATCCGCTCACCCTCGCCGACACCGACCCGACCGCCGAGCAATCCCCGCGAGCGCGGGGCCGATCCGGCCTTGCTTGTAGAAGGCGGTGAGCGACAGGAGCAATCCCCGCGAGCGCGGGGCCGATGACCGGCTGCGCGCCTGGGCCGAGGCCGAACTGGAGCAATCCCCGCGAGCGCGGGGCCGACTCCCCCGGCCAACCCGGCCGGGGGGCGCCCCGTGAGCAATCCCCGCGAGCGCGGGGCCGACGTGATCCGCGCCTGCCCCCACCGCTCCTCGAAAGAGCAATCCCCGCGAGCGCGGGGCCGACCCACATCTGGGCCTGCTGGACGTACTGCGATCCGAGCAATCCCCGCGAGCGCGGGGCCGACCGTCCGACGTCGGTGACGTCGCGCCAGCCGGGGGAGCAATCCCCGCGAGCGCGGGGCCGACGCTTTCTGACCTGCGGTGATTAGCGGGCGAGGGGCCTGATTGATTCAGTTCGATCGGATGGCAGCCCGGAGGGGAGTCGATGTGTGACCGTCATATTTCTTTGCTCCGAGGCGAGTTGTCAGTGCCGTGTCCTACGCTCTCGAAGCGTACCTGCACGTGGAGGTTGAGACGATGGTTGAGGATCGTTGGCAGTGGTACCCGCCCGAGGTCAGGGGGTGGCTGGGTGCGCTGTGGGGTAAGTCCGCTGGGCGGGCCGGGGGGACGGCCAACCTTCTGCTGTCGCACATGCTGGACACTGCGGCGGTGGCCGAGATTGTCTGGGATCGCTACCTGCCGCCGGTGACGCGGTGGCGCCTGGACGCTCTGGCGGGGGGAGCGGGTAAGGGGCGGCGTCTGTTCGCCTGGTTGTGCGGGATTCATGACTGTGGCAAGGCCACCCCGGCGTTTCAGCATCTCGATGCCGCCGGCGAGGCTGCGGTCCGTCAAGCGGGGCTCACCTGGGACAAGTACGCGGTGAAGGGCTCGTCTTGGCGGCATGACAAGGCCGGTGGCCGGGTGCTGAAGGCGCTGCTCACCGAAGCGAAGTGGTCGCAGGAGCAGGTCGGTTGGGTCTGGCCGCTGGTCGCCGGCCACCACGGGCTGATCCCGACGTTGGGGCAGCTGAGCCCGCCGAAGAAGAACGAAAAGCTGCAGGGAATCGGCCGCCCCTGGAAGCTCGCGCAGTCGGCGCTGGTGGAGGCGTTCTCGCGGGAGCTCGGCTATGAGGGGGAGTCGCCGCTGGCCGCGGTGGAGCCGGTGCTGGTGCCGAGCCGGGCGGCGCAGCTTCAGCTGTCCGGTTTCGTGGTGATGGCGGACTGGATCGCCAGCGACGAGCGGCACTTCACGGGTGTGTCCGATCTGGCGAAGGTGGCGATGTCTCAGGCGCGGCAGCGGGCTGCGGCGGCGTGGTCGAGGCTCGAACTGCGCGGTGGATGGGGAGCGTTGGCGGCGCCTGGCCCGGAGACGTTCCGGGACAGGTTCGGCCACGGGACCAGGCCTTCGCAGGAGTTGGTCCTCGACGTGGTGCGTCGGATGGGTGGGTCCGGTCTGGTGATCGTCGAGGCGCCGATGGGGGAGGGCAAGACGAAGGCGGCGCTGGCGGCGGCCGAGCTGCTGGCAGCGCGTCACGGTGCGGACGGGGCGTTCCTGGGCATGCCGACCCAGGCGACGGCGGACCCGATGTTCACCCAGGTCCGGTCGTGGCTGCGCGAGGTCGGCGATGGGCTGGAGGGCCAGGTCGCGCTGCTGCACGGCAAGCGGATGTTCAACAAGGAGTGGCGCGGCCTGCTGGAGGGCGCGGGGGAGTGGGGGCAGGACGCCGACGACCCCTTCGCTTCGGTGGGGGAAGACGAGTTCGGTATGCAGACCGACTGCTTCGACGGCTGCGCGGACGGGGAGCGCCGGGCCCCCGCCGAGTGGTTCCTCGGCCGCCGCCGCGGGTTGCTGAGCCCGTTCGCGGTCGGCACCATCGACCAGCTCCTGTACGCCGCGACCCGTACCAAGCACGTGATGCTGCGGATGGCCGGCTTGGTGGGCAAGGTCGTGATCCTCGACGAGGTCCACGCCGCCGACGTCTACATGTCGCAGTTCCTGCTGGAGGGCCTGTGGTGGCTCGGGCAGGCCGGCGTGCCGGTGGTGCTGCTGTCGGCGACGCTGCCGCCGGAGCAGCGGCGCCGCCTGGTCGCCGCCTACCTGGCCGGTGCACGGTCGGCGGAGGCCTCGGCGGCCCTGGAGCTGCCCGAGCCGGAGGGCTATCCGAGCGTCACGGCGGCCTGGGCGGGGCCGGACGGGCGGCCGGAGTTGTTGGTGGAGAGCACCGCATCCTGGCGTGAGGACCTTCAGGTGCGGGTCGAGGTGCTCGATGAACAGCCGACGCGGACCGACGCCCAAGTCGCGCAGGATGCCGCCGTGGTCGACTATCTGAAGGAGCGGCTGGTCGACGGCGGATGCGTGCTGGTCATCCGGAACACCGTGGCCCGCGCCCAGTCCACGTTCGAGGCCCTCCGCAAGGAGTTCGGCGCTGATGTCCGGCTCCTGCACGGGCGCCTGCACGCCGGCCACCGGGCGGACCGTACGCAGGAGGTGCTGAAGCTCCTCGGACCACCGGCCGAGGGATCCGGGCGTCCCGGCAGGATGATCGTCGTCGCGACCCAGCTCGCGGAGCAGTCCTTCGACGTCGACGCCGATCTGCTGATCACCGACCTCGCTCCGATGGACCTGCTCCTCCAGCGCATCGGACGCCTCCACCGCCACGACGGCGTGCAGCGCCCCCGCCGGCTGTCCCGGCCCACCGTTGTCATCACCGGTATCCGCCTCGACGACGACGGCGTGCCGCAGATCCTGCGCGACTCCGAGGGGATCTACGGCCGCTACCTCCTGCTGCGCACGGCCGCCGAGGTCGAGCGGGCGGCGAAGGCCGACGCAGGCGCGTGGGGCATCCCCGGACAGGTGCCGGACCTGGTCGCCCGGGTCTACGGCACCGATCCCGTCGTCCCGGCGGAGTGGAGCGAGGCCGAGGCGCAGGCGCGGCAGGACTGGGAGAAGCGGCAGGCCAAACGCCGCGAGGAAGCCGCCCAGTACGTCCTGACCCGCGCCGGGGAGCACGGTTCGCAGACTCTGGCCGGTCTGCACTACGGAGCCCACGGCACGCTGGCGGAGGGGCAGTTCGAGGCGCTCGTCCGGGACGGGGACCGGAGCGTCGAGGTCGTGCTGGTGCGCCGCACCGGGGAAGACTTCCACGCGATGACGGGCCGTAAGCTCGGCCCCAACGGGACGGTCGCGGCCGAGACGGTGGACGACGTGTTCTCCGGGACGGTGCGCCTGCCCACCAAACTGACAAAGGTCGCCGAGCAGGTGCTCGGTCCGCTGTCGGGCTGGCGCGACCATCCATGGCTGCGATACAGCCTGGCCCTCGAACTCGACGAGCGCGGGGACGCCGCCCTCGGTGACTTCCAACTGCGCTACGACGACCTGCTCGGCCTCGTGGTGAGCGGAGGGCCCCAGCGCGCCCCGGTACCGATAAAGGCGAGGGGGTGAGTCGAACAGGCGTCGCCCCACCCCCTCAACCCCGCGACCGCGGGGCCGACTTGCAGCCGACCAGGGCCGGAAAACACGGCCACGGGCCATCCCCGCGCACCAAAGCAGGCGGGGCCGGGGGCAATTCAAGCATTCACCCCACAACAGGCATCCGCCGGTGCCACGATGAACCAGCAACAAGCTAAACATGGCTAGTTGGGAGATCAGCGCGTGCCTGGGTACAACCTTGTCGACGAACCGTGGCTGACGGTACGACCCGTCGGTGGCGGGCCCCCCGTCCAGGTGGGGATCGCTGGGGCCCTGGCCCGGGCCCACGAGTTCGAGGGCCTCGTCGTCGAGTTCTCCACGCAGCTGCCGGCCGTCCTGCGCCAGGTCCTGCTGCCCGTCGTCGCCGACGCCACCGGCGCGCCCCAGAACCCCGGGGAGAAAGGTGAGCGGCTTTCCCGGGAGGGCGGCGGATTCACGAAGGACGAGCTGGGCAGCCTGGAGATCTACCTCGCCGATCACCACGCGAAGTTCGACCTCTTCGACCCCGCCGCCCCGTTCGGGCAGGTCGCCGGGCTGCGCACCGCCAAGGACGAGACGAAGGGCTCCGCCGCCCTGGTGGCGACCGCGGCGAGCGGCAACAACGTCCCGCTGTTCGGCACCCGTACCGACGCGGACCCGCTCGACCTGACGCCGGCCCAGGCCGCCCACTGGCTCGTGCACGCCCACTGCTGGGACACCGCGGCGATCAAGACCGGCGTCGTCGGCGACGACCAGGTCAAGGCGGGCAAGACGACCGGGAACCCCACCGGCCCGCTCGGCCAGCTCGGCGTCATCATCCCCACCGGGCGCACCCTGTACGAGACCCTCCTGCTGAACCTTCCGCTCACCCCGCCCGACAACCTCGGCCTCCCGCAGTGGAAACGCGGCCCGCACGGCCCCGCCTGGCAGCCCCGCGCGGCCGAAGGCCTCCTCGACCTGTGGACCTGGCAGGCCCGGCGGATCCGCCTCATCCCGCACCAGGACGAGGCCGGGCAGCTGAAGGTGGCCCGGGTCGTCATCAGCGCGGGGGACCGGCTGACGCCCATGCCCGAGCAGGAGCCCCACACCGCCTGGACCTTCACCGCCCCCGCCAAGAAGTCCGCCTCCGCCCTGTCCGAGCGCAGGCCGCGCCGCCACACCCAGGGCAAGGCCGCCTGGCGCGGTCTGGAGGCCCTTCTCACGCCCACTCGCCAGGGCCCCGACGGCGGCTTCGAGACCAGCATCCTGCTCGACCAGATCAGCGCCCTGCAAGAGGACGACCGACTCCCCGCCGACTACCCGCTGCAGGTCGAGACCTTCGGCATGGTCTACGGCACCCAGTCCGCGATCGTCGAGGACGTCATCCACGACGTCATCCCCCTGCCGCTGCTCGCCCTCCAGCAGGACAGCGAAGCCCAGCTGCTCCTCCTGGACGTCGCCGAGCAGGCGGAACGGCTCGCCCAGGCCGTCAGCAACCTCTCCGCCGACCTGCGCCGGGCCGCCGGAACGGACCCCATCCCCTGGGACAAGGGCCAGCGACCGGGCGAGCTCCTCCTGCACACCCTCGACCCCCTGGTGCGCCGCCTGCTCGCCGGCGTCTGCACCGCCGGCGCGGACGACGAGGCCCTGGAGCGGGGCCGGCTCGCCTGGGAACAACTCGCCCACCGCCAGGCGTGGGACGTGGCGAACACGCTCCTGCTGGCCGCACCCGCCACCACCTTCGGCGGCCGCACGATCAGCCTGGGCGGCAAGGCGGGCAAGACGCAGACCTACCGGCTCGGTACCGCGGGCGCCAACTTCCGGCGCCGGCTCGACGAGATCCTTCCCCGGTACGCCGACGCCGTCCGGGAAGCGGCCGCCGTACGGGAAGCGGCCGCCGCGCGGGCGGCCGAGACCGGCCCCGCCCTCGACCACGACCCCGGAGCGGACTTTGACGACTGAGCACACCGCCGGCGCCGCCGCTGAGCACGCCACTGCCGCTGAGCGCATCGCCGCCGCCCGAAGGCGCCGGTACTGGGACGAGTTCACCGGCCCCGACCACAACTGGCGGTACGACCCCCGCACCAAGCAACCACGCCGGCCGCCCGGCGAGGACCTGGCGGCCCTGCGCTCCGGCCTCGGGCGCCCGGTCATGGACAGCCCCAAGATGTGGCCGCTCTACAGCTGCGAGGTCAACGACGTCCTCGCGCTGCGCGACGAGGTGTCCGACGAGCAGAAGGCCGAGCACGCCGCGCTGGCTCTCTACGGCCTGCACCAGCAGAGCCAGTCCAAGCCGATGCACCGCCGTGGCGTCAAGCTCGGGGAGGCGCTGCGAGTGCTGCGCCGCAGCGGCAAGGTCAGCGAGGAGGCGCTCGACACCCGGGTCGCGCAACTCGCGGGCGCCACCAGCGTGTCCGCGCTGCTGGTCCACCTGCGTGGGCTGATCACCCAACTGCGTTCCATCACGCAGCCGTTGGACTACAGCCACCTGATGGCCGACATCCAGGCCTGGCACAGCACCGACCGGCGCCCGCAGGTCCGCCTCAAGTGGGCGATCGGCTACCAGGCGTGGAAGGACAAGACGCCCGCCGACTGAGCGCCCGACACACCCGGACCACCACCCCCGAGGAGAAGCGCATGACCGCCCGCCTCTACATCGACGTCCACATCCTGCAGACCGTCCCGCCGGCCAACCTCAACCGGGACGACAACGGCAACCCCAAGGAGGCGTACTTCGGCGGCAAGCGCCGCTCGCGCGTCTCCTCCCAGGCCTGGAAGCGCGCCACCCGCATCCACTTCGCCGAGAGCCGCGACCGGCAGGACCTCGCCACCCGCACCAAGCGGATCGCCGCCCAGCTCGCCAAGGGCATCGCCGAGCGCGCCGGCATCGAGGCCGAGGACGCGCAGCGGATCGCCGACGCCCTGATCAAGTCGACCGGGATCTCCGCCGGCAAGAAGGAGGGCGACACCGCCTACCTCCTCTTCTACGGGCGCCGCCAGCTGGACGGCATCGTCGACCTGGTCGCCGACACCGCCGCCGACCTCGCCGCCCTCGACGCCAAGGCATTGGAGGAGGCCGTCAAGGCGCTGCCGGTCAAGGAGCAGTTGCAGAGCGGCCACCCGGCCGACGTCGCGCTGTTCGGCCGGATGGTCGCCGACATCCCCGGCCTGAACGTCGACGCCGCCACCCAGGTGGCGCACGCGATCTCCACCCACGCCGCCGAACTCGAATTCGACTACTACACGGCCGTCGACGACGAGAACACCGCCGAGGAGACCGGCGCCGGCATGATCGGCACCATCGGCTTCAACTCCGCCACCCTCTACCGCTACGCGACCGTGGGCCTGCACCAGCTGCGCGGCAACCTCGGCGACGACAAGGCCGCCGTCGACGCCGTCGACCTGTTCGTCGACTCCTTCGCCCGGTCCATGCCCACCGGCTACGGCAACTCCTTCGCGCACCGCACCCGCCCCAGCCTGGTGGCCGTCGTCGTGCGCGCCGACCAGCCCGTGAACCTCGTGTCCGCGTACGAGAACCCCGTCCCGGCGAGCCGGGGCATCGTCGCCGAGTCCGCGCGCCGCCTCGCCGTGGAGTTCGCCACCGCCACCGAGCAGTGGGGAGACAGCCCGCTGTACGTCGGCATCTGCCACACCCTCGGTGCGGACACCGGCGCCGCCGAGTCCGCGCAGCAGCTGGCGGAGGCCTTCGGCGCGAACCGCACCTTCACCGAGCTGCGCGACGGCCTGCGCACCGCCCTCACCGAGGGGGTGAACGACAACTGATGCCCGCCGACCTGACCCCCGTACCGGCCCCGCAGGGCGAGGCGCAGGCGGTCCTCGTCCTGCGCCTGGCCGGGCCGCTCCAGTCCTGGGGCGACCGCAGCGCCTTCAACCGCCGCGACACCCCGCCCCAGCCGACCAAGTCCGGGGTCGTCGGCCTGCTCGCCGCCGCCGCCGGACTTCCCCGCGAAGCGGACATCACCGGCCTGGTCGGCCTGCGCCTGGGCGTGCGCATCGACCAGCCCGGCACGCTGCTGCGCGACTACCACACCGTCAGCGACTACCGGGGCCGCCCGCTGCCGCAGAGCGGCGTCAACGCCAAGGGCGTCCAGAAGCCGACCTCCCCGGCCAAGGACACCCACGTCACCCACCGCTACTACCTTCAGGACGCGGTGTTCGTCGCCGCCGTCCAGGGCCCGGCCGGCCTCGTCGCGACGCTCGCCGAGGCGATCCGCCGCCCCGCCTTCCCGCTCGCCCTCGGCCGCCGCTCCTGCGTCCCCACCCAGCCGATCGCCCTCGGCACCGTGCGCACCGGAGCCCTGGAGGACGTGCTGGCGGACGAGCCCTGGCAGGCGGGCACCGCCGCCAAGGCCGCCTACCGCCGACGGGCCGAACGCGGTCCGGATCCGTTCTCGCCCCACCGGATCGACCTGGCCGCGACCTTCGACGACCCGGCCGGCGACGACACCTTGCAGGACGTCCCGCGCTCCTTCGCGCCCCGCGAACGCGGCTTCACCACCCGGCGGATCCGCCACGCCTGGCTCAACGTCCCCACCGGCCTCGCCCCGTCCGCGCTGTTCGCCCCGTCTACCCTGTCTGCCGCGCCCACCACGACCGCCCAACCGGCCACTGCGGCCGGCGGCCACGACCCGTTCGCCCTGCTGGGCTGGTGACCAGATGACCTACCTTTCCCGCGTCCGCATCAACCCCCTGCGCGCCGCCAGCCGCACCCTGCTCGCCAACCCCCGCGCCCTGCACGGCGCCGTCACCGCAGGCATCCCCGACCCCGCCGCCGGCGACCGGATCCTCTGGCGCCTCGACGCCGACCACCCGCGCCGCCCCACGCTGCTGGTCCTCACCCCCTCCAAACCCGACTGGACCCACATCGTCGAACAGGCGGGCTGGCCCGACGCCGAAGGCGAGCACTACGCGGTCCGCGACTACAGCCCGCTGCTCGCCCAGCTCGCCGTCGGCCGCGAATTCGCCTTCCGGCTCAAGGCCAGCCCCGTCCAGAACACCTCCAAGCCCGCCAAGGCGAGCCCGCACCGCACCAAGACCGCCGCCGAACTCCACCACCGCTCCTACCGCATGGCCCACCGCACCGCCGCCCAGCAGCTCACCTGGTTCCTCGAACGCACCCAGCGCTGGGGCTTCACCATCCCCGAAGCGCGCACCGACAGCGCGGCCCCGGGCCTCGAACCGCCGGCCTCGGACACCCCCGCAGAGGCGCAGCAGCCCGCCCGGGAGGCCCGGATCACCGACCGCAGCCGCAACACCTTCACCAAGCCCGGCACCCGCAGCCCGGTCACCCTCACCACCGCCACCTTCGAAGGCCGGCTGCGCATCACCGACCCAGGGCTCCTCCAGGCCGCCCTCCTCGGTGGCATCGGCCCCTCCAAGGCCTACGGCTGCGGCCTGCTCACCCTCGCCCCGCTGCCGACCGGACACCACTGACCGATGGCCGACATCTGGTGGAAAGCCCACCCCCACGACCTGCACCGCCTCGCCGACCGCGTCTCCAGCGTCTACGTCGAGCGCAGCCACATCGACCGCGACGAGAACGCCGTCGTCGTCATCAACAAGCGCGAGACCGTCCGCGTCCCGGCCGCCATGGTCGCCGTGATGCTCCTCGGCCCGGGCACCCGCATCACCCACGGCGCCGTCAACCTGCTCGCCGACTCCGGCACCACCGTGTGCTGGGTCGGCGAGCAGGGCGTGCGGATGTACGCCGCAGGACTCGGCCCCAGCCGTGGCGCGGCCCTCCTCAACCGGCACGCCTGGCTGGTCAGCCGCACCAAGGAACGCCTCGCCGTCGCCCGGACCATGTACCGCATGCGCTTCCCCGGCGAGGACGTCAGCGCCGCCACCATGCAGCAACTGCGCGGTCGCGAGGGCGCCCGCATCCGCAAGCTCTACCAGGCCGAGTCCCGCCGAACGGGTGTTCCCTGGAACGGCCGGGTCTACAAGGCCGGCGACGCCCACGCCGCCGGCGACGACCTCAACCGCCTCCTGTCGGCCGCCAACGCCGCGCTCTACGGGATCTGCCACGCGGTCATCACCGGCCTGGGCGCCAGCCCCGGCCTCGGCTTCGTCCACACCGGCCTGGCGACCTCGTTCGTCCTCGACATCGCGGACCTCTACAAGGCCGAATACACCATCCCCCTCGCCTTCGACCTCGCCAAGCAGGGCCACACCGAGGAGCGCGACGCCCGGCTCGGCCTGCGCGACCGCATCGCCGAGGACAAACTGCTCGGCCGCATCGTGAACGACGTCAAGGCCCTCCTCAGCCCGGACGGCACCGAGATGCCGGACGTCGAGGTCAACGAACTCTGGGACGAACGCGTCGGCACGGTCCAGGGCGGCGTCAACTGGTCCGGGACGGAAGGCACGCCGACGCCCCCGGTCTCCGACCCAGGAATGGGAGACGAACACCTGGCCATCATCGGCCCGGAGTTCACCCAGGACACGGACAGCCCATGACCGTCATCATCCTCATCGCCGCCCCCGAAGGCCTGCGCGGCCACCTCACCCGCTGGATGGTCGAAGTCAACGCCGGCGTCTTCGTCGGCACCCCCAGCCGCCGCATCCGCGACCGCCTCTGGGACCTCCTCGCCACCCGCATCGGCGACGGCCAAGCCGTCCTCGTCGAACCCGCCACCAACGAACAGGGCTGGACCGTCCGCACCGCCGGCAAGGACCGCTGGAAGCCCGTCGACTTCGACGGACTGATCCTCTCAGCCCGCTCCCGCCGATAGACTCGCAGGTCACGAAGCGTAGGCCCCGCATGCGCGGGGATTGCTCCCCCGAAGGAGGCGTGGCGGCCGAAATCAATGGATCGGCCCCGCACGCGCGGGGATTGCTCCGGGTGGAGCACGATTCCGATCGGCGGGAAGTAGCCATCCCCGCAGGCGCGGGGGATGGGCTGCTTCAGGGGCGAAGTGCCCGGTGGAGGGCCTGTTTTCAGATGTGCGGTGCTCTGGGAGCATGGTGCGATGGATCATCGGCAGATAGTCAGTTCCGGCTCGCCTCTCGAACCTCAGATCGGCTTTTCCCGGGCAGTCCGCAAGGGGTCACACGTTGCAGTCGCGGGGACTGCTCCCATCGGGGACGGTGGGACGACCGTGGGGAAGGGCGATGTGTACGCCCAGACTGTCAGGTGTCTGGACATTGCGGAGGCCGCGCTGAAGGAGGCGGGGGCATCGTTGGGGGACGTTGTGCGGACCCGTCTCATGCTCACCGATGTGACGCGTTGGAAGGAGGCCGCGCGAGCGCACGGGGAGCGGTTCGCGTCGGTCCGTCCGGTCTGCACCGTCGTTGAGGTCTCACGCTTCATCGATCCCGAATGGCTCGTTGAAGTGGAGATCGACGCCATCCTCGACTGATTCCGGAAAGCGCTGGTCGCGGCCACATTGTGGGTGGCTGCGACCAGCGCTGTGGTTTTTCGTAGCGGGCGGGTGTGCCGCGCGGCGCTAGGAGGCGGGGTGGTGGTGGCGGGTGTCGGCCAGGCCCTGCCAGCGTTCTGCGATGTCGGCGGTGCCTGCGGGGAGGTCGAACTGGTCGAGGATGCGCATGACGATGTGGTCGACGAGGTCGCTGATGCCGTTCGGGGTGTCGTAGAAGGCCGGCATCGAGGGGACGATGCGTACGCCCATCCGGGAGAGCGCGAGCATGTTCTCCAGGTGGATCTCGTTGAGGGGCGTCTCCCGGGGCACGAGGACCAGTGGGCGCCGTTCCTTGAGGGTGACGTCGGCGGCGCGGGTGATGAGGTTGTCGGCCATGCCGTGCCGGACGGCCGCGAGCGTCTTCATGCTGCACGGGACGATGGCCATGCCCGCGACCGGGTAGGAGCCGGAGGAGATGGTGGCGCCGAGGTCGCCGAACTTGTGTGTCACGTCGGCGAGTTCGGCGAAGTGCCGGGCGCTGTAGGGCGTCTCCACCTCGATGGTGGAGCGGGCCCAGGTGCTCAGGACGAGGTGGGTCTCCACCTGGGGTGCCTCGCGCAGGACCTGTAGCAGGCGGGCGGCGATCGGGGCGCCGGTGGCGCCGGTGACTCCGATGACGAGGCGGGTGGTGGGGGGTGTGGCGGGCACAATGTGCTCCTGGCGTAGGGGTGAAGGGGGGGAGGACCGGAGGGGAGGGTGAGGGAGGGGGCGCACCGGGCCCCCTCCCCTCCGGCGGGCTACAGCGCCAGGACGCCCGCCCACCGTTCGCGCAGTTGCTCGCGGGTGGCCTGGTCGACGCGGTTGGCCGGCGGGTACCGGTCCTTCCACGCGAACGGCTTGCACGCGTCGATGAGCACGATGCCCATCGACAGGTCGCCGGCGGCGAGCTTGTCGGGTGCGAGCCGCGGGTCGATGGCGGTGGTCGGCGCGCGCAGGACCTGGATGGACTCGGTCGGGTGGACGCGGGTGAACATCGCCCACAGCACGTGGTTGATGTCGGTGATGTCGATGTCCTCGTCGACCACGACGAAGTACCGTTCCATGCCGCCCGTGCGCTTGCGCCCGGCCGCCGCCAGCAGCGCGTGCATGGCGTCCCCCGCGCCGGTCTGCTCGATGGAGACGACCATCAGGAGCTGCCGGGCGTAGGCCCACACGCCCTTGACGTTCTGCACGCCGGACGCTTCCAGGTGGTCCCAGGTCAGCGACGCCGAGTAGAGCGGAACGGCCTGGTCGCCGGCCGGGATGGTCGGCAGCATCGGCGGTGCGCCCAGGATGATCGGGTCGTCGCGGTGCAGGATCCGGGTGACCCGGACGACGGTCTCCTGGCCCGAGTGCGTGTAGTAGCCGGTCCACTCCCCGAAGGGGCCCTCCAGGACGGACTCCTCCTCGACCGGCGGCAGTTCGCCCTCGATCACGATCTCGGCGTGCGCCGGGATCGGAAGCTCGCTGCCCGGCGCGTACAGGACCTCGACGCCCTCCCCGCGCAGCCCGCCCGCCAGGTCGTACTCCGACATCCCGGACGGTGCGGCGATCGCGGCGGCGGTCGACAGGATCGGGTCCTGGCCGACCACCACGGCGATCGGGCAGGTCCGGCCGCGCGCCCAGTACTTCTCGGCGATCGCCTTGGCGTGCCGGTTGCCGAGCATCCACAGCGACAACCGGTCGCGGCCCTGGACGCAGGCCCGGTAGGTGCCGACGTTGACCCAGCCGCTGTCGGGGTCACGGGTGATCACCATGCAGGCGGTGCCGATGTAGCGGCCGCCGTCCCTGTCGTGCCAGCGCGGGGTGGGGAAGATCCCGAGGTCCACGTCCTCGCCGACCAGGACGTTCTCCAGGACCGGGCCGGTGGCGACCTCCACCGGGGGAACGGGCTCGATCCGCTTGCTGAGGTCCTTCCAGGCCCGCACGATGTCGAGCTCGGCGGTGTCGTGCGGCAGCCCGAGCGCCACCGCGGTGCGGGCGGGCGTCCCCATGAAGTTGGTGAACACCCGGTACCCCGTGGGGAATCCCGGAATGTTGTCGAACATCAGGGCGGGGCCTTCCCGCTCCGCCAGCAGTTCGGTGATGCCTCCGATGTCCAGGTCCCGGTCGGCGCCGTCGATCTGGAGGACTTCGTCCTTCCCGAGGACCTCGGTCAGGTGGTCGATGTAATGCCGAAGATCACGGAATGCGCTCATCTGCCGTCGGGGAGCCGGGTGGTGTGCCCGGGTCTCCCCTCCTCCTCTTCCTCGCGGGTGGCGGCCGAGCCGCGGCGCGGCCGCCACGGGGATCGCAGTTCCGCGCGGACAGGTGCCGCGTCGGCCTGCGCACCGATGATCCGGATCGGCCGCGAGCGGGCGCAACGAGTCCGGGCGTACGTGCCGGATACCGCCCCGGGTAGGGTCTGGATCCGTGGAATCCCTCAATCTCCGGCTGATCCACGCCCTCCAGATCGACGGGCGCGCCCCCCTGCGTCGGATCGCCTCGGTGCTGGGCGTCTCCGAGCAGGTCGTCGCCCGCCGCTACGCCGCGCTGTGCGAGAGCGCCGGGCTGCGCGTCATCGGCAGGCTCAACCCCCGGCCGGTCGGGCAGACCGTGTGGGCGCTGCGGTTGCAGTCCGCCCCCGGCGCGTCGCTCGGCCTGGCCCGGGCCCTGGCCGCGCGGGAGGACACGCGGTGGGTCCAGCTCGCCTCCGGCGCCACCGAGATCATCTGCCATCTGGTGGCGCACCGGGACCGCGCCCAGGACGCGCCGGTGCACCTGCTCGATCGGCTCCCGGGGGTCACCTCGATCACCGCGCAGCGCGTGCTGCGGCTGTTCAAGGGCGGCCCGACCACCTGGGGCGCCCTGACCTGCGAGCTGGACCAGGACCAGCGGGACGCGCTCGCCCCCGCGTTCCCGCCTCCTGCCGTCCCACCCCCAACGTTCCCGCCCCCCGATGGGCGGCTGTCGTCGTCGCCGTCGCCGTTGGAGCTCACCGACCTCGACCACACGCTGCTCGCCGCCCTGGCCCGCGACGGCCGTACGACGTACGCGGCGCTGGCCGCCGAGGGCCGCTGCCACGAGTCGACGGTGCGCCGCCGGATCGCCCACCTGCGCGCGGCCGGAGCGCTCTTCTTCGTCGTGGACGTCGACGAGCGGCTATTGGGCAGCCCGACCACCACCGCCATCTGGATGTCGGTGCGGCCCTCGCACCTCGCCGCCGTCGGCGAAGCCCTGGCCGAACACCCCGAAGTCGCCTACGCCGCCGCCACCACGGGGCGGACCAACCTCCTCGCCGCCGTCCTCTGCCCCGACGACGAGTACCTGTACGACTACCTGACCGACCGTCTCGGCGCCCTCCCGGGCATCGACACGGTCGAGACCGCCCCGATCGTCCGGACCCTCAAACGCGTCGGCACCGTCGGCCGCCACCGCAACCGGCCAGGCGGCACCCGGCGCGGCTGAGGATCGTCGAGACGTCGGGCGGCTGACCGCCCGGCGAGCCGTCCAGAACGTCCAGAACGGCCTGGGGGGGACCAATCGAACGAAGGAAACCCCAAAACCGACCCCCCCCCCCCCCCCCCCCCCCCCCCCCCACCCCAAAACCAGGGAGGAAAGGGAGGAAAGAGGGGAACC
>NZ_JBHVWW010000016.1:52961-53682 GCF_042882025.1 Kitasatospora sp. NPDC058243
AACCACCAAACCCATCCAGTCGACACCGGATGTGGTTGAGAATGGGCGAAATGGCGGACGTCTGCCCACCGGGAGACCCGCCAAAAACCCACAAAATGCTCGGGGCCCCCCCACCAAAACGGAGCCCCCCCAGGACTCGATCTCCCGCATCTCCCGCATCTCCCGTTCGGACCGGGGCCCGGGGGAGGAAGGGGAGGAAGGGGAGGAACTGCTCCTACTCCGCCACCTGGACCTCGTCGGCCTGGAGCCCCTTCTGGCCCTGGACCGCCACGAAGGTCACCTTCTGGCCCTCAACCAGGGACTTGAAGCCGCTTCCCTGGATCGCCCGGAAGTGAACGAACAGGTCCGCTCCGGACTCCGGGGTGATGAAGCCGTAGCCCTTCTCGTCGTTGAACCACTTCACCGTGCCGTTCTGCCGCTCTGCCACAGCCACTCCTGGTTTTCCGAGGATCGAGGATCTACGAGACGCAACGTGCCGATCATGGCAGGGCTCGGGGTCTCGGCGGGGCTGTAACGCGAAGTTGGTCGGTCCCTGCGGCGAGGAGCCACCCGGACCGGTGACGACACCGCAGGTGCTGCATGCGCCGGAGTCCCGGCAGCCGTCCCTCGTCCATCTGCACAGACGTGATCGGGTAGCCCGGCGGGGGGGCGCTGGGGGCCCCCCCTCTACCCAGCCAGCCCGCCCGCCCCAACCCCGGGGGGCGCCCCCCAACACCAAACC
>NZ_JBHVWW010000016.1:53692-131515 GCF_042882025.1 Kitasatospora sp. NPDC058243
AGCCGGTGCCCGGGCACCGTGGTGGGGGGCGGGAGGGGAGGGGGGGGGGGGGCGTGGGGGCCTGGCCGGGTCCCCGTGCTTAATCCCCCCCCGGCCGTGCCGCCGGAGCATGGGGGCATGCACCCAGCAGCAACACCGAGGATCGGCATCACCGCCGTCGGCTCCCACCTGCCGGCCCGGCGGCTCACCTCCCAGCAGCTCCAGGACGAGGTCACCGCCGGTGGCCGACTCGCCCTGCCGGAGCGGATGTTCGAGAAGGCGACCGGCATCCGCACCCGGCACTTCGCCGCCGACGGCGAGTACGCCTCCACCCTCGCGGTCGGCGCCGCCCGGCGCGCCCTCGCCGCCCGCGGGCTTCGCCCGCAGAACGTGGACCTGCTGCTGTTCGCCTCCGCGACCCGGGACGTGTGCGAGCCCGCCACCGCCCACATCGTGCAGGCCGAACTCGGCACCCGTGCGCATGCGTTGGATGTCAGCAACGCCTGCAACAGCTTCCTCAACGGGATCGACCTGGCCCGCGCGATGATCCTGGCCGGCCGGGCCCGGCGTGCCCTGGTCGTCACCGGCGAGACGCCCAGCCGGGCCATGCTCCGCACGCCGTCCTCCCCGGCGGAGTTCCGGGACGGCTTCGCCGGCTACACCTTCGGCGACGCCGGGGCGGCCGTCGTCGTCGAGGCCGTGGAGCGGGGCGGCATCCTCGACGTCGGGACGGAGACGGCCTCCGAGCACTGGCCGGCCGGCGGCATCCCCGGCGGCGGCTCCCGCCACCCGCGCGGCGACGAGTACAGCTACTTCCGGGGCGGCGGCAAGGAACTGCGCGGCATCTTCGAGGAGATCGGCCCCGCGGCCCTGGCCCGGCTCGCCGCCCGCACCGGCCTCGGCTGGGACGACTACGCCCGGGTGCTGGTGCACCAGGTGACGATCCCCTACCTGGAACGCTTCGTCGAGCTGACCGGGGTGCCGGCCGGGAAGCTGGTCCTGACGGTGCCGGAACTCGGCAACGTCGCCAGTGCCACGCTGGGCGTGCAACTCGACCGAATACGCGACACGTTGGCGCCCGGCGACAAGGTGCTGCTGATCGGGCTCGGCGGCGGCGTCAGCCTCATGACCATGGTCTGGGAGGCATCGTGAGGACCGACCTGTGGGTGGTGGTCCCCGCCTACCAGGAGGAGGCCCGGATCGAGGGCGTGCTGCGCGCCCTCGCCGCCCAGCGCGACCGCGACTTCACCCTGCTCGTCGCCGACAACGGCTCCACCGACGGCACCGTCGCCCTGGCGCGCGCCTTCGCCGCCCACGCGCCGTTCCCGGTCGAGGTGGTGGTCGAGCCGGAGAAGGGCGTCGGCTCCGCAGTGGACACCGCCTTCCGGCACGCCGTCGCCCACGGCGCCACCCTGCTCGCCCGCACCGACGCCGACTGCCTGCCCGAACCCGGTTGGACGGCCGCGGCCCGCGCCGGGCTGGTCGCCTCCGGCGGGCTGGTCTGCGGCCGGGTCACCGCCCGCCACGACGAGCACGGCCCGGCCGGGCGCGCGGTGTTCCTGGTGCTGGTCGCGCTCGGCGCCTTCTTCGGCCGGATCCGGCCCGCCCACCGCCGCCGACACGGCTACCTGACCTCGTACCGGATGCACGCGGGCAACAACATGGCGATCACCGCCGAGCTCTACCTCGCCGTCGGCGGCATGCCCCGGCGGCCCTCACCCACCGACCGGGCGTTCCTCAACAGGGTCCGCCGGCACACCACGGCGGTGGTGCGCCGCCGCGACATGGTGGTGCAGAACTCCACCCGGCGCATCCGCGCGTACGGCGTGGTGGGCACCGCGCGCTGGTACCTGGAGCGCGGCGCGGGGCCGCGCGCCGTCGACGTGCGCTGACAGCCCGCGCGCGCCCCGTGCGCCCGGCGCCGCGCGCGCCTCGCTCCTTGCCGACCCTTTCCCGACCGGACCCGCTCCGTTCCGCTCCGCAGCCCGCCGAAGGACCCCGCCATGCTCGACCGGCTCACCCACGCCCTGCGCACCGACCACCCCGACCGGCCCGCCGTCCTGCGCCACACCCGCCTGGGCACCGTCCGCCCGGTGATCCGCCGCGGCGAACTCGCCGACCTGGCCGACGGCTACGCCGCCGCGCTGCACGCCCACGGCCTCGGCCCCGGCGCCACCGTCGGCGTCGCCGTCCGGCCCGGGCCGCGCGCACTGGCCGTCATGCTCGCCGCGCACCGGCTGGGCCTGCGCATCGCCGTCCTCGACCCGACCGCAGGGCCCGACGTGCTCGCCGCCCGGCTCACCCTGGCCCGCCCCGATCTCGTCCTCGCCGACGCCGCCGCCCAGGCGGTGGCCGGCTGGGCCGGGCCGCTCGCCCGCCGCGCCGACCTCGCCCTGCCCCGCCTCACCGCGCTCGGGCCGGTCGCCACCCTGGGCCGCCGCCTGCCCGGCTGCGCGCCGCACCTGCGCCCTGCCGGCGCGACCCCGCCCGCCCGGCCTGACGGCGGCCCGGAAACGGACGCGGTGATCGTCTTCACCTCGGGCACCACCGCCCGCCCGCGCGCCGTCGTCCACACCCGGGACGGGCTGGCCGCCGGGCTGCGCACCGTCGCCGACCTGGTCGACCCGCGTCCCGGGACGGTCGTCCTCGGCGGGACGTTCTTCGTCCTCGTCCCGGCCCTCGCCGCGGGCGCCGCCGTCGTGCTGCCCGCCCGCCGCCCCGCCGCGCTCGGCCGCCAACTCGCCCGGCTCGACCCCGCCCACACCTACCTCACCCCACCGCAACTGCGCGCCGCCCTCGCCGCCGGGGCCCGCTTCACCGGCCGGGTCTGGACGGGCTCCGCCCCCGCCGACGCCGCCCTGCTGCGCCGGGTCAAACAGTCCGGCGCCCACCAGGCCTGGAGCGTCTACGCGCTCACCGAACTGTTCCCGGCCGCCGCCGTCGAGGAGGCGGACAAGAGCGCCCACGACGGGGACGGCGACCTGGTCGGAGCCCCCCTGCCCGGCGTCCGCGCCCGGATCGCCACCGGCGGTGAACTGCTGCTCACCGGCCCGGGCGCCCGCCACCGCTACCTCGGCGAGGACCCCGACCCCTGGGTGCGCACCGGCGACCGCGCCGCCCTCACCCCCGACGGACGGATCGTCCTCGCCGGCCGCCTCAAGGACATGGTGCTGCGCCGCGCCGAGAACATCTACCCCGGCCTGTACGAACCGGCGCTGCACCTGCCGGGCGTCGAACTCGCCGTCCTGGTCGGCGTTCCGGCCGGGGACGGCGACGAGCGGCTGGTCGCCCTCGTCCAGCCGGCGCCGGGCACCGACCCGCGGCGCCTGCGCGAGGCCCTGCGCGGGCCGCTCGACCGGATGGCAGCGGCCCGGCCGGACGCCGTCCTGTTCGGCGAGGTCCCGCTCGCGGGCCGCTCCCGCAAGCCCGACCGGGCGGCGGCCGCCGCGCACTGCGCACGGGAGCTGGCCCGGTGACCGACCCCATGACCGCACCGGTGAGCGCACGGACACCCCCGCCGCCGCCCGCACCGACGACCCCACCCGCCGCCGCCCGCCGGGCGCGCCGCCGGGACCGCCGGGTCTACCTGCGCAGCCACCCCCTGCTCTTCGCCCTGCTCGCCGCCACCCGCCGCCGCCCGGTGGTCCGGCTCGGCCGCACCGTGCTGGTGCACGGCACCGAGGCCTACCGCGAAGCGCTCACCAAGGTCCCGCTGGACCGCACCGCACCCGGCACCACCGGCGGCGCGGCGGCCGAACTCACCGACGGCGGACTGCTGTTCGACCAGGACGGCGCCGAACACCGCAACGCGCGCCGCGCCCTGGCCGGCGGCCTCGACACCGCCGCACAGCAACGGATCCGCCCGCACTGGCAGGCCGTGCTCGCGAAGCGGATCCCGGGCCTGGCCGCGGGCGAGATCGAACTCGTGGCACTGGCACGTGAGTTGGCCGGTGTCACGGCCGCCGCCCTGACCGGCGCGCAGTCCTGCCCGCACCACCTCGCCCACGCCGCGGCCGAAGTCGCCGCCCACGCCGCCCGCGACCACCTCCCCGGCCCCCGCCGCCGCGGCCCGGACGCGGCCGCCGCCACGGTCGACGCCGCCGCCCGGCTCGCCGCCCTGCTACCCGACGCGCCCGACGCGCCCGACGCACGCGGCGCACGCGACGCCATGGTGGCCGTCGCCGCCGTGAACACCACCGTCGCCGCCCTGCCCCGGGCCGTCGCCTGGTGCGCCGACGCCGGGCTCTGGCCGACCGTGAGCGCGACGACCGCACCCCGCCTCGCCGCCGAACTCCTGCGCCTGACCGCCCCGTCCCCGCTGCTGCCCCGGGTCGCCGCCGCCGACACCACCCTCGCCGGGCACCCCGTACGGGCCGGCGACCGGCTGGTCCTGGTCGCCCGGCACGCCGCCCGGGCCCACCGCCGCGGCCCGGCCGACGATCCCGCCGCCACCCAGGCCGTCTTCGGCGCCGGCCCGCACGCCTGCCCCGGAGCCGGCCTGGCCCGCGCCCTGCTCGCCGACCTCCTCCTGGCGCTCGCCCCCCACCACCCGGTCGTCACCCGCGCCCGGGTCGACCGCCGCAGCGCCCTGCCCGGCTACGCCGAACTCACCGTCCGACGGGGAAGATCCTGATGCACCTCGCCATCACCGGCGCCACCGGCTTCTGCGGCGCCCACCTCGCCCGCACCGCCGCCGCCCTGGGCCTCGAAGTCTCCTGTCACGGCCGCCGCCCCGGCCCGGTCGGCCACCACCGCCCCTGGGACGCCACCGAGGGCGCGCCCGACTTCACCGGCGCCGACCTCGTCGTCCACTGCGCCGCCGCCGTCGCCGACCTGCCCCCGGGCGATCCCGCCGAAGCCCACCAGCACGCCGTCAACGTCACCGGCACCGAACGCGTCCTGCGCGCGGCCGCCGGCCGCCCCCTCGTCCACGTCAGCAGCGCCAGCGTCTACGACCCGCGCACCACCGCCCCCGCCGCTCGCACCGCCCCCGCCGTCACCGAGGACCACCCCACCGTCGCCGGCCACCTCAACGCCTACGGCCGCACCAAGGCCGCCGCCGAACGCCTCGCCCTCGCGGCCGGCGCCGTCGTCCTGCGCCCCCGCGCCGTCTACGGCCCCGGCGACCCCCACCTCGTCCCCCAACTGCTCGCCCGCGCCCGGCACGGCCTGCTCCCGCTGCCCGGCCGCGACATCCCGCTCAGCCTCACCGCCGTCGCCAACCTCACCGACGCCTGCCTGTCCGCCCTCGGCCTCACCGGCGCCCCGCCCTGGCCGCCCGGCGCCTACAACATCGCCGACGCGACCCCCTACCGCCGCGACGACGCGCTGCGCCACGTCCTCACCGCCCACCGCCTCCCCGCCCGCATCGCCCACCTCCCCGCACCCCTCGCCCGCCTCGCCGCCCGCACCACCCGCATCCCCGGCCTCACCCCCTACACCGTCGACCTCCTCACCCGCAGCGTCGTCCTCGACCTCACCCGCGCCCGCACCCAGGGCTGGACCCCCACCCACACCCTCACCGACTACCACCCCTGACACCCGGCCGGGCCCGGGCGCTGCGGCCGTGTCCATCCGCGGCCGGCCCGCCTCATCCAGGAGCAGCGGAGCAGTGGAGCAAACGACTGGTCAGGTCAGCTCGACGAATCGGTGGACGCGAAAGCACGTGAGGTGGTCGGGCTCGATGCTCGCCGAGTCCACCCGGTGGCGGCCGGCGCCGAGATCGAGAACGGTGCTGTCCGCGAGCGTCCCGACCTCGGTGCCGAAGTAGGCGGCGTCGAACATGACGAGCTCGCCCGTGGTCCTCAGCACGGGTCCCTTCTCCCACTCGGCGGTGGGAAGCCCGGCCAGAACGAGGTCGGCGACACCTTCCTCGCTCTCCGCATAGCACCAGCGGACGAGGACTCGGTGCTCGGGGAGGTAGGCGGTGGACATCGGTTCGTCCCCGAGGACGAGCGCCTCGGCTCCCTCCGGAAGGTCGAGGACACCGACGAGCTCCACCACTTCGCAGGCTCGGTCGTAGTCGCCCTCCGTTCCCGACCAGTGCGACAGGGCGTCGCGTGGAACCACGATGAACGGGCCGCCCTCCGTCTCCAGCCAGGTCAAGGACATGCCGCCTCCAGTGCCACGATCCCCGTTCCGTCGCGACAGCGTATGCGCCCGGGCTGACATCGCCGCCTCGCCGCCCGTCGTGGTCGGAGGTACACGGTGACCAGTGTCGAGGAACTGACCACGCGGGCGACGCTCGGTTCGACCCGGGTGGTGCCGGTGGTCGGTCACGCAGTGGCCGCCCGCGGAACTCGCCGTCACGTCCGGTCGCCCCGGTCGCGGATGGAGTCGGGTGGTGGTACCTCGGTGGGCCGTCAGTTCCAGGGCGAGCGCCTCGACATCACAACGGCTGTTCCGACAGGCCGATGTCCGGACCTACCGGCATCGTTGCAGCACCTCGGCTCGCGGGCCTTCGCCGAGTTCCGGCCGGCTGGGCTCACCCCGGGGGAGAGGGGCGCGGAGCCGGTCAGGGGCGGGAGAGGCGGCCCCGTCGGGGGAGGCGGCCGATGAGGAGGATCGCGCTTCGGGCCGTCAGGTAGCCGAAGGCGGAGGGGATGAGGAGCTGAGGCAGCATCGCCGCGACCGACGCGTGGCCGCCGAGGAGTACGGGGGTGAGTACGGGCGGTGCCGCCAGGACGGTCGCGGCCAGGGCCGCGTTCCCGGCCGTCCGGGCGGTGAAGGCCAGGGCGGCGCCGGTGGCGAGCGGGGCCCAGGTGCCGAAGCCGGAGGTGAGGAGCCGCTCGGCGGACTCGCCGGTGATCGTGGCGCCGATGCCCAGGGCCGTGACCATGGCGGCGACCAGCCAGAGCCCGGCACCGGTCCTGCGGGTCCGGTCCGGCGGGGCGACCAGGAGGACGAGGGTGTTGAGCGCGATCAGCCCGAACCCCCGGGGGCCGAGGCCGAGTTCGGCCGCGGTGCGGAAGTCCAGGTCGAGCAGCCCGAGGCGGCACATGGCGTAGAACAGCGGTGCCAGTACCAGCGACACCAGGGCCAGGGCCCGTGCGGCCGACCAGCGGCCGGCCACGACCGCGCACGCCGTCAGCACAGCGGGGACGAGCAGCGACGTCGCCGCCAGGATCGCGCCTCCCGCCGGGGCTCCGGCGGGGAAGCCAGGGGACTCGGGGCTGATGGCGAGCCGCAGGTTCCGCCACAGGTAGGTCGCCGCGTACGTTCCGGCCAGCATCGCGGCGAGCGGCGCCGCGGTGGCGAACGCCCGGCCCGGCGGCCGGTGGGAGACCATGCCCAGTCGGAGCCGGGCCCCGTGCCCGGCGACGTCGGCCACCTCGCGCAGTCCCGTCGCGGGGCCGGAGCCGGCGATCCGGTGCTGGGCGAGGTCGGCGACCTCCGCGAGTGCACCGGCGCCGTAGGAGGCCGGGTACAGCCGGAGGGCCCGTTGCAGCAGGCGCGTGTTCAAGGGGTGCTTCGAGGTCATGCCGTGCCTCCTGCGGGACGGGTCCAGGTCTGGGTCAGGCGCCGGTCGGCCTCGCGCAGTGCGGAGCGCAGGCGTTCGGCCTCGTTCCTGAGCGACTGTTCACCGTCCGGGGTGAGGGCGAACACGCGCCGGGGGCGCCCGTCCACCGTCTCCTCGCGCTCGACGCGGATCAGTCCCTCGGCCAGGAGCCGGTCGAGGGTGCCGTACAGGCTGCCGGCGCCGAGCCGTACCCGGCCTTCGGAGATCGCGGCGACCTCGTCCCCGAGCGCGTAGCCGTGCCGGGGCCGGTCGGCCAGAGCGGTGAGGAGCAGGAAGGTCGGCTCCTGCATGGAGCGTTTGTTCTTCACGTCCCACACCATAGTACGGTGACCGTAGTGTCTGGCAAGGCCCCCGCGAAACGATGCGGACGTCGTTGTGGGTGGTGCCGAATAGTGTGCGGGGCATGGCTACTGTCAAGGAACCAGCACCTCCCAGGCCCATCGTCCCGGGCGATGTCGTCGCGGCGTTCTCCGAGTACCTCGGCGAGTGGACAGCGGCACAGATCACCGATCTGGACCCGGACCACCAGCGCGCGGGCGTCCTGCACCTCGACTGGTCCGGCCCGGAGCCGATGTCCGTGGCGGAGCTCGGCGAAGTCGTGCCGCTTTGGGGTCCTTTCGGTCCGGCGCATTGCTCCTACGAGTGGGTGCTCCCTCGGAGCTGCAAGGTCATCGGGACGCTGCCGCTGCTGCACGGCCAGCCGCCGAACAGTTACGCGTTCGGGTGGGGCATGGGGCTCGATCTGGCCCTGGCGCGGCGCCGACGGCAGGGCGACGAGTCGCAGTGGCGTGACCCGTGGGCGAAGAGCATCACCGGCGCTGAGTTGAACGACTCTCCCGCGGGGCCCGCAGATCCTGACGAGGAGACGCGTCGGCTGAACGTTCGGGCTGTGGAATCGCTGGACTGTGCGCGGCTCGTCGAGCGGTATCCCGCGCTGACCGGCCTGACGCTCAGCGGGCCGGTGACCTTGTCATCGGCATCGAGCCTCAACGAGTTGACTTCGCTGAAGCACCTCAGGCTCTCCGACGTCTTCGGGATGGTCGAGGCGGACTGCCTCCTGCCGGGGCGTGTTCCGGCGCTGGAGGAGTTGGAACTGGTCAGTGTCCCCGCGGAGTATGCGACGGCGATGAGGAAGCTCTGGCGGCCCGAGGAGCGCCAGGGCGTCTACCTCAGGGTCGCCAAGCCCCGCAAGCCCCAGTGGCTCGCCGAGAACCTCAACAATCCGCTCCGGAACTGGGACGGCCGCGATCAGATCAGCGCCGCGGTCTACAAGAAGGCGCTGGCGCAGTACAGGGCGACGCGGCGCGCGGTGCTGGCTGCGCTGGCGTCGGGGGAGTCTGCGGACGTTCTGACGCCGAGGCTCGTCGAGCTCGGGGAGCAGTTCGGCGAAGCCTTCAACGAGCTCGACGCGCGCGCCGGATTCATCGAGACTGTTGAGCGCGAAGAGCTCTACGACGCGCTCGGCGCCATCATCGCCGAGGCTGAGGCCGAGTCGGGAGCCGATCTGGCCTGGGCCGGTGAGGGCCTGATCGAGGGCTGCGAATCCGTCCGCGACTGGTAGGGCGGTGCTGCGGCGAGCCTCATGGCCTCCACTCGTCGGCGAGGAGCCCGAGGACGGCCTCGTCCGCGAACTCGCCGCACACCCAGGCGGATCGGCGGAGGGTTCCCTCCAGGGTGAAGCCGGCCCTGCGGGCGGCCGCGATCATCGGGGTGTTGTCGGCGAGGGTCTCCAGTTGAAGCCGGTGCAGGCCGCGTATCGCAAAGCCGTACTGGCAGAGCACCCTGACCACATCCGTGCCCAGGCCCCGGCCGCGCAGGCCGGGGCGCAGGGCGATCCCGAGGTGGGCGGTGCGGTTGTGGGTGTCGATGCCCCAGAGCACGGCCTCCCCGGCCAACTCCCCTGAGGCCAGCTCCAGTACGGAGAAGCAGGCCGCGTCGTCCGAGGGCGGGGTCGGCGCGTAGGGGGAGTCTGCCGCGCCCGGCGAGATGGGCCGCCAGGGGCGGGTGTCGGCCCGGGAGCGGGTGGCGACGTCGTCGTACAGCTCGGTCTGCAGAACGGCGACGTCGCTCTCGTGGCGCGCGCGAAGGGCGACCTTGAGTCCTTGTATCATGTCACATTGCTACCAGAGCCGTGTCGGCCGCTCAACCGAATTGGACCCTCTCCGGCGCGTTGCACCGTCGCCGTCATCGGAAGTGCCGGAGAGCGGAGTTCGATCGAAGTCAGAGTGGCGGCAGGCGGCGGGCCAGGAGCTCCACGCCGGTGCCGTTCAGGGTGCTGAACAGGACCGTCGTGCCGAGGGCGTCCACGCTGGGGGTGGTGGAGGCGCCGGGCCGTTGGCTGCCGTCGGCCGCCGTGCTGACGCGTTCGATCCGGCCGGTCCACAGGTCGCGGCGGAAGACGTCCGCGACGCCGTTGGTGTCGTCGGGGACGAGAGCGGCGGAGTCGGAGGCGAAGTAGACCCAGCGGTCGTCGGCGGTCATGACGGCGGGCTGGGAGTCGACGGCGGAGACCGTGGTCACCGTGCCCGTCCGCAGGTCGCGGGCGTAGAGGCGGACTTGGACGGTGTCCTGCTCGCGCTCGAAGACGCGGAAGAGGGCGTAGCGGCCGTCGGGGCTGAGGCGTCCGGCCTTGGCGGCGTCGCGCAGGGTGCCGGTGGCGTCGATGCTGGCGCCCTGGATCCGGCCGGTGCGCGCGTCGTAGGTGTAGAGCGGGAAGAGCTGCCGTGCGGGTGGGGGCTTGGTGGCGGTCGTGGCCGTGGCCGTGGCTGTTGCGGCCGTCGTGGGCGTGGTCGGCAGCAGGTTGGTCGCCTTGGAGCGGAAGGCGACGGTCTGGCCGTCGGCGCTGAGTGAGGGCTCGACCGAGCCGCCGTCGGCGGCGGTGCCGTCGCGGCCGGTGCTGACCAGGCGGGTGGTGCCGGTGCGGCGGTCGGTCAGGTGGATGTTCTGGACGCCGGGCCGGGTGCCGGGGGCGAGGTCGGCGCGGTCCGAGGTGTACGCGACGTACCGGCCGTCGGCGCTGATCGCCGGGTCGAGCGAGTTGCCGGCGCCGGTGCCCGCGGTGAGCGGTTCGGTGCGGCCGGTCCAGCGGTCGCGGACGTAGACGTCGAACCGGCCGTCGCCGTGCCGCCCCGGGATGACGTCGGTGGCGTTCGTGCTGAAGGCCACGTACCGGCCGTCGGCGCTGATCGCCGCCTGGTTGGTCGAGCCGTCGAGCTGGCTGCCGTCGTCGGCCAGGCTCACCCGCTCGGTGCGCCCGGTCCACAGGTCGCGGACGAACACGTCGTACAGGCGGTTGGTGTCGCCGGGCACCAGGTTGGCGGCCAGCGAGGTGAAGAGGGCGTAGCGGCCGTCGGCGCTCAGGCCGAGCGGCTCCGACCAGTCGTCGGCCGGGGTGCCGTCAGGGGCGACGTTCACCGTGACGGTGCCCCCCGGGAGCGGCGCGGCCTGGGCCCGGACCTGGGCCGTGGTGGCGGCCAGGAGTGCGGCCGCCAGCACGCTGCCGGCCCGTACCGCCCACCGGCCGCGGGTCCTCGCGTTCGTCCGTTCCACCTGAACCGTCCTCCCCTTGCCTCGGGCCGTGCCGCCTCCCGCCCCCGTCGGCCGGCTCGGGGCGAGCCAACCGCCCGGCCGTACCGGCGGTCAACGGGGCCGGACCGGCCATGGACACGATTTCGCCAACTCCCCTCCACCTCCCGACCACGGCGAATGCCGGTCCGGCCGGACCCGGTGGGCATGCCACCTGCGGGATTCGGCAGCGAAGGAATGACCGTTGACGAACCCTTTGCCGGAACGCGCTGGACGTGGCGGCCACGGGCCCGCACATACGTGAAGTGGCAGCGTTCGGGCGGCTGCTGGGTGGATCGGGCCCCCTTGGAATCGATGATCCGGGGAACCGGGAGGCGCTCTACCGGCGGACCGCCGAGACCAGTCCGCCGGGCTGCTCCTCGCGCTGCGGCGGGGTGTTGACCGGGCGGCCGTAGGCGGCAGCGCGCTCGCGCAGGGTGTGAGTGTCGGCCTCCCAGCCGTGCCCGGCCAGCCAGTCCACCGGGTCGTCGGGCATCTCCGAGACCCACATGGACGCCGCCGAGCCCGGTACGGAGTCCGCGCCGAAGCGCTCGATCACGCCGCGCGAGCCCAAGGTCAGCCCCATCCGGCTGCCTGCCGCCGACTGCGCGCTGATCCGGGCCAGCAGCAGCTCCACCGCGTCCTCGGGCAGATAGATCAGCAGTCCTTCGGCGATCCACACGGTCGGTGCGGCCGGATCGTGCCCTGCCGCGGCCAGCGCGGCCGGCCAGTCCTCCCGCAGGTCCGCCGCGACGGTGATCCGCTCGCAGCGTGCGACGGCCCGCTCCTGGCGCAGCACCGAGGCCTTGAAGTCCAGTGGCGCGGCGGTGTCGACCTCGAACAGCCGGGTGCCCTCGGGCCAGTCCATCCGGAAGGCGCGGCTGTCCATGCCGGCGCCGAGCAGCACGACCTGCCGGACCCCGGACGCGGAGGCCCGCTGCAACAGGTCGTCGAGGAACTTCGTCCTGATGACGATGGAGTACGACACGGCCAGTCGGCGGCGGCGCGCGGCCTCGTCACCGGGTGGCGGCGAGGAGGGCCACAGGCCGCCGGCGGTGGCGAAGGCCTGGGCCAGTGGGTCGCGGAACAACGCGTCCACCCGCTCGGTCTCCAGCGCCCGCACCCTGGCCACCCCCACCGCCGTGGCCCACACTCCCGACGGCTGCACCCGCTCCTGCTCATCAGTCACCGCGCCAGCCTAGATGATCGATCCCGAGGGGCCTGATGAGGCCTGATGAGTGGAGCCGGGTTCATGCGCGGCCGGCCGCGCATGCGCGCACTGACCGCCAACCTTGAGTCGCTTCGGTCGCTTCGGTCGCTGATGAGTCGCTGATGAGGCGAAGGCGGCGAGGGCAGGAGCACTACTCAGGGGCAGGGGCAGGGGCAGGGACGGGCCCGCCGGGACGGAAGCGCTCCACCCCGACGATGTGCCGCACCTTGAGCGCGCGCACGATCACCGCGACCCGCTGCTCACCCGGCATGGTCCACTCGTAGCGCTCGACGCCCAGGTACTTGCGGGCCAGCCGGTCCATCCGGTCGCGTGCCTCCTCGCCCTCGACGAAGCGGGCCACCACGCCACTGATCTGCACGCGGTCGAAGGGATCGGTGGCGTCCGCGTGCGAGAGGTAGACGCGCGGGTCGCGACGGAGGTTCTCCTCCTTCACCCGCCCCACCGAGGTGTTGAACGTCAGTTCCCCCTCGCCCTCCAGATCCACCCACATCGGGCTGACCTGCGGTGCTCCGTCGGCGAACACGGTGCCGACGTACCAGATGTTGGGTGCCCGCAGCCGGGCGCGGACGGCTTCGTCGAATGTCGCGGTCATCCCGGGAGGCTAGCAACCACGAAGGGGGCGCGGTCCGCTTCGAGTGAAGCCACGTTCGAGTGGAGCGACGTTCGAGTGAAGCCGCGAGGGCGCGTCCTCCCGGCGGGTCACCGCTCGGCCGGTACCTCCGGTTCGGAGGCGCCGGCCGGGGCTCCGCGCGAACCGAGGAGCTGGGCGACCGGATCGGCGCTGCCCGAGGTGCTCAGCTCCTGCACCAGCTCGCAGTTCCGGGCGATCCTGCTGGAGACCCACTCGCGCAGCCACGCGGACAACTGCGGGAGCGGCAGGTCGGACGGGGCCAGCCCGGCGAGCACGCACCCGGTCGCCGCCGCTCCGCCGACGTTGACGACCACGTCCGGCAGGACGGTGTGGCCGGCCTCGCGCAGCAACCGGCGGGCGGGTGGGGTGCAGCTGAGATTTCCGCCCTCGACCACCAGGCCGGCCCGGACCGCCGGCACCGCCTCCTCGTCGACCGCGGAGGCGGACGCCGCCAGCACCAGCACGTCGGCGTCGACGTGCAGCCACGCCTGGCCGGGCCCGTGGACGGTGACCCGGGCGGGCAGCCGGTTCCGGTCGATCGTGCCGTCGCTGCTGGTGAGCGTGGCGAGTTCGGCGACGGGCAGTCCGCGCTGGTCCTCGATGGTGCCCCGGACGTCGGCCACGGCCACCACCGAGTGGCCGTGGGCGGCCAGGTGGCCGGCCACCGCGCGCCCGACGGTGCCGAAGCCCTGGATCGCGATGCGCTGCGGCGTCCGCGCACCGGAGGCCCGTAGGGCGCCGAGCACCGCGACGGCCACGCCGAACCCGGTGATGTCGGCCATGTGGTCCCACAGTTCGGCCCAGTCGACGGTGAGACGGGTGGTGCCGGGGCGGCGGGTGACGTCGTACCCGGCGGCCTCGAAGGCGACCTGCCGGTCGGCGTAGGTGGTGCCCTGGTCGCACCCCAGGTACACCCCGCCGTTCAGCAGCGGGGCCGCGGCGCGGCCGAACCCCCGCATCACCGCCCGCCGCTCGACGGTGGCGCCCGGATCGGGTGCGATGCCGGCCTTGGCGCCACCGATGGGCAGGCCGACCAGTGCCAGCTTGTGGGTCATCGCCCTGGCGAGCCCGGCCAGCTCCTGCTCGGTCACCGTCGGGGTCATCCTGGTGCCGCCCAGGGCCAGGCCGTCGACCATGGAGTCGACGACGACCCAGCCCCGGGCCTGGCACTCCGGGAGGTTCAGGGTGGTGGTGAGCAGGGGCTCGGCCACCGGGCGCGCGCCGTGCGGTGCGAGCGTCCGGTTCACTGCGCACCGTCCTCCGGGACGGACCGCAGGCGCAGGCTCCGGGGGCGCATGTCGGTCCACACGTGTTCGATGTGCGCGAGGCACTCGTCCTTCGCGCCCCGCACACCGACCTCGCGCCAGCCCGCCGGCGACTCGCGGTCGGCGGACCAGAGCGAGTACTGCTCCTCGTCGTTGACGACGACCTTCCACTGCTCGGATGCTTCGCTGGCCATGCTGTTACCTCCAGATGTCGGTGGTCGGGGGGTCCGCCGGGCGGCGGACGGGGGGAGCCGGTTCGCGGCCGGCATCGGGACAGGTGTCGAGACGGGGGTCGAGGCGGGTGCCAGGACGGGCGTCGAGGTGGGCGTCGAGGTCGTCCAGCCATGCCGGCAGGCTGGCGGCGCGCAGGAGGCCCGTTCCGATGAGCACGCCGGCGAAGCCCTCATCGAGCAGGCGGGCGGCGTCGTCGGGGCCGCGGATCGCCCCGGCACTCACCGGGCACCGGGTGCCGCTGCGCAGCACCGCGGGCAGGAGTGAAGAGCTGCGCCCGAGGTCGCCCGCGCCGCGTTCGCGGGTGGCGATGTCCTTGTTGTTCACCGCGACCACGCACTCCTCGGCGCGCGGCACGCGGCCGATCTCCGCCTCGGTGGTGACCTCGACGAAGGGCGTCAGGCCCAGGCTCAGGCCGAGCTCGACCAGGTGGCCCAGGGTGGCGCGCGGCAGCAGCGCGGCGGTGAGCAGGACCGCGGACGCGCCGCTCTCGCGGGCCTGGTGCAGTTGGCTCCGGCGGGTGATGAAGTCCTTCTGGAGCACGGGCAGGTCCGTCGCTGCCACGACCTCGTGCAGCAGGTCCGGGGTGCCGCCGAACCACCGGCCGGTCACCACGGACAGGCAGGGTGCGCCGACGTCCTGGTAGTCGGCGACCAGACGGGCGGCCGACCTGCCACCGAACAGGTCGTGTCCGGCGGCGTCCTGCCGCTTGAGCTCCATGATCACCGGTCGGCGGGCGTCCAGCAGCGCCTCGATGAACGCGGCCGTCATCTAGACCCTCGCTTTCGGATCGTGCCAGCCGCGCCGTACGGCCGTGACCCGGTCGGCGCTCAGCCGTCCGTCGACGTCCCTGGCCGCCGTGTCCACGTCGATGCCCAGGAACAGGGGGTGGTCCAGCACGGCCCGGTAGTCCTCCCGGTTGTCGGCCGAGATGCCGCCGGCCAGCAGGAAGGGCCGCGAGAGGCGGTCCGCGAACTCGATGACGGCCCCGCAGTCCGCCGGTTGCCCGGTACTGCCGATCCGGCCGTCCCCGGCCACCGCGTCCAGCAGGAAGAGGTCCGTTCCGGCCCGCTCGTACGCCGCGATCAGGGACCGCTCCGCGCGGGTGTCCGCACCGAGGTGCAGCACCTTGACCACGGTGAGGTCCGTGGTGCCCTTCAGGGCGCGGACCAGGCCCGGCGGCTGGTAGCCGTGCAGTTGGACCCACCGGACCCGGGCCGCGGCCGTCGCCGCGCGCAGCGTCCCGGCGTCTTTGAGGAAGGTCACGAGGACCGGATGCATTCGCTCCGTTCGGTGCACGGCGTCAGCGAGGGACGTCAGTTGACTGAGCGTCAGGTCTGCACGGCCTCCTGGGACGCCGTGCCACAGGCCGACGAAGTCGGCTCCGGCACTGTCGAGCGATGCCACGTCCTCGGCCGAGGTGGCTCCGCAGATCTTGACCAGCATCAGGTGTCACAACCCCAACATGGCGGCGATGCGGTTGCGTTGGATCTCCGACGTGCCCGAGTAGATCGGGCCGGCGACCGCGTCGCGCACGTCCTTCTCCAGCCCGTACTCGGCCAGGTACCCGCTGCCGCCGAAGATCTGCACGGCGGCCAGTGCGGAGGAGAGGTTGCTCTCGCTGGTGAGGACCTTGCTGACGGCGATGTCCCGCGTGACGTTCTCGCCCTCCGTCAGCCGGACGGCCGTGTCGTAGAGCCACTTCCGCGCGGTGTCCAGGCCGATGCTCATGTCCACGAGCTTGTGGGAGACCGACTGGTACGAGCCGATCGGATTGCCGAACTGGACGCGCTCCTTGGCGTATTCGACGCAGCGGTCGAGCCGGTACCGCATCTGCCCGGTGTTGATGACGAAGGAGCAGAGGATCTCCCACTTCATCACGTGGTCCAGGACCAGGAACCCGGATCCGACCCGGCCGATCACGGCGGATGCGGGGATCCGGCAGTCGTCGAAGTGCAGTTCGCTCAGTGGTGCCGTCCGCAGCCCCATGGTGGCGACGGGCGGCCCGACGACGAGCCCCGGGGTGTCCCGCTCCACGACGAAGGCGGTGATGCTGAGCGGGCCGGCCTTCGGGTGGGTGCGCGCGTAGACCACGAACACGTCGGCCACGGGGCCGTTGGTGATGAAGGCCTTGCCGCCCCGCAGCACGAAGCCGTCGCCCTCGCGGGTGGCCGTGGTCCTCATCGCCAGCGCGTCGGAGCCGCTCTCGGTCTCGCTGATCGCGTGCGCCCCGATCGTCTCTCCCGAGCAGATCCCCGGCAGGTGGCGCGCCTTGAGCTCCGGCGAGCCGAACCGCTGCAGCGGGACTCCGACGCTGACCAGGTGGGTGGCGACCGAGAAGTTCAGTCCGCCGTCACGGCACCCGGTGCCGAGTTGTTCGAGCACGTGCATGGTGGTGAGCAGGTCCTGGCCCAGCCCGCCCCACTGCTCGTCGAACGGCAGGCCGAGGATTCCGGACCTCTGGATCAGCTTCCACTTGTCCCACGGGAAGGCGCCTTCCGCGTCCCCTTCGAGATGGCCCGAGCTGAGCTCCTCGCACCACTGGGCGATCCCCTCGCCCAGAGCGATCTGGTCGGCGTTCCACCTGATCATCTGTCAGTCCTGTTAGTACTCGGAGAAATCGGCTGAGTCCAGGTTGTGGCGTTCGTCGCCGCGCAACGCGGGCGAGAACACGCACACCAGGCGGAGGTCCGCGTCCTGGTCCGCGATCAGGAAGTGGGCGTCGTGCAGGTCGAGCGCGTACAGCGTGCCCGGTTCGATCGAGTGGGACGTGCCGTCGGCGTTCACCACCTGGCCCGTTCCCTCGATGCAGTAGCAGGCCTCCAGGTGGCGGCGGTACTCCAGCCGCGACCTGGTGCCGGCGCGGACGGTGGTGTCCGTCATCGTGTAGCCCAGGCCGTCGGATTCGAGAAGGAACCTGCGGCTGAGCCCGTTGCCCCAGTCCACGGTGGTCACCTCGTCAAGGCGTCGGACGATCATCGGGTGTGCCTCCTGGCGGCTTGTTGAATGAGTGGCTTGCTGAATCAGGGGTTTGCTGAATGAGTGGCTTGTCGAGTGAGCGGCTTGCTGAATACGGCGAAACGGTCTGTACGAAGGTGTGGAGCTCCTCGACCACGTCGGCCCCTTCGGCGAGGGCGTGCTCGATCCGGGCGACCCCGGCGCTGCCCACGACCGCGGCGTCGGCGCCGAGGCCGTGCAGCAGGTCGATGTCCGCCCTGGAGCGGACGCCGAATCCGACGGCGATCGGTACGGCGGTCGTCCTGCGCAGTGCGGCCAGCGCGGCGGCCAGCTCCTGGCGGTCGGCCGTGAGCGTGCCGCCGCTGCGGCCGTAGTGGGCCACCAGGTACAGGTACGCGGTGGCGCTCTCGGCGGCCGCGGCCGCGGCCTTGACCTCGGCCGTTGACGCGGCGTAGCAGGTGGCGACCACGGGCAGCCCCGCCTCCTGCACCGCTTCGAGGTAGCCGGCCCGTAGCCGCGGTGGCAGGCCGTGGACCAGCAGCCCGTCGACGCCCGAGTCGGCGACCCGCCGGACGAAGCCGGGCACGGCCGGGCCTCTGACCGTGTGGCTCCAGTCGGCCAGCAGTGCCACCCGCAGGTGGCGCAGCCGGGGCAGGATCCCGCTGAGGAGTCCGAGCACCTCGTCGAGTCCGACGCCGTCGGCCAGGGCCCGCTGCGCCGATCGGCGGATGACCGGCCCGTCGGTGACCGAGTCGGGGAAGGGCACCGCCAGCTCCAGGCAGTCCACGCGGCAGTCGTCGAGCATCCGCATGACGTCGGCCAGGACGGGCAGCGGGGGGTCTCCGGCGTTGAGGAACATCGCCAGGCCGGGCTGGTCCGGTGGCCGGCGCGCGAAGAACCCGCTCACCGCGCACGCGCCGTAGGTATTGCGCGGCGCGCCGGGTGCGCGCGCAAGCGGTCGACGAGGTCGCGGGCGGCGCCGCTGCGGAGGGCGTCGTCGGCCGCCCTGATCGCCTCCGGCCACCCGTCGATCAGCCCGCTCGCGACGGCCAGGGCGGCGGCGTTCAGGCAGACGGTCCGCGTTGCGAGAGCCGTCCCGGCTCCGGAGAGCACGGCGAGGAAGTGGTCGACCACGTCCTCTCCCGCTCCGGTCGGCCGTAGTTCGGCGATCGGGTCGGTGCTGCTTGCGGCAGCCTCGGCCCGCAGCCGGATCGCGTCGGTGCCGTCATTGGTGAGGACGACGTTGTCGACGGAGCTGACGAGCTCGTCGACTCCCAGCTCGTTGGAGCACAGCCAGATCCTCCGGTCGGCGACGGTGGCGGCGACCCGGCCCAGAGCCGGCAGCAGCGAATGGTCCGAGACGCCGACGAGCTGGGCGGAGACCGGCACCGCGGCCAGGAAGGGGCCGACGGAGTTGATGAATCCGCCGATCATCCGCAGGTCCATCGGCACGATGCTCCGGGCCAGCAGCGCCACCTCCCGCGGGTAGACGAAGTTCCCGGGGAAGGCGATGCCGAAGCGTTCCAGCAGGTCGTCGGTCTGCTCGTACGAGGTGGTCGTTCGGATGCCGAGGCGGTCGAGCAGGTCGTGGGAGCCGCAGGTGCTCGTGTAGGCGCGGGATCCCGTCTTGACGATGCGCACGCCCAGGGCGGCGGCGACGAACGCCGCCGCGGTGGAGATGTTGAACGTGGCCGGCCCGCCTCCGGTGCCGACGATGTTGGCCGTGCGGTCCAGCCGCGCGGCGACGGCCGGCCGTCGCTCGTCCAGCGAGCGGAGCATGGCGACCAGCGTGTCCCGATCGGGCATCCGGGTGGACAGCGAGGACAGCAGCGCCACCGTCTCGCCGGAGCGGAGGGCGCCGTCGCGCAGCTGGTCCCAGAAGGACCCCCACATCTCCTGATCGACGACGGCGCGGTCCCGGCCGATCAGCGCTCGCAGCACCTCGTGCATGACTAGGGGGCGTCCGTCCGGTGCTGCTGGGCCTGTTCGATGAACCTGCTGATCGAGCCGACGGAGCGGAAGCTGTCCGGGTCGAGGTCGAGGTCGATCTCCTCGACGCGCAGGTCGAAGCAGTCCTCGAGCCAGGCGATCGTCTTGAGCAGGCCGAGGCTGTCGATGACCCCGCCGTCCACGAGGTCGTAGTCGGCGTCCAGTTCGTTCGCGCCGACGTCCGGTAGGAACTCCTCGATGATGAACTGCGTGACTACCGCGGCGTGTTTCACGTGGCCGTTCCTTCGTTTGGCTGGGACGGGGAGGAGGCGAGCTGGAGGGGCGTGCGGTCGATCTTTCCGGTGGACGTCCTGGGCAGCGGGTCGTCCACGATCAGCAGGGTCGAGGGGACGGCGGTGAGCGGAAGCCGTTGTGCGCAGTGCCGGCGCAGCGCCAGCGAGTTCAGCCGGCTGTCCGGGGCGCGGCGGACCACGCCCCGCAGCAGGCGGCCGGCCACCGGGTCGGGCACGGCCACCACGGCCGCCTCGACGACGTCGGGATGGTCGAGCAGCACCTGCTCGACCTCGTGGGTGTTGACCCGCACGCCGCGGACCTTGACCTGGTGGTCGTTGCGGCCTTCCAGGGTGATGCGGCCGTCCCGGTCGCGCCGTACGAGGTCGCCGCTGCGGAAGTAGCGCCGGGCCTGCCCGTCGTGGTGGTGGGTCGCGAACCTGTCCGCGTCCTGCTCCCGGTCCAGGTAGCCGTCGGTCTGGAAGGGCGTCGCGACGTGGAGCTCGCCGGTTCCCGGCCCGGTCAGGATCCCGCCGTCGGCACCGACGATCACCGCGTGGACTCCGGGCAGCGGGCGCCCGATCGGCACCGGGCCGTCCGCCGGCTCGGTGCCGTCGACCTCGTGCAGGAAGCTGTCGTTGGTCTCGGTGCAGCCGTAGACGTTGTGGAGCCGCGCGCCGGTGAACAGCTGCGGGAGTTCGGCCAGGCAGCGGGCGGGCATGCTGTCGCCGGTGAAGACGACGTGCTCGACCGTGTCGAGGCGCCGGCCGCTCCCGGCGGCCGCGTCGACCAGTAGACGGTAGAACATCGGTACCGCCTGGACGAGTTGGACCGCGTGGCGGGACACGAGGTCCAGCAGGTGGCCCGGCTGGGTGGCCCGGGCCGGATCGACCAGGACGACGCGGCCGCCGTACTTGAGCGTGGTCCAGATGTCCAGCAGGCACAGGTCGAAGGTGAGCGGCGCGTAGTTGAGGACCGTCGTTCCCCGGCGGATGCCGAACTGCTCGCCGGCCCAGGTGGTGAAGCGGTCCACCGCCCCCGTGCTCAGCGGCACGATCTTCGGCCGTCCGGTGGAACCGGAGGTGGTGAACATGAAGGAGACGTCGCCGGGCTCCGTACGGCGCGGTGCTGCCGGTTCCGCCGGCTGGTCCGGGGCGCCCGGCCCGGGTCCGGGCGCCTGGTCGCTCTCCGGCGACAGGACGTGCCGGATCCCGGCCTGCTCGACCAGCGCGTGGGGCGTCCTCCCGTCCGGCGTGGGCGCGGGCAGCAGCAGGAAACGCCGCCCTTCCAGCAGGCAGGCGAGCACCAGGGCGATCGTCGAGGGCGACTTGGCGGCCGGGATGCCGACCGGCTCGTCCCCGCCCGGGGCGAGCCGGGCGATCCGGACGCGCTCCCGCTCCGCCCGCTGGTGGAGTTCACGGTAGGTCGTCTCTTCTCCGCGCCATATCAGCGCCGGATCACCGGGGTGGCCGGTGGCGTGCGAGACGAATGAACCCACCAGGCTCTGCTGCTGCATCACGACTTCTCCGAGTTCATGCAACGGGGTGGGTTCATATACAACGGATGAGTTCATGCAACGGGTTCACCGATCTTATTCGGAACAATGAAGGCCCGACAGGAAAGGGGCCCACCCGGTCGCCCCTTGGAGACAGAAGAATTATCACGTGGTGCCCGTCCATGGAAGTGGGGTGCGCGATCCGCATCATGACCGCACGTCAGAGAGGGTGCCGGGCCGGCCGCGCCGATGCTAACCGTCGAGCGTGTTCGATCTACATAAGGATTCCGGCGGACTGGCGTAAATATTGTCTTGATGCCTGCAACCCTGTTCTCGATCTTGCGGAGTGAGACGGGAGCGACCTAGTATCCGCCGTACTGTTCGCCAAGTCGCGAATCGGCGAGGGGATTTCCGGGGCGCTGAAGCGTTCCCGATCGCCGTGAAAGGTGCATCCGTCATGCCTGGTCCCGATCGGCGCGCGCACGCTCCGACCCCGTTGTCCTTCGCCCAGCAACGGCTGTGGTTCCTCGACCGGCTGCGGCCGGGCCGGCCGGACCACAACGTCCCGACCGCGGTACGCCTGCGCGGCCGGCTGGACGAGGGGGCGCTCACCCGGGCGCTGACCGAAGTCGTGCGGCGCCACGAGGTGTTGCGCGGCAGGATCGTCGACACCGAGGACGGCCCGCGCCACGTCGCGGAGCCGGTCGAGACCTTCGTGCCGACGATCACCGATCTGACGCACACCCCGGCGGAGCAGGCCTGGCAGCGGGCCCGGGAGCTGGCGGCCGCCGACCTGGCGACCCCGTTCGACCTCGGGACCGCTCCGATGCTGCGGGCCCGACTGATCCGCATCGCCCCCGACGACCACCTGCTGCTCCTGGTGATGCACCACATCGCCTGTGACGGCTGGTCGTTGTCGGTGCTGTGGCAGGAGTTCTCCGCCGGATACGGAGCCGCCGTCGACGGCCGGCCGATCGCCCTGGCGGACCTGCCCGTCCAGTACGCCGATTTCGCCGACTGGCAACGGAGCCACCAGGCCGGAACGGCGATGCTGGACCAACTCGCCTACTGGCGCGAGCACTTGGCGGACCTGAGCCCGTCGCTGCTCCCGACGGACCGAACCCGCCCCGCGGTGTGGTCAGGCCGGGGCGACCAGGTCGAGATCGAGATCCCGGCGGAACTCGCCGAGCGAATACGCGCACTGGGGCGCACCCACGAGGTGACGCCGTTCATGACGCTGCTGGCCGCCTTCCAGGTCCTGCTCGCGCGCTGCACGGGACAGGCCGACGTGACGGTCGGGACGCCGATCTCCGGGCGGACCCGGATCGAGGTGGAGCCGCTGGTCGGCTTCTTCGTCAACACGCTCGTCCTGCGCACCGACCTGTCCGGCGACCCCGGCTTCACCGACGTGCTCGCCCGGGTGCGGCGGGGCGCGGTGGAGGCCTACGCCCACCAGGACGTCCCCTTCGAACGGCTGGTCCAGGAGCTGCGGCCCGAACGCGACCTCGGCCAACACCCGCTGTTCACGGTCATGTTCCAGCTGGAGGATCCGCCCGCGCTCCCGTCCGGCCTCCCGGGGCTTGAGGTGAGTGACCATCAAATGCCGAATGACGTGGCGAAGTTCGACATCGAGGTCTCCATGACGGACGGCGGCGATCGCTTCACCGGCGTCATCCGCTACGCCGCCGACCTCTTCGACCGTGACACGGTGCGGCAACTCTCCGAGGGTTACAGGGCCCTGCTCGACCAGCTCGTCGACAGCCCCGAACGGCCGATATCGGCGTGGGAGACCCCTCCCGGCCTCCGGGTGAGCCGCCCCGCTCCCGCCACACCTGGGAGCGGGACCGGGCCCGAGCCCGCCACCGAGTCCGGGCCCGCCACCGAGACCGAGCTCCTCGTGCTGGAGACCTGGGCCGAGGTGCTCGGTGTCACCCCGGACGGCGTGGACAGCGACTTCTTCGAGCTGGGCGGCCATTCGCTCCTCGCCTCGAAGGTCATGTCCCGACTCGGCCGGGCACTCGACCTCGAACTGCCCGTCGCCCTGCTCTTCTACCACCCGACCGTCGCCGAACTCGCCGACGGCATCGACGCGGCGTTGCTGGCGGACCTCGGCGCCGCCGCCGAAGCGGAACCGCTTCCCGCCGGAGAGGCCCGTCACCCGTGAAGGCACAGCACAGTCGCCCCGAGCCCGGCCAGCCGACCGGTTCCACGTCCGGAGCCGCCCCGTCGGCCGGCCCCACACCGGCCACCACGCCGGCCACCACACGGGCCCTGCTCGACCAGCGCGTCCGCGCGGCCCGGAGCAGGGCCGCCGAGGGCGAGCCGGAGGCCGCGATCCCGCCCCGCCCGGCGGGTGCGCAGGTGACGTCGTTCACCCAGGAACGCATGTGGCTGATCGAGCGGCTGTCCACCGGCCCCGCGATGTACAACGTCCACGAGGTCTTCCGGCTGCACGGCCCGCTGGACGTGGCCGCCCTCGGCCACAGCCTCGCCGAGCTGGTGCGGCGCCACGAAGTCCTGCGCACCGCCTTCCCCGAGCGGGACGGGCGCCCCAGCCCCTCGGTCGAGCCGGCCCGGCCGTTCGACCTGCCCGTCACGGACCTCCGGGCCGAACCCGCGGAACGCCGGACGCGGCTGGCCCGCGATCTCGTCCAGTCCGAGATCCTGCGCCCGTTCGACCTGGCCACCGCCCCGCTGCTGCGCGCATCACTGCTGCGGGTCGACGAGGACGAGCACGTCCTGGTGGTGGTCGTCCACCACATCGCCGTCGACGGCTGGTCGATGCCGCTGCTGTGGGACGACCTGTCGGCGATGTACCGGAGCCGGCTGGAAGGCCGCGAGCACGAGCTGCCCCCCTTGCGGATCCAGTACGCGGACTTTGCCCACTGGCAGCGGGCCCGGCTCTCCGGCGAACGCCTGCGGAGCCAACTGGACTACTGGAGCGCTCAGTTGTCCGGGCTCTCGCCGCTGGACCTGCCCACTGACCGCCCGCGCGGACCGGTCCGCGCGGGCCGGGGCGAGCGGATCACCTTCACGGTGCCCGAGGAACTGGCGGGCCGGTTGCGGCTGCTGGGCCGGCGGCACGGCGCGACGATGTTCATGACGCTGCTCGCCGCGTTCCAGGCCCTGCTCGCCCGCTACAGCGGGCAGTCCGACGTGGCGGTCGGCACACCCGTCGCGGGCCGGACGCGTCCGGAACTCGACCCGCTGGTGGGCTCGTTCATCAACACCGTGGTCGTCCGCACCGACCTCGCGGACGACCCGAGCTTCGCCGAGCTGCTCGACCGGGTCCGCCGGACCGCCGTGGACGCCTACGCGCACCAGGACCTGCCGTTCGAACGGCTGGTGCAGGAGCTGCGGCCGGCCCGCGGTCTCGACCGCAACCCGCTGTTCCAGGTGATGTTCGCCGGCCTGTCCGACCCGGCCGCCGCCCTCCGGCTGATGGGGACGGATGTCGAACAGATCGAGGTCGACAACGGCACGGCCAAGGTCGACCTCAGCCTGGTGATAGCCGACCGGCCGACGGGCACGACGGGCACGACGACCACGACGGGCACGACCGGCGCGACCGGGACAGCCGGGACCACCGGGACCGTGGCCTTCGACACCGACCTGTTCGACCGCGCGAGCGTGGAACGCTTGGTCGGCCACTACCTGCGGCTGCTGGACGCCGCGGCCGGCGACCCCGACCGTCCCGTCTCGCGCCTGGACCTGCTCACCGAGGCCGAGCGCGAAGCGCTGCTGGTGGCCGCCAACGCCACCGACGAACCCTTCCCCGCGGACCTCTGCGTTCACGAACTGGTCGAGGAGCAGGCCCGGCGGACCCCCGACGCGGTGGCGGTCCGCTGCGGCGCCCAGCGACTGACCTACCGGGAACTCGACCGCCGGGCCAACCAGTTGGCGCGGCACCTGCGAGCCCGGGGAGCACGGCCGGAACGCCTGGTCGGCGTCTGCCTGCCGCGCTCGGCGGACCTGGTCGTGGCCCTGCTGGCAGTCCTCAAGTCGGGCGCCGCCTACCTGCCACTGGACCCGGACCTCCCGGCACAGCGCATGTCGTTCATGCTCGCCGACGCCGAAGTGCCGCTGCTGCTCACCCAGCGCTCCCTGACCGACCGGCTGCCGCAACACGGCGCCGCGACGGTGTGGACGGACGACGAGGCCGGGCTCATCGCGGCCCTGCCCGAGGACCGGCTGCCGCCGCTCGCGACGCCCGCCAACCTGGCGTACTCGATCTACACCTCCGGTTCGACCGGCCGCCCCAAGGCCGTGCTGGTCCCGCACGAGGGCGTGGTCAACTACCTGGTGGTCCGCGGCCGACAGCTGGACCTCGGCGGGGACGACGTCGTCGCCTCGGTGGCCTCGATCTCCTTCGACGTCATCGTCCCCCAGGTGCTCATGCCCCTGGCCTGGGGCGCGAGCGTGGTGATCGCCCCGTCGGAGGTCGCGGTGGACGGCCCGCGCCTGACGGAGATGATGCGCGAGTTCGGCGTCACCACGCTCATGGCCACACCGGCCACCTGGCTCCTGCTGCTGGACGGCGGCTGGCAGGGCGGCCGGTTCCAGGCGATCTGCGTGGGCGAACCGCTCCAGCCCGCCCTGGCCCGGCGGCTCCTCGACCGGGTCTCCACGCTGTGGAACGGCTACGGTCCCACCGAGGCGTCCGTCGGCTGTGTCACCCGGCGCGTGGACGCCGACCGGGATCTGGCCCGGCCGGGAGGGTCCGTGCCGATCGGCCGGCCGCTCGGCAACCTCCGGATCTACCTGCTGGACCCGGCGGGCGCCCCGGTGCCCGTCGGCGTACCGGGTGAGATCCACATCGGCGGGGCCGGCGTCACCCGCGGGTACGCCAACCGGCCGGGGCTGACCGCCGAGCGCTTCGTGCCCGATCCGTTCGGTGCCGACGGCGGCCGGCTGTACCGGACCGGCGACCTGGCGCGGTACCTGCCGGACGGCAGCCTGGTCTTCCTCGGCCGCACCGACGAGCAGGTGAAGATCCGGGGATACCGCATCGAGCTGGGTGAGATCGAGGCCGCGCTGTGCGCGCAGCCCGGTGTCGCCAGGGCCACGGTGACGGTGCGGGGCACCGGGACGGACGCCGAACTGGCCGGCTACCTGGTGTGGCAGGACGGGCCCGGTGACCTGGCGGTCCTGCGGCGCTCCCTGCGCGAGACCCTGCCCGAGTTCATGGTGCCCACGACGCTGACCGCACTCGACCGGATCCCGTTGACCACGAACGGCAAGGTGGACCGCGGGGCCCTGCCCGAGCCCGCCCGCCACGGCCACGACGCGGGTGCGCTACCGCCGCGGGACCTGCTGGAACTCCTGATGACCAGGATCTGGGAGCGCGTGCTGGGCACCCCGCGGGTCGGCGTCCGGGACGACTTCTTCGCGCTGGGCGGGCATTCGCTCAGGGCGGTCGAGCTCGTGGAGGCGATCCGGCGGGAGTGGGGGGTCACCGTGCCGCTGAACACGGTGTTCCGCCATCCCACCGTCGAGGGTCTGTGCGCGGAACTGCCCAACGCCTCGCAGGCCCTGCGCCGGCTCGTGGTCCCGCTGGCCGAAGGAGACCACCGCAGGGCGCCGCTGATCCTGGTGCACCCGCAGAGCGGCGACGTGTGCTCCTTCCTCCACCTGGCCGAGCACCTCGCCGAGAACCTGGCCGAGGGCCTCGCCGAACCGCTCGCCGGCGGCCGGCCCGTCTACGGCCTGGAGGCCGTCGGCTACAACACCGACGAGCCGCCACTGGCCACCGTCGAGGAGCAGGCGCAGCGCTACCTGCGGGAGCTGCGGTCCGTCCTGCCCGACGGCCCGTACCTGCTGGCCGGCTGGTCCTTCGGCGGGCTGGTCGCCTTCGAGATGGCCCGCCTGCTGGAGGAGGAGGGGAACCCCCCGGGATTCCTCGGGATCATCGACGTCGGAGCGCCCGCGCTCACCGACGCGTCCACCAGCGGAGCCACCGAGTCCGACCACGGGCCCACCGACGGGCCCGACGGCCATGACGCGCACGGGACGGCCCGGTTCGCGCTCGCCGCCGGGCTGCCCACCGGAGCCGTCGGAGACCTCGACGAGCTCGACGAGCAGGACGCCCTGTCCCTGCTGCTCCACGACGCGCACGCCGGCGAGCGCCTCCCCCTGCGCGTGCGCACCGACCAACTGCGGCGCATGGTAAGGGTCTTCACCACCAACGGCGACGCCGCCCGACGCTACCGCTCAACCGCACGGCTGCGGACACCGATCCACCTGTTCACGAGCGCCGAGGAGCACCCCGTGCTCGCCGCCCCGGTCGTGGTCCCCGCCCGGTGGCGCGACCGCACCCTGGGGGCGTTGAGCGTGGTCGAGGTGCCCGGCAACCACCACGACATGCTGTCGCCGCCGCACGTCGCACCCTTCGCCGACGCCCTGTCGGCCGTCCTGGAGGAGCTCGGATGAGCGACGGACACGAGCTGCCGTTGTCGTCGGCGCAGTCCGGCATCTGGTTCGCCCACCACCTGCGCCCCGGCAGCCCCGTCTACAACACCGGCGAGTACGTGGACATCCCCGGGCCGATCGACCCGGAGCTGTTCGAGACGGCCGTGCGGCGCGTGGTGGACGAGACCGAGTCCCTGCGTGTTCGCCTCACCGACGGTGCCGAGGGCCCCCGGCAGGTCGTCACCCCGGCGCCCGACTGGTCGATGGACCACGTCGACCTCACCTCGGCACCGGATCCGCTGCGGGCGGCCGAGCGCTGGATGCGCGCCGACCTGTCCACACCGCTCGGGCTCACCAGGGACCGGCTGTTCCGCCAGGCCCTGTTCGCCGTCGGGCCGGACCGCTTCCTCTGGTACCAGCGCGTCCACCACATCGTGGTCGACGGCTTCAGCATGTCGCTCATCGCGCGCCGCGTCGCCAAGACCTACACCGGACTGGTCGAGGGCAGGGAGGGGGCAGGACCGGCCTTCGGGCCGTTGAGCCTCCTGCTGGCGCACGACGCCGCCTACCACGCGTCGGAACAGCCCGAACAGGACCGGAAGTTCTGGGCGGCCCGGTTGGCCGGCCGGCCTGATCCCGTCAGCCTCGCCAGCCGCTCGGCGGCCGCCTCGGACGGCTTCCTGCGCCGTACCAGCGCCCTCGACGCGCCCACCGTGGCCGCGCTGCGGCGGGCCGCACGACCCGCCGGGGCGAGCTGGCCCAGCGCCTTCACCGCAACGGTCGCCGCGTACCTCCACCGCCTCAGCGGCGAACGGGACATCGTGCTCAGCATGCCGGTGACCGGGCGCACCGGCTCCTCCGGGCCGGCCGTCCCCGGCATGGTGGCGAACGTGGTGCCGCTGCGGTTGCGCGTGCACCCGGAACAGGGCCTGTCCGCGCTCGCGCGACAGGTGGCCGAGGAGGTCGCCGCCCTGCGCGGGCACCAGCGCCACCGCAGCGAGGACCTGCGCAGGGAGCTGGATCCGGCCAGGTCGGAGCGGGTCCTGTTCGGGCCCCTCGTCAACATCATGTCCTTCTACTACCACCTGGACTTCGCGGGCGTCCGGGCCACCGTGCACAACCTGTCCAACGGGCCGGTCGAGGACCTCTCGTTCTCCGTCTACGACCGCTCCGACGGCGCCGAGCCCCGGCTCGACGTCGACGCGAATCCCGCGCTCTACTCCGAGGCCGAACTCGCCGCCCACCAGCAGCGCTTCCTCCGGTTCCTGGACGCGGTGGCCGCCGACCCGGACCGGCCGATCGGCCGGCCCGACCTCCTCACCCCCGAGGAACGGCAGCGGACCGTCGTGGCCGTCAACCGCACCACGCAGCCGCTGCCGCACCCGACCGTGCCGCTGGCCTTCGCGGCCGAGGCCGCGCGCACGCCCGATGCGCCCGCCGTGGTGTGCGGGGAAACCACCCTGTCCTACGCGGAGTTGAACGACCGGGCCAACCGGCTGGCCCATCGGCTCATCGCCCTGGGCGTCCGCTGCGACAGCACGGTGGCGGTGCTCATGGAACGCTCCGTCGACGTGGTGGTGTCGGTCCTGGCGGTCAGCAAGGCCGGCGGCGCCTACGTGCCGCTGGACACCCGGGCCCCGACGGCCCGCCTGCGCCGCGTCCTGGACGACACCGGGGCGGCGGTGCTGCTCACCCACCGGGCCACCCGGGACGACGCACCGTCCCACGGCACAGCGGTCGTGGTCGTCGACGCCGACCCCGGCCTCGCCGACGAGCCGGCCACCGACCCCGTCGTGCCGCTGCGCCCGGACCACCTGGCGTGCGTCCTGTACACCTCGGGGTCCACGGGCACGCCGAAGGGCGTGGCCCTGACCCACCGCAACGTCATCAGCCTGACCGCGCAACGCTATTGGCGCGAAGAGGGCGGCCCGCGGGTCCTCGCACACTCCCCGCACGCCTTCGACGCCTCGACCTACGAGTGGTGGGTGCCGCTGCTCAACGGGGGCCGGGTCGTCGTGGCCCCGCCCGGCGAGCTGGCGCTCTCGGACCTCCACCGGCTCATCGTCGATCACCGGGTCGGTGCGCTGTGGCTGACGGCCGGGCTGTTCCGGGTGTTCGCCGAGGAGTCCCCCAGCACGCTGGCCGGGGTCGGCCAGGTGTGGACCGGCGGTGACATCGTGCCGGCCGATGCCGTCCGGCGCGTCCTGGCACGGTGTCCGGACTCCGTGGTGGTCGCCGGGTACGGCCCGACCGAGGCCACCACGTTCACCACGCGCAGGGTGCTGCGCCCCGGCGAGCCCGTGCCCGACGTCGTCCCGCTCGGCCGACCGGTGGACAACAGGCGGGTGTACGTCCTGGACGAGGCGCTGTCGCCGGTGCCGCCCGGGGTGGCCGGCGTGCTGTACGTCGCCGGTGCGGGCGTGGCGCGCGGATACCTGAACGACCCCCGCCGCACGGCCGGCCAGTTCCTGCCGTGCCCGTTCGGCGACCCGGGCGAGCGGATGTACCGCACGGGCGACGTGGTCCGCTGGAACGCCGAGGGGGAACTCGAGTTCCTCGGCCGCGCGGACGAGCAGGTCAAGCTCCACGGCTTCCGCATCGAGCTGGGCGAGATCGAGGCGGTGCTGGCCGGGCACCCCGACGTCGCCCAGGCGACCGTGGTCGCCGGCCCGGGTACCTCGCCCGGCAGGCGTCTGATCGGCTACGTCGTCCCGGCCGGGGACTCGGGGCTCGACCCGGCGGCAGTGCGGGAGCACGCCTGCGCGGCGCTGCCGGACTACATGGTGCCCTCGGCGATCGTCACGCTCGACGCCTTCCCCCTGACGCCCAGGGGCAAGATCGACCGGGCCGCGCTGCCCGTCCCGGAGCTCGCACCGGCACCGTCCGGGCCCGGGCCGCGAACCCCGGCGGAGCAGACGATGTGCGCGCTGTTCGCCGAGGTGCTCGGCCGGCCCGCGGTGGGCGTCGACGACGGTTTCTTCGCGCTGGGCGGCAACTCCCTGCTCGCGACCCGGCTGGTCAACCGGGTGCGGGTGAGGTTCGGCCGTGAACTCACCCTCGGCGCCCTGTTCCAGGCACCCACGCCGGCGCGCCTGGTCGAGGCGCTCAAGGACGCCCCGGACGCCGCGGCCGTACCGGCTCTCTCACCACGTACACGACTCTGACCGCGATCAAGCGGTCAAGCGATCACAGGAAGCACCTCGGCATGGTCCACACCCTCTCCCATCCCGACGAAACGCCGGCACCACCGGCAACACCCGCGACACCGGAGACCCCGATGGCCCCGGAAACCCTGACGGCCCCGGCGCTGGGAGTGTCCCAGGTCCGCCGGTACTACCAGCTCGTCGACGCCGGGGACGTGCCCGCGCTGGTCGCCCTGTTCACCCCGGACGCCCGCTACCACCGCCCCGGCTACCAACCCATGGTCGGGCACGCCGAACTGGAACGCTTCTACCGCGACCAGCGGGTGATCCGCGCCGGCGTGCACACCCTGGCCACCGTGGTCACGACCGACGACGAGGTGGCGGTGCACGGCCTGTTCCGCGGCGTGCTGCACGACGGCGGTGAGGTCGAGCTGCGGTTCGCGGACTTCTTCCGGATGACGCCGCAGGGCCGCATCGCTGCGCGCGACACCTTCTTCCACGTGCCGGCGGTCTGAGGCGGTGGACGCACCCGGTGACACCGCGCACCACGTGCTGCGCGTCGGCCACCGCGACGGCGATGGCCACGGCGACGGGCACAGCGACGGCGACGGCCCACGCGGTCGCGCGTTCAACCCCGACGGGGACACTTCAGTACAGGAAAGCGGGAAGCAGTTGACCAAGACGGTCCTCACCTCCGACATCCCGGCGTTCGTCGGCAGCGGACGGCCACCGTTCGACACACGGGCCATCCACGAGCTGGTCGCCGAACAGGCGGAGCGGGCCCCGCACGCGCCCGCCGTCACCTGCGACGGAAGGACCCTGACCTACCGGCAGCTCAACGACCGCGCCAACCGGCTCGCCGGGCGGCTGCGAGCGGCCGGACTGGGGCAGGAGGACGTCGTGGGCGTGCTGGTGCCGCGATCGCCTGAGCTGATCGTGGCCCTGCTCGCCGTCCTCATCTCGGGCGGGGCGTACCTCGGACTCGAACCGGACGACCCGGCCGGCCGCCACGCGCTGCTGCTCAAGGACGCCGGCGCGGGCATGGTGATCGTCGGAGAGGCCCTGGGGGAGCAGCTGCCCGACACCGTCGTCACGGTGACGGTCACGGTGACGGAAGGCGGCCCAGCGCAGGAGCCGGCCACCGGGCCGGCGGCTGCGGCCCGCCCCGGCGACCCGGACCGGCTCGCCTACGTCAGCTACACCTCGGGCTCCACCGGCGAGCCCAAGGGTGTCGGCGTGCCCCACCGGGCGATCGACCGGCTCGTCCGGGGCGCGGACTGGGTGGACGTCCGCGCCGAGGACGTCTTCTTCCACCTCGCGCCGGTCGCGTTCGACGCGTCCACGTTCGAGATCTGGGCCCCCCTCGTCAACGGCTGCCGACTGGTCCTCTTCCCCCCGGTCGCCCTCACGCTGGAGCACGTGGCGCGCGTCGTCCGCGCCGAGCGTGTGACGGTCCTGCTGCTGACCACCGGGCTCTTCCACCAGATGGTGAGCTCCCACCTGGAGGCGTTCGCCGACGTGCGGCACGTCCTCACCGGGGGCGACGTGGCCTCGCCGGGCCACGTCCAGCACCTGCTGGCCCGCTACCCGGAGCTGCTCTTCACCAACGGCTACGGGCCGACCGAGAACACCACGTACACGACCTGCTGGACCAGCAGCACCCTCCCGGAGCTGCGCAGCGTGCCGATCGGCCGCCCGATCAGCGGCACCAGGGTCGCCGTGCTCGACGACGACCTCAGGCCGGTGCCCGCCGGCGAGTGCGGCGAACTGTACGTGGCCGGGGCGGGCCTGGCCCGCGGCTACCTGGGCCGCCCGGCCGCAACGGCCGAACGGTTCCTGCCCGACCCGTTCGGGACCGAGCCGGGGGCCCGGATGTACCGGACCGGCGACCTCGTGCGATGGCTGCCCGACGGCACGCTGGAGTTCGTCGGTCGCGCGGACGACCAGGTCAAGGTCCAGGGCTACCGCGCCGAACCGCGCGCCGTCGAGGTCGAGTTGGAACGGCTCGCCGAGGTGCGGCACGCGGTCGTGCTGCCGCAGGCCGATCCGGCGGGCGGCACCCGGCTCCTGGCCTACGTCGTGCCCGCGCAGCCCGATCCGGCGGGCAACGCCGACCTCGGTCGGCGGCTGCGCCACGAACTGCGGGACAGGCTGCCGGGCTACCTGATCCCCTGGGCGATCCTCGTCCGTCCCGAACTGCCGGTGAACCGCAACGGCAAGATCGACCGCCGCGCCCTGCCCACCGCCACCCGGGTACCGCGCAACGTGGCCAACGAGTTCGTCCCGCCGGTCACCGAGGTGCAGATACGGCTGACCGAGTTGTGGGGCGACATCCTCGGCATCGAACCGGTCGGCGTCGACGACGACTTCTTCGACCTCGGCGGGCACTCCCTGCTGGCCACCGACCTCCTGGTCGCCACCCAGCGCGAGTTCGACGTGGACCTCCCCGCGCAGATCCTGTACCTGTCGCCGACCGTCGCCGAGCTGGCGACGGCCCTCACCGCCCGGATGCGGACGGCGGGCCCGGACGGCCTTGCGGAGAGCCCGGACAGCCCGACGGCGGTCCCGGCCGACGGTGCACGGCAGGAGCAGGCCCGATGACGGCGGTTCCCCCGACCCCGCGATGCCCGGTCCTCGCCCCGCAGCCGGTCGACCTGATCGACCCCGACCTCTACCACTCGGGCGGGGCGCACGAGGTGTGGCGACGGCTGCGCCGCCACACCCCGGTGAGCTGGCAGCCGGTCGGCGACATCGGCTACTGGTCGGTCGTCGGCTACGCCGAGGCCAACCGGGTGCTCCGCGACCACGACACGTTCACCTCCGAACAGGGCACCCTGCTCAACCTCCTCGGCCAGGGCGACCCCGCCGGCGGCCGGCAGATGGCCGTCACCGACCCGCCCCGGCACGCGCACCTGCGCGGCCCGCTGCAGCAGGCGCTGTCGATCAAGACGGTGGAGAACGACCGGGAGGCCATCCGCCGGGTCATCGTCGAGCTGCTCCGGCCGTTGGCCGACGGCGGCCCGTTCGACTTCGCCGCCGCCATGGCGACCCTGCCGATGGCGGTGATCGGCACCATGATGGCGCTGCCGGAACAGGACTGGCCGCGGCTGGTCCGGCTCGCCCACGCCTGCATCGCCGCGGACGACCCCGAGTTCCAGCTCGCCGCCGGACCGCAGGCCACCCTCGTGACCGCCCACCGCGAACTGTTCGCCTACTTCCAGGACATCGTCACCGCGCGTCGGCGCGCACCGGGTGACGACCTGATCAGCGTGCTGCTCACGATGGAACTGGACGGACGCCGGCTGTCGCCGGGCGAGATCGTGTCCAACTGCTACAGCCTGCTGCTCGGTGCGACCGTCACCACCGCCCAGCCACCGGTCGCGGCGATGGTCGAACTGGCCGGGACGCCGGTCCTGGACGACTGGGCGGCACACCCGGAGCTGCTCGGCAGCGGCGTGGAGGAGGCACTGCGATGGGCCTCGCCCACCCAGCACTTCATGCGCCACGCCACCCGCGACGTCGAGGTCCGGGGCGTGCCGATCCCCGCGGGGGACGCGGTCGTCGTGTGGCTGGGGTCGGCCAACCGCGACGAGACCGTGTTCGCCGACCCGGACACCTTCGACATCCGGCGGCGACCCAACAAGCACATCGCGTTCGGCGTCGGCGCGCACTACTGCATCGGACACACCGTCGCCCGGGTGGCCCTGCGGATCCTGTTCGCCGAACTGCTCGGCCGGTTCACCGGCTTCGAACTCGCCGGGGCACCTCGCCGCATGCGCTCGAACATCATCGCGGGCTTCACCCACCTGCCGATCACCGCGCGGACCCGCTAGGGCGTGTCTTCAAACCCCCGCAGCCGCACCCGAGAAGAAACCCACCCGGAAGGTCATCAGTGAACGCTCCGCCGGCCCGTACCCGCAACAAGTGGTTCCTGCGCGAGCCGTCGCCGGTGGCACCGGCACGGCTGTTCTGCCTGCCCTACTCCGGCTGCGGAGCGAGCATGTACCGCCAGTGGCCGTCATCGGTCAACGGCGTCGAGGTCTGCCCCGTGCAACTGCCCGGCCGGGAGAACCGGATGCGCGAGCCCGCCCACACCACCTACGAGGCGCTGGCCGACGACCTCTGCGAGGCGCTGCGCCCCTACCTGGACCGTCCCTACGCGCTGTTCGGGCACTGCGGCTCCGCGTTGGCGGCGTACGAGACCGCCGTACGGCTGGTCGAAAGGGGCTGCCCCGCCCCGACCCGGGTGTTCGTCTCCGCCGAGGTCGCGCCGCAGGACGGCCCTTACGGCCGCTTCCTCGGCATGGACGACGACGAGCTGGCCGGCGAACTGCGCCAGCTCGTCGCGGAACTGGGCGGCACCCTGGAACCGAGCCTGCTCGCGCTCTACCTCGGCGTCCTGCGGAAGGACGTCGACATGAACAAGCGCTACCACGTGGCCGAGCCGGTCCGGCTGCCGTCCCCGATCACCGCCATCGGCTGGACGGAGGACACGGGCATCGAGCCGTCACTGATGACCGGCTGGTCGGCCTGCGGCGAAACGACCTTCGAACTCCTGGAGGGAGGCCACTACCGCTTCATCGAGGCGCCGACGGACCTCCTGGCGCTCCTGGTCGCGGACCTGACGCCCACCCGGTCCGGCGCCCCCTGACACCTGCACCTCGGACGAGCCGGCCAGCAGCGTCGATGCGCAACGGGCCCGGCAGAGCGGCGATGCTCTGCCGGGCCCGCTGCGGTCAACTCCCGTCAGGGTGCGGGCTGGTTACGGCGTGGGGCCGAGCTTCTGCCAGGCGTCGCTCCTGCCGGGCTCGTCCGTCGCCTTGTTCCACCACTTGGCGCGCCAGTAGAAGCCGTTCCACGACACCGTCGAGGCCCAGGCGCCGTCGGGGTCCCCGGCGATGACCTTCGTACTGGAGGCGGTGGCGCTGTTGGCGGGGGCGGCGAGGTAGGCCGGGGTCCTCCACCAGTCGGTCCCGTCGGCGAAGCTGCCCAGCGCGTAGGAGCTGCCGTGCTTGGCGCCACCGGTGACCCACCGGTCCAGCATCGGCTTGCCCGCGGTGGCCTGGTCCGTGCTGAGCGGCACCAGCCGCCACCACTGGTCGACCTTCCCGTCGCAGTCCCGCACCGTGAGCGTGCCCCTGGCCGTGGTGGCGCCGAGGCACTGGTCGTGGCCGCTGGTGGCGGACTTGATGTGGTACCAGCCCTGGTCGTCCTCGCTCACCGTCCACAGCTGGTTGGCGTTGCCGGTCTGCTTCATCGACAGGTGGGCGTCGGTCCAGCTGCCGGGGTGGTCGAGGACGTTGCCGCTGTTGCGGTCCTCGATGATCCACTTGTCGCCGGTCTGCCAGAACGCGAACGAGGGGTTGGGGTTGTAGGCGTGCGCCTGCCACGGCGCGGCCTGGCACTGGGCGGCGCCGGACACCGCCGGAGGATCGACCGTCGTCACCGCACGGCGCCGGTCACCGGTGGACCCGTAGTCCTTGCCGCCGATCCTGAAGGTGACGTTCGCCGGACCGGTGACGGGCAGGTAGTACTTGACGTCGATGTCCTTCGACCTGCCCGCGGGCACGTCCTCGCAGTAGCCGAGCTTGATGGTCACCCGGTGGAAGTCGCCCTTCAGCCCGCCCGCGTTCGGCCCGGTGTGGCCGGGGACGATGCCGCTCATTTCCTTCCAGGCGCCGTCCTTCACCACCGGCGGGGCGGAGGTGGGAAGGTCGAAGGAGATTTCCGTCCCCTGGCCGAGGGCGACCTTGGAGTTGTTGGTGATCCGCAGCTTCGGCTGCATCGGCCACATGTCCCCGACGCCGGTCGGGAAGTCCACCAGCTCGGCCTTGACGTCGATCACCTGGGAGGGCAGCGGCTTGCCGCCGCCGGTGGTGTTGCCGTACGCCCCCGCGCCCTTGAGGGCGTTGTCGAGGCGGGTGGTCAGGTCGTAGCCCATGCCCCACTCGCCGTTGGAGCGCTTGGTGTAGTCGCCGGCGAGCTCCCAGATCATGGCGCCGCCGACGCCCTTGTCCGCGATGTACTTCGCCTTGGCGTCGATCGACCTGTCGTTCTCCGTGGAGAGGAACACCTTCTTGGCGTCGTTCCACAGCCACGACGACTGGAGCGGGTCGGAGTACTTCTCGGCGTAGCTGCCGGTCAGCTTGCCCGCGTCGGTGGCCGGGTCGACTCCGTAGGACTTCAGGTAGCCGGGGGTGCGGCCGTCCTGGAGGTTCTTGGTGTGCCACAGCGGGTTGGACCCGGCGCCGACCTCGCGGCCGTCCTCGGTGTCGTGCCACACGTTGTCGATGCCGGTCGCGCCGAGACCGCAGTCCTGGCCGTTGGCCGGGCCCCGGCCGCCGACGCCCTTCGGGCACTTGGACTGGTCCGCCATGGCGGAGGTGCCCCACAGGCCGTCGGTGCCGCCCTGCACGTTCTGCCAGCCGCGGGAGTAGTAGGGGATGCCGAGGTTGATGCGGCCGGGCGGGAGGGCGCCGCGGTAGTAGTGGTAGGCCCAGTCGATGTTGAAGTAGCCGTTCTTCTGGTAGTCCTTGGTGTCGGCGGCCTGGTCGTTGTAGATCCCGGCGGCGGCCAGCTCGTTGTCCTGCCCGGTGTCGTAGAGCGGGGCCTGCGGGCCGACGTACTTGTTCCAGGAGCCGTGCAGGTCGTAGCTCATGACGTTGACGAAGTCCTGGTACTGGAGCGCCTGCCCGGCGTCCAGTCCGCGCACCAGGTAGCCGGAGGCGGACCCGGCCGAGGTCAGCAGGTAGTAGCGGCCCTTGGCCGTGCCGGACTGGTCCAGCTTGGTCCGCAGGGTCTTCATCAGCGCGGTGTAGCCCTGCTGGAGGCCCTTGCGGCGCGGGTTGGAGACGTCCCAGTCGTTCGGATTGCCCGCGCTGGGCAGGGCGGTGGGGTACTCGTAGTCGATGTCGACGCCGTTGAACCCGTACCGGTCGAGGAAGTCCGTCACGGAGTCGGCGAACGCGTCGATGCCCGCCTGGTTCACCGAGCCGTCGGCGTTGGTGGCCATCGCGTAGAAGTTCCGGGTGTCCGCCCAGCCGCCGACCGAGATCAGCGTCTTCACGGCCGGGTGCTTCTTCTTGTAGGTGTTCAGCAGGTTGAAGTGCCCCTTGTACGGCAGCGACGGGTCCATGGCGTTCCGGTCGCCGTCCCAGGTCATGCCGGTGGCCGGGTTCTTCGGGTCGTTCACGTCGCCGATGCTGATGCGGTTGTCCTCGACGCGGGCGAAGGCGTAGTTGACGTGCGTCACCTTCGACCACGGGATGTTGGACGCCAGGTACGTGGGGTCTCCCTTCGTTCCTGAACGCCATCCGGTGAAGTACCCGACCGTACGACGGGTGCGGTTGTTGCCGACCCACTCCCGGCCGGCGTTGTCGTAGACGTCGCAGTAGCGGGCGGCGACGCCCGCGGTGGGCGTCATGCCCTCGGGGCGGCAGTCGCCGGAGGTGGCGGGCTTGGTGCCGCGGTCGTCCGCGGCGTCGTCGAAGGGCGAGCCGGCGTCACCGATCTCCTGCGGCTTGTCCGGGGTGAATCCGGTGGACCGCCACCGCTGTCCGGGATTGTCGGACGCGCAGTCCTTGAGGGTCAGCGTCTCGTCCGGGCCACCGGCCGTCAGACACAGGCCGCCGTTGCGCAGGCGCGTCCATCCGCCCCCCGCGTCCTCGGTCTGCCAGACCTGGTCCGCACCGCCGCCGTCGTCCTTGGCCAGGCGTGCCTCGTGCCGACCGGTGTCATGGGCCAGTACCGGCCCGCCGTCCAGGGCGCTGACGACCTGCCACCCCTCAGGCGTGGCCCGGGTCCACCACTTTTGCGCGGCGTTGCCCTTGGCGGCGAGTGCCTTCACACGGGTTCCCGGCGCCGGGTTCGCGTTGTCCACGTCGGCGACTAGGTCGTCCTTGGCGGTCCTGAGAGGGCCGGCCCGGTCGATGGGCAGCGGGCGCGGGGTGATCTTGACGGTCGAGGTGTCGACCCGCCACAGCTGGGTGGCGGCCACAGGTCCCTCGGTGACGCACGGCCAGAGCGTACCCCAGGTCCCCTTGCGGGTCAGGCACCACTTTCCGCCCTCGGTCGTGATCCGGAAGGCCAGTTCGTCCCTCTTCTGGCGTTCGAGCGTCCACAGTCGGGGTGTGTCGGAGACCGAGGCCCACTGCCACGAGCTGCCACCGTCCCCTTGCAGGTACTGCCCGCTGCCGTTCTGGATGGTGGTCTCCAGCTTCCCACCGGGCGCAGGCAGTTCACCGTTGATGTACCACCGGCCGAGCTGACTGTCGTCCGGACCGGTGGAGACCCACTTGGAATCGGATCCGTCCCGCTGGAGCACGCCCGTGTTGCCCGCGATCGGGCTCAGCGGAACCTGGTCGATCCTGACCGTCTGCCGCTTCCCGACGCCGTCGACCCCCCGGCCGGGAGTCCCGGCACAGGTGAACGTCCTACGACGCCCCGGCTTCTCGACGTCCGCGGCGGCGAAGGCCGTCAGGCAGACCGCGAGGGCCCGCTGCCCGTACGCGTTGGGGTGAATGGCTTCCTGCTTGTCCCCCTGGGAGCCCCACAGCCAGCCCTTGGACGCGTCGAACTGGTAGGGGACCCAGCGGACCCACTCGGCGTCCGACTCCGGCAGCGGCTTGGCACGCGAGTTGCTGCTCGTGGCCTGTTTGGCGTTCTGGTTGCACAGTTCGTGCCCGGCGAACGCGTCCTCCACGTTCAGCAGGGACGCCCCGGTTTCGAACGACGCGGTGCTCAGTACGGTGGCGAGGCCCGGTATGAGTACGTCGCGGGCCCAGTCCGCATCGGCGTTGCGGAAGGGGCATCCCCCGGCCGTGTAGCGGATGGAGTCGTCGTACCGCATCTGCGAGCTGCGGGGCAGCGGATTCGGATACGTGCTCAGCACGAGTTCGTAGTCCTCGCTCGTGTACCCGGCGTCCGTCATGACGGAGCGGATCTTCCGCAGGGCGTTGCTGACGTTCTCCCTGGTCTGCTCCAGTTTCTGGTCCAGCGCCGAGTTCGGGGAACCGGGGTTGCAGGTGCTGCCGACCACCCCCACCCAGTAGCGCTTGACGCAGTCTTGGACGATGTCGGAGAAGCCCAGGTCGTTCCCGCCGATGGACACCACGATCATCCTGATGTCGTTGTCCTTCGCCAGCCGTGCGAGCTGCTCGGCCTGCGGCGCCTCGCCCTGGTACTTCTCCGAGATGATGTGCTCGGTCCTGGCCCCTGAGCAGGCGATGTTGAAATGGCGTTCCCCGGGGATGCCGGCGAACACGGCGCTCGTGAGGGGTGAGATGTCCGAACGGTCGCAGCGGTTGCCGCCGTCGTAGGACGTGTCGCCGTAGACGCAGTCCTTGCCGTCCGGGCAGTCCGTCTTGCGGTCGGTGCCCCACGAGTCGCCGCCGGAAGAGGTGTTGGCGTTGCCCGCCCACCGGCCGCCCTCACCGGAGATGTAGCTGTCGCCCATCGAGACGACGGCGGGCAGCTTTGTCTGTCCACACTGCTCGGTCAGGGCTGCCAGGGCCACCCGCAGCAGGTTGCCGGGATCACAGACCTGGCGCGGGGCAGGCTGATTGTTGACGTTGTTCCGGAACTGCACCGGGTAGTGGTCGGAGGTGTTCTCGAACGTGATGCGGAAACCGGTGTACTGATGGCCCTGTGGCATCCCCTTGGCCACCATGTAGTCGAGCTCGGAAACCGGCGCTTTGACAGGATAGGTCGGCAGATCGGAGCGGACCAGCTCGCTGCCCGCAGGCAGGGCGGGAAGCGATTCGGGAGTGCGGTTGAAATCCCCCATCACCGCCCAGTGGCCTCCCGACACGCGATCAACCTCGGCGAGTACATCGGGAACATTGTTCACCTGTCCCCTGCCCGTGCGATTTGTCGCGTGCATGCTGTAAATCCAGGTGCCGTCCCGGAGCTTGAGGCCCAGAGTCGGCTTCGGGTTGTCGCCCGGCCCCACCGGCGCGATCACACGCACCTCCGTAACCTCGTCCTGGGCCTGGTTTACGACGAAAGCGAGCGCCCGGTTATTGTTGTCCGCTTCCACCTTGTAGATGACACAGGGGCGCCCACCCACCTGGTCCGTACAGTTGGTCCAGTTGAGTCGCCTCACGGCGTACCCGTTGCTCTGAGTCACAGCACCCACAGCTGCACCGGCCGCAGGTTCCGCCTCGGCGAGATCTTCGTCCCTCACCTCCTGCAGGGCAAGAAACTCGACCTTCCTCGCGATCGGATAGATCCCGTGACTCCACCGATCCGTCGAATTATTCATATTGAACGTCGCCATCGAATGGTCGCTCGCCGCCGCCACGGCCGATTGCGAGAAGGAAACCACCGAAAGAAGGCCGGAAAGCAAGGCCACTAGCACGGCAAAGGCAACTATTCGTCCCCTTCCCTGTCCAGCAGCTACACCTCGCCGCGAGGACACCTCGCGCACACCATGAACAATCAACAATCCACTGCTCCTTGCCGCTCCCTGGGCCTCCGCGCCTCCGCCCCTGCGGACTGGCCACTGCTTGACCGGCCGATCCCACTGCATGGCCGTAGACAAGCGATGAACAGACTGTCAACGACTCACCGGGTGCTTCCCAGTAGCTGCGCGCCGTCCGGCGCGGTGGTCGCCTCCTGCATCACGATGACGTCGGCGTTGGGCATCAGGGCTTTGACCTCGCCCCATTTGTTGCCGCCCTGCATGTTGAAGGTGACGGCGCGCAGCTGCGGGTCGGTCAGCGCCATGGCGGGTGCAGGGGTCAATAGCGTGATCAGCGATCCCAGCAGGCCGGCCAGTGTGGCCGCCACCACGGACCGTCTCCAACGCCCCGGCGGACCGGCGAATGGGGAGAGTGAGGGCGATATGCCCATGAGAATCCTTACTTGCTCACGACGCGCACCGGCCTCAAAACAGCGGCCGATCGGCCTGAACTATTCATGATGATTCGTCAACGCACAATAAGATGCGTTTCCCTTGACGAAGGCTCCACGACTGCTCAGCGACACAGAACAGTGCGAAGCGCCCAGTCCCATGACCGTGAAGCCGGAGCATGACTCGCCGAGGCGACAACCGGACCCGGGAACAGAAAAGGCCGACTCCACCAACGGGATCCGCGACCACCAGGCTGGCCGCAGCTGGTAGACAACCGATGAACACCGCTTCTGGCCGCATCTGGTCGATGAACTGCAGGTACCGGGCCGCGTGCAGGGTGCTCTCCGTCGACGCGGACGCGGTCGGAGCGCCCAGCGCGGACATCGATGTGAACGCCAGGAACGCGGCCATGCCTATGGCAATCCGTACTGGCCAGCGCCTGGGGGCGCACCAACGGTATTTTCACTGATCGCACCTCGACTTTCTTCCGCATCACAGGCCGCGGACAAGCTGGGGGCGACGTGTTGACAGCGGATAGACGACGCGTCAACGACGACCGGGCCGACGCCGCCCGCGCCCTACCTGCGCCCCTCGGTGACTGTCTGCGCCCCTCGGTGCCTCCGACGCGCCCTTGCGCGCTACCTGCCGGTAAGTGTTAATGCGCCGTAAATTTGACTGGCCGTCACATTTCCCGGCCCTCCCGGCTCGGCCCGCCTTCGTCGAAAGGTGCTGCCATGCGGCGTATCTCCTCGTGGACGCGAATACTCCGTTTCGGGCTCAGCGGCTGCCTCCTGGCGGCCGCCTCCGGCTCCGGCATGTGCCCAGCGGTCGCCGGACCGGGCGGTCCGCAGCCGCACGGCGGGCGGTCTCAGGACGGGTGGTCGCAAGGCGGGCCGTCGCAAGGCGGGCCGTCGCCGGAGCAGAGGGTCGAAGCGCTCCTCGGCCAGCTGACCACCGACGAGAAGGCGACGCTGCTGCAGGGGGTCGCCGCACCGAACGGGGTGTACGCGGTCGGCTACGTCCGGGGCGTGCCGCGGCTGGGCATCCCGCCGCTGCTGCTGTCCGACGGCCCGGCCGGCGTACGGGACGGGCAACCGGCGACGGCGATGCCGGCACCGGTGTCGCTGGCCGCCGCCTTCGACCCGGGGCTCGCCGCCACCTACGGCGCGGTGCTGGGCCGCGAGGCCCGGGCGCGCGGCTACCAGGTGCTGTACGCGCCGATGGTGAACCTCGTGCGCGTGCCGCAGGGCGGGCGGAACTTCGAGACGCTGGGCGAGGACCCGTTCCTCGCCGGGCGGGTCGCGGCGGCGGAGGTCCGCGGCATACAGGCGCAGGGGGTCGCGGCGCAGGTGAAGCACTTCGCGGCGAACAACCAGGAGAACAACCGGCAGTCGTACAGCTCCGAGGTGGACGAGCGGACGCTGGCCGAGATCGAGCTGCCCGCCTTCCGGGCGGCCGTCCGGGACGGCCGGGCCTGGTCGGCGATGTGCGGCTACAACCCGGTCAACAGCATCTGGGCGTGCGAGAACTTCCCGCTGCTGCGGGACGTGCTGAAGGGCCGCTGGGGGTTCGACGGGGTGGTCGGCTCCGACTACCCGGCCACCCACTCCTCGGTGAACGCCGCGGCGGGCGGGCTGGACCAGGAGTTCGGCGGTACGACGTACTTCGCCGACCTGACCGCCGCCGTGGCCGACGGGCGGCTCGCCCCGGCCGTCCTGGACGACCAGGTGCGGCGGGTGCTCCGGCTGATGGTCCGGACCGGGGCGCTGGACGGCGGCCAGCCGCCCGCCGCCGACCCCGCCGCCGGCGCGCGCGACGCCCGGGCGGCGGCTGCCGCCGGGACGGTGCTGCTGCGCAACCAGGGGGCGGTGCTGCCGCTGGACGCCGCCCACCTGTCGTCCGTCGCGGTGATCGGCCCGTGGGCCGACCACGCCTACACCGGCGGCTACGGCTCCTCGCACGTCGCCCCCTACCCCGACCAGGTCGTGACGCCGCGCCAGGGCATCGCCGCCCGGGCCGGTGCGGGCGTCTCGGTGCGCTACCACCCGGGCGACGACGCGGCCGCGGCCGCCTCGGTGGCCGCCGGGGCGGACGTCGCGGTGGTGGTGGTCGGCGACGAGGAGACCGAGGGCGCGGACCGGGGCTCGCTCGACCTCGCCCCGGCGGACGACGCGCTGATCCGCGCCGTCGCCCGGGCCAACCCGCGGACGGTGGTGGTGCTCAACACCGGCGGGCCGGTCACCATGCCGTGGCTGGACGCGGTGCCGGCGGTGGTCGAGGCCTGGTACCCGGGCGAGCAGAGCGGCGCCGCGCTCGCCGACGTGCTGTTCGGCGACGTCGATCCGGCGGGGCGGCTGCCCGTCACCTTCCCGACCTCGGCGGCGGCCACGCCGATCCGGGACGCCTCCCAGTACCCCGGCACGGACGGTGCCTACCACTACACCGAGCAGCTCGCGGTCGGGTACCGCTGGTACGACGCGACCGCCACCGCCCCGCTGTTCCCCTTCGGCCACGGCCTCTCGTACACCACCTTCGGCTACAGCAACCTCACCGTGACCGGCCCGGACGCCGCCGGCCGGGTGCGGGTCGGCTTCGACCTCGCCAACCAGGGGGCCCGGACCGGCACCGAGGTGCCGCAGCTGTATGTCTCCTTCCCGTCCGCGGCCGGCGAGCCGCCGCAGCAGCTCAAGGCCTTCGACAAGGTCACGTTGGCGCCCGGCCGTTCGACGCACGTGGAACTGCCGCTGGACCGCTCCTCCTTCGCGCTCTGGGATCCCGGCGTGCACGGCTGGCAGGTGCCCGGCGGGCGGTACGGCCTGATGGTCGGCTCCTCCTCGCGCGCGCCGAAGCTGCAGGGCACGGTGGACGTCCCTGCCTCGCCGGCCGTCTCCACCTGGTCCGGGCGGATCACCGGCGCCGACGGGTCCTGTCTGGACGCGGCCGCCGCCGCCGCGGACGGCAACGAGGCGGTACGGCTGGCCGGCTGCGCGGGCACGGCGGCCCAGGACGCCGCGGTCGGCTCGGACGGCACCGTCCGTGCCCTCGACGGCTGCCTGACCCCGGCGGGCCCGGACGACGGCGCCGCCGTCCGGCTGCGGGACTGCACCGCAGGCGCCGACCAGGTGTGGCGCCCGGGCCCGGACTCCTCGCTCCTCCACCCGGAATCCGGCCGCTGCCTCGCGGCCGCCGGCGGCCGGCTGCTGCTGCGGACCTGCTCGGGGGGCGCCGAGCAGAGCTGGGCCACCCCCCGCCCGAGCGGCCGGGTGACCGGCATCGCCGGGCAGTGCGTGGACCTCATCCGCGCCGACACGGCCAACGGCACCGCCGTCCAGCTCTACCGCTGCAACTCCACCGGCGCCCAGGACTGGACCGTCGGGCAGGACGGCTCCCTGCGGGCCCTCGGCAAGTGCCTGGACGTCACCAACGGCTGGACCGCCGCCGGGACACCCGCCCAGCTCTACGACTGCAACGGCACCGGCGCCCAGCGCTGGCAGCCACGCCCGGACGGCACCCTCCTCAACCCGGCCTCCGGCCGCTGCCTCGACGCCCGCGACGGCAGCGGCGCCGACTGGACCAGGCTGCAGATCTGGGACTGCCACGGCGGCCCCAACCAGCGCTGGACCCTCCCGTCCTGACACCTGCCGTCGGCGCAGGCGCCCGCCGCCCGCCGCCGTCCGATGGCCGCGGCGGCGGGGCTGCGTCAGTCGTTTGCTTCCAGAGCCGGGAGGTAGGCGCCGGCCTGGCCGGCGGCGGTCGGGTGGAAGGACTGTCCGATCGGCCAGTTCAGGGCGTGCAGCCAGGGAGCGGGGTCGCAGAGCTGGTGGCCGGCGAACCGGCTGGTCACATCCGCGTAGGCGAAGTTCGGGTACTTGGCGGCCTCGCTCTGGATGACGCTGTTCAGGACGTCGGCGCCGTCGTTGAGGGCAGAACGCCTGGCCGGGCTGATCCCCGGGCAGAGGGGGGCGCCGGAGTCGTAGAAGCGGGGGTAGCCGAGGATCACCACGTGGGCGTTGGCGGCGCGGGAGCGGATGGCGCCGTAGACGGTGTCGAGTTCGTCGGGGAGTTGGGTGCGGGCGGTGTTCTCTGCGGAGGAGACGGCGCTGAGGCAGGCGGCGTCGCTGCCGAGCAAGCAGGAGGCCAGTACGTCGCGCAGGCCGACGTCGTTGCCGCCGATGGTCATGCTGACCAAGGTGGTGCCGGAAGTGAGCGGGGCGAGTTGGTTGTTCACGACGTCGGTGGTGGTGGCGCCGCCGCAGGCCTGGAAGTCGAAGGTGGCCGGTGAGGTGGACTGGGCGTAGAGGTACGGGTACGCGTTGGTGCTCTGGTTGCAGCTGTTGAGGTACGTGCTGGATGATCCGCCGCCCGCGGAGTAGGAGTCGCCGAGGGCCACGTAGTTGACGGTGGCGGCGTGGGCGGTGCCGGTGGTGGCGGCGAGTGCGGTGGTCGTCAGGGTGAGGAGCGCGGCCGCGAGGGTTGCGGGGCGGGTTCGGCTCATCGGTTGCCTCCTTGGTGGGACGGCTGGTGTGTCAGTGGGGCTGTTCGGCGTTGCGGCGCGGTGCCCGGGACGCGGTCAGGAGTGCTGACCGAGGAAGTCGGCGAGCTCCTTGTCGTACTGGGCGGGGTCGGCGTTCCAGGAGCCGGTGTGGCCGGCCCCGGGGACGGTGACGAGTCGGACCTTGTCCGGCCAGTCGCGGGCGAATCGGGCGCTGCTGGCGTACGGGACGAGTGTGTCGGCGGTGCCGTGGAAGAGCAGCACGGGCTGTCCGGGGCCGCCGTTGCGCCGGTTCGCCGCCAGGGTGTCGACCTGGTCGAGGTCCACTCCGGCTTGGATCTGGATGAAGGGGGCCGTGAGGTCGGCGATGGGGAACGGGAATCCGAGGCCGGTGGCGATCGTGTCGATGGCCGCCCGGTAGTCGAGTGCGGGTGAGTCGAGGACGACTGAGCGGACCGCGCTGGTGTCCTGGGCGCGCTGCAGGTAGTTCTCGACGATTGCGCCGCCCATGGAGAACCCGTAGAGCACCACACCGGAGGCTCCGTGGGCGCGGGCGTAGCGGACGGCGGCGTCGAGGTCGCGCCATTCCGTGTTGCCGAGTTGTCGGTTGCCGTTGGAGTCGCGGGGTGCTCCGGGGTCGTTGCGGTAGGTGATGTCGAGGATCGGGTAGCCGAGGTCGTGCAGTTCGGGCATCGTCCGCAGGCCCGCGCTGCGGCCGGCGCCGAGCCCGTGGACCTGGATGACCCAGGTGCTGCGCGAGCCCGGGAGGTACCAGGCGGGCATCGGGCCCAGGTCGCCGGGGTAGCTGACGTCCTGGTGGTCCAGCCCCACCGCTCGGCGCGGGTCCGAGTTCCACACGGTGACGATGATCTTCGCCTTGGCGCCGACGGCGGGTGGGGTGGTGGCCTGGAGTTCGCGGGTGACGGTCTTGCTGTCCGAGGCGAGGATGCGGCCGAGTTCTCCCGAGCGCCGCTGCGCGGATCCGCTGTCCTGCCAGACCAGGCCGTAGGTGCCGGCGTAGCGGCTCTCGTCGGTGGCGGGAAGGGTCACCGTCGCGGTCCCCACGGCGATGACGCGGGTGTTCAGCGGGGTGTCGTCGGTGGGGTGCAGCAACTTGCCGGTCAGTAGCCACAGCGCGCCGGACGCCGCCGTGAGAGTGAGGACGAGCAGGCCCGTGACGGCGACGACGATGCGTCGGCGCAGGCGGGTACGGCGGCTGGACGGTGGTGTCGTGGGGTCGGTCATCGCCGGGGTCGGTTCCTGGTTCATGGCTGCTTCAGCGTGGTGGGGCCGGAGGCCAGGGTGAGGGCGAGTCCGGTCGGTGTGACGGTGAGTGAGACGGGCTTGAGGGACAGGGGGTAGTCGGCTTGTTGTTTCCGCGCGGTGAGCTTGGTGTTGATCTGGTCGAGCTGGGGACCGGTGATCGTTCGGCCGAGGAACTGCAGGCTGGTGGCGGTGATGGTGACCCGGTCGCCGGCCAGGGCGGGCTTCAGCGTCAACTGGCCCATGCCACCCGGGCCCAGGGCGAGCAGGAGGGTGCCGGTGGCGGGGTCGGTCCGGGTGCTGCTGACGGGAACGCCCTGGCCCGAGTCGCGGATCGTTTCCGCCAGGGAGTCGGCGGGGATCGTGACGGTGGCTCGGACGTCGGACGCCGTCGCGGGCTCGGCCAAGTGGAGGTCGTCGAGCGTGATGCGGACCGAGGCGCCCGTGAGTGGGCCGAGGTGGGCGTTGTCCGCGCCGAGCGTGACGTGATCCAGGTGCCGGTCGAGGACCGTGAGCAGCGCCGGGCCGGCGCCGGTGTCGACCGTCACGCGGGTGGCGAGCGCCTTTCCCATGCGGTCGGCGATCCGGCTCTCCAGGACGTGCCGGGTGACGGCCTCGCCGCCCCCGGCGAGGGCCAGCACGACGGCCACGGGCAGGACGACGGCGCGGGTGATCCGGCCTCGCCGGGTGGTCGGGCGGCGGAGGCGGCCCAGCCGCGTGGTGGCGGTTCGGGCCGGCTCGGGACGGGTGGTCATCATTGTCCTGCTGTCGTCGTCGGGGCGTCGGAGGGGGGCGGGCGGCCCGGTGCGGTCCCGGCGGCGTCCTGTGGTCGGCCGTTGTCCTGGGGACGGGGCGCGACCGGTGTGCGTGAGCAGCACGACGACCGCGACGATCAGGAGGGCCGCAACACAGACGCCGAGCAGCGCGAGGGATCTGGAGCCCGTGAGCACGACTGCTCTCCCTTGTCCTGACCCCGCGGGTCGGCGAGGTCGGAAGCATCCTGTCGCCGTTGTGCAAGGCGAAGGTTCGGCCTGTGTTCGGGCCGTGTAAGGATCGCCGTCGGTCCGCCGGACGGTGACGGTCCGCGGGTTAGCATCGGTGCAGTTCGAAGCCGTGGCACGCGCGACTGGCCAAGCAGCCGCGAGATGGGTGCCGCGGCGCAGGGAGACTGCGGTGACACCGGACAGATGACACAGAGCAAGGGCCTTGTACTGGTGGTGGAGGACGAGCGCCACATCGCCGACCTCCAGCGCCTGTACCTCACCCGCGAGGGCTTCGGCGTCCACACCGAGGCCGACGGCACCGCCGGGTTGGCTGCCGTGGCACGGCTGCGGCCGGTGGCGATCGTTCTCGACATCGGGCTGCCCGGGCTGGACGGCACGGACTTCTGCCGCCGGCTGCGCGCCGCCGACGACTGGACGCCCGTCATCCTGGTCACCGCCCGGGACGAGGAGGCCGACCGGATCCTCGGCCTGGAGATCGGCGCCGACGACTACCTCACCAAACCGTTCTCGCCCCGCGAGCTGGTCGCCCGCGTCAAGGCTGTGCTGCGCCGCACCGCCGGCCCACCGGTCTCGGCCGTCCTGGGCACCAGCCGACTGCGCCTGGACCCCGGCCGCCGCACGGTGCTCTGCGACGGTGAACCGCTGGAGCTGACCACCACCGAGTTCAACCTGCTCGCCCACCTGCTGGCCCGGCCCGGTCAGGTCTTCAGCCGCGAGCAGCTCCGCGCCCAGGTCTGGGGGCAGGCCGACTACGGCGACAGCCGGGTCGTCGACGTCTACGTCTCGCAGCTGCGCGCCAAGCTCGGCGACGCCAGCCCGATCCGCACCGTGCGGGGGATCGGCTACAGCGCCCAGGAGCCGGACCGGTGAGGCGCCTGCGCGCGGGCTCACTCACCGGCAGCCTGGTCCTGCTCGCCACCGTGGTGGCAGCCACCGCCGTGCTACTGGCGGGGGTCGCGGCCTGGCAGACCGCCTTCTCCAACGCCGAGTCCCAGTACCGGGAGCGCCTGTCCCGGCAGGCCACCGTGCTCAGCCTCGCTCCCAACCTGTCCGTGCTGCTCCTCGACCAGACCCAGCGGCTGACCGGGGCCACCGGCGTCCTGGTCGCCGTCGTCGCTCCCGACGGACACGTGGACGGCCCCGCGGCGAAGGCCGTCGCCCCGGCCGACCGGGACGCGCTGCTCGCCGGACGGACGCTCTCCGCCACGGCCTCGCTCGGCGACCAGCGCGTACTCGTCCAGGGACACCCGGCAAGCAACGGCGGCGCTGTCGTGCTGACCCAGCCGTTCACCGAGGTCGATGCGGCGGCCAGCCGGATGCGCGGCAGCCTGACGCTCCCCCTGGTCGCGGGCCTGGTCGGAGCCGCCCTCGCCGGAGCCCTGCTGGCCCGCCGCATCGCCCGCCCCCTGGTCGCGGCGGCCGGTGTCGCCCACCGACTCGCCGCAGGTGAACGCGGCCTGCGCTGCGAGGCCGACGGCCCCACCGAGGCCCGTGACGTCGCCCAGGCCCTGAACGCACTGGGCGCCGCCCTCGAACGCAGCGAACAGCGCCAGCGCGACTTCCTGACCTCGATCTCCCACGAGATCCGTACCCCCCTCACCGCACTCCAGGGCTACGCCGAGGCCCTCACCGACAGGGTCGTCGAACCCGGGCAGCAGGCCCAGGTCGGCCAGATCCTCCTGACCGAGACCAAACGCCTGGACCGCTTCGTCTCCGACCTGCTCGAACTCGCACGCCTGGACGCCGACGACTTCCCCATCACCCGCGAACCCACCGACCTCACCGCCCTCGTCCGTGAGACCGCGCAAGCCTGGGACCAGAGGGTCCGACAGAGCGAACTCCACCTGCGGGTGGAAACGGCCGGGGAACCCGTGATCACGGTCACCGACGGATTCCGGGTCCGCCAGCTGCTCGACGGCCTGATCGGCAACGCCGTGCGGATCTCGCCGCCCGGCGCCCCCGTGGTGCTGGCCCTGCGCCGAACGGACAGCGGCGACACCGAGCTACAGGTCCGCGACGGCGGCCCCGGCCTGACCGACGAAGACATCCGGGTTGCCTTCGAACCCGGCGCCCTGCACTCCCGCTATGCGGGCACCCGCCCCGGCGGCACCGGCCTCGGCCTGGCCATCACCCGTCGCCTCACCGACCGGCTCGGCGCCACCATCACCGTCCACGGCCACGGCCCCGAGGGCGGCGCCTGCTTCACCGTCGCCCTCGGCACCATCCCGCTCGATGCGTAGCCGCCCGCGCAGCACCCCGGACCAGAGCCGCGTCCGAACCGCCTGCCCCGAGCAGCGCCCGGGGCTCGCTTCGAAGGAATAATTCGCACACTACTCATATGGCGCTATCCAGCCCTCCTCCGACTGTGATGACCTTGGCGACTGTGGCGCGCGTCACATCGTGTGACATCGCGCCACATCACATCGCGTCACATCGCGGCGGAATCGCACCGCCGTGGGTGCCCGACCCAAGGCGATCGAGGAGGTACTCGTGAGTGGCAGGGAGAACGGTGGCAGGAGGGCCGACGGTGACGGCTTCCCGGATCTGGGACCCGAGGAGCTGGCGGAGATCGAGCGCGTGATCCTCGGCGGCGACGACGGGATCGCGCTGCGGCACGCCGCGCACGAGGCCGGCGGGCCGCGCGTGTCCGCGGCCGACCTGCAGAAGGCCCTTGAGCTCCACGTGTGCATGGGCCTGAACGCCTGCCGGAACCACGACATCGACGAGAAGGCGCCGATGGCGGGCATGGGAGCCTGTGCCACCGTCCTGCACGTGTGCCACGGCGCCAACGAGTGCCGCGGGCAGGGCGGGTGCGGCTACACCGGCCCCGACGCGGAACTCGCCAAGCCGGGCGACCAGGCCTGTCGGCAGAACGGCAGCTGCGCGAGCCCGATCAACGTCAGCCGGGTGTTCGCGGGCGGCCCGCTGAAGGGCAAGAGCGTCTGGAAGCTCGCCCGCCAGCTGTTCGAGGCCCGGATGTACGCCGCCGGCCTCCCGTTCGGCCCGTCCCCGGGCGAGGGCTACCCGGACGACCTGGTCCCGCCGTACGAAGTGAACGAGGCCGAGCGGAGGAAGAAGAGGCTCGACCGGAGCAAGCCGCAGGTGCTCCCGCTGCCGTCGGACGAGGCGAACGCGTGACGCAGCGTCACCATGGCGAGCGGGCCGACCGGGTGTCCCGCTTCGACCTGCCGAACCTGGGGTTCGGTGTCGGCCTGCGCAGCCCGCACCACCGGTACGTACTGGACCACCTCGGCGATGAGCTGGGCGCCGAGTGGCTGGAGATCATCTCCGAGAACCACCTCGACTCCCACGGCCACCCGCGTCACGTACTGGACCGGGTCGCCGAGCGGCACTCCCTGGTCATGCACGGGGTGTCGCTGTCGATCGGCAGCGTGGAGCCCCTGGACTTCGACTACCTGAGGAGGCTCCGGCAGCTGGCCGACGCGGTGGGCGCCGCCTGGGTGTCGGACCACGTGTGCTTCACCGGGGTCGCCGGGCTCAACACCCACGACCTGCTGCCGGTCCCCTTCACCGAGGCCGCGCTGACCCATCTGGTGCGACGGGTCAGGACCGTGCAGGACTTCCTGGAGCGCCCGCTGGTGCTGGAGAACCCCAGCACCTACGTGGGCTTCACCGCATCGACCATGCCGGAGGAGGAGTTCGTCGCACGGCTGGCGACCGAGGCCGACTGCGGGCTCCTGCTCGACGTCAACAACGTCTACGTGTCGGCCGTCAACCACGACACCGATCCGCGCGCATACCTCGGAGCACTCCCGCACGACCGGGTCGTGCAGATCCATCTGGCCGGTCACACCGACGCGGGCACACATCTGATCGACACCCATGACGGACCGGTCGCACCGGCCGTGTGGGAGCTGTACGACGCGGCGATCGCGCTGACCGGGCCCGTGTCCACCCTGCTGGAGTGGGACGACCGCCTGCCGCCCTTCCCCGAGCTGGTCGCGGAACTCGACAAGGCGCGCCGGCGGGCCCTCGATCCGACCAACGTCCCCGTCGCGACGGGAGTCTGACATGTCGACGGTCGAAGGGGCGCCGGCGCACCTGGCCGAACTCCAGCACTGGCTGCAGGCCGCCGTCCTCCACGCCACCGGCCCGGACCAGGAGGGCGGCGCGGCCGCCGACCAGGTGCTCACACCGTCCGGCCGGCTCACCGCCGGCGAGCGGCTGGACATCTACCGCCGCGGTTACCGGCTGCGCCTGCTGGCCTGCCTGCGCTCCTGCTTCCCCGCGTTGCGCCGACTCCTGGGGCCGGAGGCCTTCGACGCGCTCGCCACCGAGTACCTGAGCACCTGCCCGCCCCGCAGCTGGACCCTGGAGCACTTCGCCGACGGCTTCGCGTCACACCTCGCGACCACCAGGCCCGACCTCGACCCACCGGGCCGCGACGTCGACCCCTGGGTCCAGCTGATCGTCGAACTCGCAGGATACGAACGGGCTTTCGTCGAGGTGTACGACGCCGATCCGGCCCGCGCGTGCCGCGTGCTGGCCTGTCGGCACCCCGTGCACCGCTACGCGGCCGCGGTGGCCCGCGGCGAGGACCCGCAGCCGCCGGCCGCACGCCCCGTACTCCTGGCGCTGCGCCGCCGGGACCACGGCGTCCACGTCACGGAGCTGACCGAGGACGTCCGGCGCACGCTCCTAGCCTCCTCGAACACCGCGTACTCAGGCCGCCCCGACCGGGCCGGTCCGCCATCCGCACCGCCCGCACTGCCCGCACTGCCCACACCGCCCGCACCGCCCACACCGCGCCCAGAGCGCCCGGAACCGAACGGAGCCGAGGTATGACGACCGACGCCACCAAGCCCGCCACCCGCCGCCTTCCCGACATCCCCTTCGCGGTCACCCCGATCGGCACGATCAAGGCCGATCGACCGATCGAGGACATCGACACCTTGCTCGACCACCTGTACCAGGCGGCCCAGGTCGAGCTGTCAACCGTCCCGATGTACCTGTACGCGGCCTACTCCATCGGGACCAAGGGCCACAGCCAGTGGGACCCGGGAATCTCCGCCCAGCGCACGATCATCAGCATCGCGATCGAGGAGATGCTGCACCTGTGCCTGGTGCGCAACCTGATCATCGCGCTCGGCGGAGCGGACCGGATCGTCTTCTACGACCCGGACTTCATCACCAGGTACCCGAGCCTGATGCTCCATCGGACTCCGCCGCTGACCCTCCACCTGGAGCCGTGCAGCAAGGATCTGATGAACCGGGTGTTCCTGCCGCTGGAACTGCCCGCCGAGAAGGGCGCCAAGCCGCAACCGGACGCGTACAACACGCTCGGCCAGTTCTACAAGGCGATCGAAGTCGGCCTCAAGCACCTGACCGAGGCCGACCCGGACGACGTGTGGAAGTACGCGAAGGCGAACGCCCCCTGGCAGTACGAGAGCGCGTACTGGAACCACGACGGCGGCGGCGAACCCGTGGTCATCACCGACCTCCACACCGCCGAGACCGCTCTGAAGATGGTGGTCGAGCAGGGCGAGGGCGTGGACCCGAAGAAGGCCACCGTCCCGATCGACCCGGTCAACCCGCGCCCCGGCCTCGACGAGCTCTCGCACTACGCGAAGTTCAAGAGGATCGAACAGGGCATCGAGGTCACCGGGCAGGTCCGCAACGTCCCCAGCGATCCCCGGGCGAAGGGCTTCTCCGGACCGGCCGCAGGCCTGGCCGTCCTCTTCAACGCCGCCTACTGCTACACCCTGGCCATGCTCGACAAGCTCTACGACGTCCAGTCGAACTTCAACCCGAACCAGCGGAACACCCGCTACCACCTGGAGCGCACCTTCATCGCCTCGATGAGTGGTGTGCTCTACCCCATCGCGGAACTCCTCATGACGACCCCGGGCAGCGACGACCCCGCCTGGGACGGGACCTGTGCCGCTCCCACCTTCGAGTACTACGACTTCGCCGCCGAGCAGAAGGCGAAGGGGCACCGGACCATGAAGGAGCACCTGCTCTGGCTCTGCGAGACCGCCGTCGTCGACTTCCCCGAACTCGGCGGTGACAACAGCGTCCACTGGCTCCTGAAGAACCTGCCCAGCGTGGATGACATCCCCTCGGATCCCCCCGCCAGCCGCCCGCGCCCGATGCCCAACTGACGGACCGCGACCGGCGCCCCGGCACGCCCGCTTCGCGACTCGGTGACGTGAGCCGCTCAGCGCAGGCCGGCCACGACGTCCCTGGCACGGGACAGTGCTTCCGGCTCCTCGTGGAGAGTACGTGTGACGAGGGATACCCCTTGGGCCATTGCCTGGGGTGTGCTCCTGCCGTTGAGGGCCATCAGGACCTTGAGCCTGAGGTCGAGGAACTCCTGTGCGCGGCGGCGGCAACCGGAGATCACGTCGTCCAGGCCGCCCTGGAGGTCGAACTCCCGGGCGAGGTGTTCCAGTCGGCGCAGGACGGCCGTCTTGTGTTCCCAGAGGAGGTGGAACTGCCGGTAGTCGATGAGGTGGTCTCCCGCCTCGACGGCCTTCAGATGGCGTAGGAACCTGCCATGGACCTCGAACCCCGACGAGACGGTGAAGTCGGGCGGTTGGGCCTCGGGCTTCGGTGGGGACCACCACCAGTACTCGGTACCGGCGCGGAAGATGTCCAGCTCGGGTGCCTCCAGGTAGCTCGACAGCTCGGTCCACAGCCGCCCGGGATCGAACGCCGGGCGCGTCCGCACACGCTGGAGGAGCTGGACGGGGTAGCGGATCGCGGCGAAGTCGGAGTTCGGTGCCGTCAGAGGGTGTTCGATAGGGGATTCCCCCCAACTGTCCGGCTTTGGCTCTTGCGGCATGGACTCGGTTCCAGGATCTCGTAGCGGCAGGGCCCGTGTCCGCGATATTCATCAAACGTGACGGAACGACGCAGGTATCCCTCGGACCTGAAGGACGATCAGTGGGAGCTCATCGAGCCTGTGCTGGTGGAGTGGCGACGAACCCGCGCCGAAGGGCGTGAGCCCACGACAGCGCTGCGTGAGGTGGTGAACGCGATCCTCTACGTCGCACGCACCGGCATCGCCTGGCGCTACTTGCCGCACGACTTCCCGCCCCACACCACCGTCTACGGCTACTTCAAGGAGTGGGAACGCGACGGCACCACCGAGCGGATCCACGACACGCTCCGTGACCAGCTGCGGGCGAAGAAGGGCCGCCGGATCCTGCCGAGCGCCGCGATCGTCGACGCCCAGTCGGTGAAGGCATCGCCGAACGCCCCGGCCGACAGCCAGGGCTGGGACGGCGGGAAGCGGGTCAAGGGCCGCAAGCGCCATATCGCCACCGACACCCTTGGCCTGATCCTGGTCCTTATCGTCACCGCCGCGGGCGTACAGGACTCCGCGGGCGGTAAGCAGGTCCTGGACGCCCTCGCCGCCCAGTGGCCCACCGTGACCAAGGTGTGGGTGGACGCCGGCTACAACAACGCCGTCGTCAGGCACGGCGACGACCTCGACATAGATGTCGAGGTCGTCGCTCGGGACAAGGAGCAGAAGGGCTTCGTCGTGCAGCCGATCCGCTGGCGCGTGGAGCAGACCTTCGGGATCATGTCCCGGTATCGACGGCTTCACCGCGACTATGAGGAACTGCCGGACCGGTCACGCTCGATGATCCAGTGGGCCATGGTGAACTCCATGACCAACCGTCTGACAGCCAGCCCGGACAGAACCGGGCAATACCTCCGCCCGAAACCCCTCGCGGCAGCCTAAATCGGTATCGAACACCCTCTCAGGGACAGCGCTCGTTCGAAGGCTTCCTCGAAAGCCCGGTAGCCGAACTCCAGGGTCTGGAACCGCTGGCTTCCGGGCCGTCCGATCGCACCGCCGAAGCCGACGACGCGGAGCTGCTCCGACCGGTCGTCGTAGCCGTGGACGAGAAGCTCATGGACGAAGGGACGCGGCTCCCCCCGCAGGAAGGAGTCGTCCACGAAGACGATGACGTGCCGGCCGGAGTCGATACAGCTTCGGAGGAACGCAACGATGCGGCCGATGCGCCCGGCGGCCGCGCGGTCCAGTGTCCGGGTGTGCAGGACTTCCCGACAGGTCAGTGAGCTGTGGAAGTCCAGGTGTGGCGCCTTCTGTTGGGAGTCGGAACCCATGGCATAGAGCTGGATGTACTGCGAGTAGAACCATGGCCTCATGGCCTCGTCCGCGAGGATCACGCAGAGCGGTAACGCGCCGGCCAGATAGGTGTTGTGATCACTTTGGAGGACGGTCGGGAGTTCGTTCTTTCCTGGCACTGTCGTTGTCACCACCGGATCCGGGACGAAGAACCACTCGGTACCTGCTGCTGGGGCGTGCCTGCCCGTGCGCCGTTCCGGGTCGGGCGGTGGACGGCGCACGGGCATGGCGACGGACCCCTCGCCGTTCGTCCGCTCGGCCCTGGGGCCGTCATGCCCCGGCCCGGGCCGTCGCGGTGGCGTCCGCCAGCCGGGTAGCAGCTTCGGCCGGTGGGGGACGGCCGTTGCCGGGATGCCTGAGCTGGCGGTTCAGTCGGTCAGGGGGCAGCTCCTGCTGGACGCGCTCGGAAGAGCGAGATAAATGGTCCATACCAAAATGGTCCATACCAATGGGAACTTAAACGCTTTAGCAGGCTGGCCATCACAAGTTCATTCGCGCAACGGGAGGTTGGCGGTGTCTTCGCGGCGCGTCCGGCGTCCAGGGGGTGCGGGCGGCTGCGGGCACCTCGGCGAGGGGCCTGCCGGCATCCCGGCGACCACCGTCTGAGCTGCTGATCTTCGGTGGACCGAGATCCGGGCCGGCGGACGGTGGGGCGGCTTGCCACGGGTTTCGGCCTGGGCGATTCCGGAGGAGGAAGGCGGATCCGGGCCTCGGACCGGCACTTCGGGGAAGGTGTGTGAAGCTCGTAGCCCTGGTTGAAAAGGTGGTTGACATATCCTCGACCACTGTCCTTGTATGGGGCGGGCACAGACCGATGACGCAGGAGCTCCGGCATCCACGAGGGATCCGCCGGAGCCGCATGGGCGGGCCGACGCAGATAGCTCCAGGGGGGGGCTGCGTCGAGCATTCGGTCGTTTCGAATCGATGACATGCCTTCTCCGCGGTCGGCGGGAAGGCGAGCCGAGGCCGTGCGATATCAGGCCTGGATCGATGCCATACCGTCCGCGGACTCGCCGGTGCACCCAGTGCACCGGCGTCCGGCGATGTGAATGAACGGGGTGGATGAGATGAGAAGCAGAACATCAGCGGCTGCCTGCCGGAAGGCCCGCGCTGTACTTCCGGATATCCGGGCTCAAGCTGCCGGGACGGACGACTCCGCCCGGTTCCCGGAGGAGGCTGTCGGGCTCTTGCGGGCGAACGGCCTGATGGGACTTCTCGTACCCGAGGAGTACGGCGGACTGGGAGGAGATCTCGGCGACCTCGTGGCCGTGGCGGGCCTGCTGGCGTCGGGCTGCTCCTCGACGGCGATGATCTGGGCGATGCACTGCCAGCAGGTCGACTGCATCGTGCGCTTCGGCTCGGCGCGGCTGCGGGACGAGCTGCTTCCGCGGCTGGCGTCGGGAGAGGTGTACCTCGCGTCGGTGACCACCGAGCCGGGCAAGGGCGGACACCTGCTCAGCGGGCGAGCCGCCCTGAACGGGGCGGGGGAGCAGCTGGGATTCGAGCGTGAGGCGCCGATCGTCACCGGCGGCGCCCATGCCGAGGGATTCCTGGTGACCATGTGCGAGTCGCCCGACGCCGCCGACCACCGGGTCACCCTGTGCTACGCCGACCGGCACCAGCTTTCCGTGGCCCCCTCGGGCGCCTGGAACACCTTGGGGATGCGGGGTACCGAGAGCCGGGGGATGAAGCTGGCGGGTACGGTGCCTGCCTGGCAGGTCGTGGGGAGTCCGGGCGACTTCAGGACCGTCGCCGTGGAGAGCATGATCCCGGCCGGGCACCTGGCGTGGGCCGTCTGACCGACCTGGTGGCCGAGCGGATCGCACGGGCCAGGATCGATGTCGAACTCGTCGCCGCCTATCTCGGCACCGTCCGGGACGAGATCCTGGCACGTCGGCGAGAGGGGTCGTCACTGAGCGGGACGGCGACCCAGATCCATCTCAACAATCTCAAAGTCGTCTCCTCGGAACTGACGTTCAGGGCCGCGGATCGCCTGCTCTAGATCGCCGGGCTGTTCGAGGGCTACAGCCGGGATGCCGGAATCCCTCTTGAGCGGAACTTCCGCGATCTTCGGTCGGCGCGCCTGAATTTCAACAACGACCGCCTGCTCACCATGAACGGGGCGCTCGCGCTACTCGATCGCGATGTCACCGTCCTGCCCGCTGACCTGATGTCCGTCATCGACTCGACCGTTGACGACGAGGACGGTCCGCGATGACTTGGCCGGCGGAATTCGAGGAAATTCTCCGTCGGCACCTGCCGATGGCCGACGGGCCGGTCTCGGCAGACGAATTGCTGGCGGACCTGGGTCTGGACTCCCTTGCCATGGTGAATCTGGTGATGGATCTGGAGGAAGGGATGGGCATCTCCGTACCGGACGAGCGGCTCGTTTCCGAAACGTTCAAAACGGCAGGTGCGGTCTGGGCGGCCGTCGCCGACCTGCCGGTCAATTCAGATGCGAGCGGAGGGCGCCATCATGCCTGAATCCCTGTTCAAGCGGGAAGCGAATTCGGCTTCGGCCGTGAATGATTCGGCACTCACCGAGTGCCGTGATCAGGTCATCGCCTCGCTGACCCGATACACGGAGCACGGGCCGACCACCGGCACGACCTGCTACGTCTGGCCGTCATCGGAGTGTCCGGTCGGCTGCGGGCACTGCAACTACGCCGCACCGATGTCACTAAATCGGTTAAGCAGGTACAGCGTCGCCCGGGATCCGGCTCCGGTCCTGAAGCTGATGAACGGCATGGGACTGTGGAAGGCCGTGCTGTCCGGTGGTGGCGAGCCCATGGTCGAGCCGGAGTTCTGCGAGCGGTTCGTCCATGAGGTCGACTCACCCGGTCTCGAGGAGATCGAGCTCATCACCAGCGCGCATTTCGCCGCGGACGAGGACGAGACCGGTCGGCGGGTGCGCAGCCTGGTGGACGCATGGCGCACCCGGCCCGCGCACCTGGCCAGGGCGAACTTCACCATCCGCATCAGTCTCGACTGGTTCCACGCCCAGCGGATCGGCGTCGAGCCGGCAGCCAGGGTCATCCGCCTGCTCGGTGAGGACGGCCTACGGGACGTCGGCTGCTACGTCAGATCCGTTCTCCTCGGCGGTGATTCGACCACCGAGAAGCTCGCGGCGGCGCTCGGCGGAGAGCTCACCGAGATGGACGACTACCAGCGGAGGATTCATCTGCCGGACGGGCGGACAGTCCTCGTCTATTTCAAGAACCTGATCGTCGAAGGCCGGATGAACCAACGGAAGCTGTCCCGGTTGCCGGTCAGCCTTCCCGAGCAGTCCCTGGCCGAGGTGTTCGGCCGGCGGTTCGAGACCGAGCAGGGCAAGAGTGTGCCGGCTCGCACCTACAACGGCCCGCAGGTCCGCCACTTGGAGGGGCTGGCGTGCCTCATCGAGGACGACGGAAGGGTTCGCATCCTGGAAGGAAACGACCCGCACCGATGCCCCAACGTCCGTCGGACGGACGACTGGGAACAGGCCATCGAGTACCTCTACGCCGATCCGCTGACGGTGTACCTGGTCGACAACGGTCCCCAGGACCTGGCGAGGCTCCTGGCCGACGAGTTCCCGGACTCGCTCCGGATGGCCGCCGACACCAACCAGCTCTACCACCTGACCGAGCTCCTTCTGGCCGAACCCGACCGGCGGCTCTACGCGACCCTGCGCGCACTGGAGATCCACCTGGCCGAGGGAAGGGTCACGGCCGATCGCGAGACGGTCGAGCGCGCCTGGGCGTTGTTCTCGGCACGCTCCGAGCAGCGTCCCCCCGGAACCGGGCGGGACTGACATGCGCAACGGAACTCCACCGAACGCCGTCCTGGTCACCGGACCGCCGGGCGCCGGAAAGTCGACGGCGCTGATGGCACTCGACGACCGGCACCCCGATCTGGCCCGCTTCGGCGTGCGGGACTACGGGCTCCGGCTCGCGGCGGCCGGCCACCCGCTCGGCACGCGGATGCGCGAGACCCTGCTGCGTCAGGAACTGCTCCCCGACGAGCTCGTGCGGCTGGAGTTCGCCCACTTCCTCGACCACCTGCCGGCCGCCGTGCGGGTCGTGGCGGTGGAGGGCTACCCCCGCGATCTTCCGCAATGCGACGACCTGCTGCGCACCGCTGCCGACCGGGACGTGCGGGTGACCGGATTCGCCGTCGTGACCGTGCCGGACGGCACGGCACGCACCCGGGTGGCGAACCGCCGTCTCTGTGTGGAGTGCGGAGCGACGACGGACGCCCCGGACGCCCCCGCCTGCCCTGGTTGCGGCGGCGGCGTGATGCGTCGCCGAGACGATGCCGCAGCCAGTTTCGAACGGCGTCTGGCCGACTACCACCGCATCATCGGCGATCTGCGCGCCTATTTCGCCGAGCGATCGCTCCTGCGCGAGGTCGATGGAACGCGCCCGTCGGACGAGGTCCGTGCCGCGCTGTGGGAATCGCTGGACGCCATGGACGCCATGGACGCCGTGGACGCCGTGGACGCCGACGTGCCCGACTCGACCGATGATCTGACCGATGGTCTGGAGGACTGACCGATGGGCTCGGGTACCGACATGATGGCCCTGCGCAGATCCGCGCTGAGTTCGCTGGCGGACCAACCGCCCGACCAACCGCCCGACCAGCCGCCGCTGGAGCGCCGGACGCCGTTCGCGGGATGGGAGATCGTCCTGGGCGAGGACCTCCCCGCTCCGGTCCACCCGGAGGCGGTCGGCGCGGAACTCGCGTCCGCGATCGTGGACCTGCTGTCCAGGAGCGGCGACCCGGCCGGTCCGGGGGCCGCCCTGGTGAGCGGTGTCCCGCGCCACTTCACGCTGGAACAGGCGCGGACCTATCACCAAGCGCTCTTCCGAGCGGTGTGGGAGGTGTTCCGGCGCCGAACCGCCCGCGGAGGCGAGGAGAGCGACTTCCGGATCAAGGTCGGTACCATCTCGGACGGTGCCATCCCGATCGAGCTCTACGGCACCAGCTGGAGCTTCAAGCGCTTCCACACCGACTGCGATGCGCTGCTCTTCTCGCACCTGTACGGTCCGGTCACCGGCTTCACCGGTGGTGAGCTGCAACTCATCGACATGCGTCCGTACCTGCGTCAGCGTTCGCTGCGCTTCGACGAGGTCTTCGAGTGGTCCGACGAACTCACCGACGGCCGCAAGCCCGTGCTGCGGGCCGACCACTGCGAGTCGGCGTTGGCCGAGTGCGGAACGACCGTCGGGGCGCTGGGGCCCGATCGGATCGTCTTCGTGAACAACCTGCCGACCGCCGGAGTCCTCCACGGGGTGACGCCGGTGGCGATGACGGATCCGGAGGGCTTCCACCGGGAGTACCACCGATGCAGCGTAAAGGACCTCCGACTGTGCTGAGCAGCTTTCCCGGGCGGCGGACCGCCATCATCGCGACACTCGGCCCGGTCAGCGGGACGCGGCCCTGCCTGGAGAACGTACTGCGGGCCGGTGTGGACGTCGTCCGTCTGAGCATGGGCAACGGCACCCGCGAGCAGCATGCGACCGCCGTGCGCGACATCCGCGAGGTGTCGGCCGACATCGGCCGGCGGGTCCTTCTGCTCGCCGACCTCCAGGGGAGGAAGAACCGGCTCGGGGCGCTCCCGGACGGCCAGGCGCAGTGGCAACCGGGCGAGGTCGTCACGCTGTGTGCCAAGCCGGTCGAGGCGGCGTCCCATCGCACCTGGACCACGCATCCGTGGCAGCCGGAGCGGCTCCGCCCTGGCGCCGAGGTGCTGATCGACGACGGTGCGATCGTCCTGGTCGTGACGGCGGCATCCGCGTCCGAGCTGCGGTGTACGGTCGTCCAGGGCGGTCCGGTGACGTCGGGCCGCGGCGTCACGATCCCGGGGGCGACCACCGTCCCCGCCGGGCTCTGCGAACGGGACGCCGACGACCTGGAGTTCGCCCGAGCACTCGGCGTCGACCTGGTGGCGCTCTCCTTCGCCGCCTCCGCCGACGACTACGCGGCGGTCCACGCGATCGCGCCCGACCAGCTGGTCATCGGCAAGGTCGAGCACCCCGACGCCCTGGCTTCGCTGCCGTCACTGGCCTCGGCCTTCGACGGTCTGATGGTGGCGCGCGGAGATCTGGCCGTCGAGATCCCGTTCGAGGACGTCCCGATGGCGCAGAAGCGGATCGTGGCGGAGTGCGCCGGCCGGGGCAGGCTCTCCGTGGTCGCCACCCAGCTCCTGCACTCGATGCGCCGGAGCACCCTGCCCACCCGGGCCGAGGTGTCGGACATCGCCAATGCGGTCATCGACGGGGCCGACGCGCTCATGGTGACCGGCGAGACCGGCTACGGCCTGCATCCGGTACGCGTGGTCGAGGTCCTGCACAGGGTCATCGTCCGAGCCGAGCGCTACCGGGACGAGATCAGCGAGGCATCCGACCGCGCCGTCGCGGGTGGTCGAACCAACCCGGATACGCATGGAGGAGAGCAGTGACCGACAGCTCGATCGACGACTCCCTGACGCACGGCTGCCTGGAAGACCTGTCACCGGAGGCGAGACTGCTGCTGGCGCTCGCCCGTCCGCGGCTGGAGCCGGCGCAGCAGCAAGGGATCTTCCGCTTCCTGACGGCCAACGGCCAGGACCTCGACTGGGGGCTGCTGGTCGACCAGGCGTGCCGGCACGGGGTCCTGCCGCTCATCGGGCGCAATCTCCTGACGTACCGCCTGGTCCACTCCGCGGACGGGCGCAGCCTGGCTCCTTACCGCTGGATCTACGCGTACGCCTACGAGGGCAACCGGCGACGCAACCACGCGCTCGCCGACGAGTACGCCAAGGTGATCCGGGGCCTGAACGCCGGCGGTCTCGACTACGCGATCCGCAAGGGACCGGTGCTCACCGAGGGCGTCTACGGCGATGTGGGACTGCGCCGGATGGGCGATCTCGACGTGCTGCTGAGCAGGGACTCGCTACCGGAGTTCACCTCGGTCGTCGAAGGGCTGGGCTACCGGCAGGGTCATCTCTCGGGCAACGCCGAGCTGGTGGTGCCCTTCGACCGGCGGACGCAGATGGTGTGGAAGGTCAGCCTGGCCAATTCGACGCTTCCCTACCTCAAGCCGGCCCAACGCGACGACGTCGAGGTGTTCGTGCTGGATCCGTGCTTCAACGTGTTCCAGCCCGGTTCCGGGGCGGTGGTCGATCCCGCCGAGATCCTGGCCCGCGCGGTCGACGCCGTGCTCTTCGGCGAGGCGAGCCGCAGGCTCGATGCCGTGGACCAGTTCATCGACGTCTGCGTCCAACTGCACGTCGAGGCGACGACGCTGATGTACATCGAGATCGGCAAGGACCTGACGATCCTCAAGTTCCTCGATCTCGTCCAGTTGCTGAACCGGCTGTCCGGCGAACAGCTGGAAACCCTGGTGTCGCGGGTCCGGCGGTACGGCTGTGCGGACAGCATCCGCTACGCGCTGCACCACACCGGGCAGGTGTTCCCCGACGGGGTTCCGCCGGCGCTGACCGCGGAGCTCGGCCCGGCCGATCCGGATCTGCTGGAGACGTACGGCGTACTGGACGGCCGGCCCGACCGCTGGGAACAGGGCTTCGCGGATCGGTTGTTCAACCCCAGGAGGTCGCGGACGCCGAAGGCGCGAAGCACCGTGCCGGGCCCACGGGCCGTGGTGTGACGCGGCTCGGGAACGGGACGGTGCAAGGATGCCGATGACGACGCGCGCTGCGAGGCGACCACCACCGCCGGCCGAGACGCCGCCACCGGTGCCCGGCGGACGGGCCCGAGCCCGCTCGTTGGCCGCCCTCGTCCGGAACGGCTTGCGACCGTACCGACGCGAGCTCGTGTCCCTGATGGCCCTGCAGCTCGTGCAGACGGTCGCCCTGCTCTACCTGCCGAGGCTGAGCGCCGACATCATCGACGACGGCGCGCTCGGTGCCGACCCGGCCTTCGTCCTGCGGCGGGGAGGCCTCATGCTCGTCGTCTCCCTCCTCCAGGTCGGCTGCGCGTTGGGCGCCGTCGGGCTGGGCGCGCGGATCGCGATGGCGGTCGGCCGCGACATCAGGGCGGAGGTCTTCCAGCGGGTGCAGGGCTTCTCCTCCCGTGAGGTCGGCAACTTCGGTACGGCGTCGCTCATCACCCGTACCACCAACGACGTCCAGCAGGTCCAGAACCTGGTGTCGGCGGCACTGACCGGCCTCGTCGCCGCACCGATCACGGCCGTCGGCGGTGTCGTGCTCGCTCTCGGACAGGACGTGCCGATGGCCTCGGCCCTGTTCGCCGTGGTCCCGCTGCTCGGTCTGCCCGTGGCCCTGGTCGTGCGCCGACTGCGGCCGCACTTCGCCGGCATGCAGCGGGGGATGGACGTGGTGAACCGGGTCCTGCGGGAGCAGGTCACCGGTATCCGGGTGATCCGCGCGTTCGCGCGGGACGAGTTCGAGCGGCAGCGGTTCACCCGGGCCAACGCGGAGCTCACCCACCACTCGGTGCGGGCCGGCCTGTTGACGTCCTCGATGTTTCCACTGGCGGCGACGCTGGTGAACCTGTTCGGCGTGGTGCTGCTCTGGCTGGGGGCGTACCGGATCCGGGACGGCGGCCTCCAGGTCGGCGCGCTCACCGCCTTCCTCGGGTACTTGACGCTCATCCTGGTCGCCGTGATCACTGCCACCTTCACGCTCATGGCGGTACCACGGGCCGAGATCTGCGCCGCACGCATTGCCGAGGTCCTCACCACCGAGTCCAGTGTCCGGCCGGCCGGGCAGCCCCTCCACGCCCAGCCGCGGCCGGGGCACCTTGAGCTGCGCGGCGTCTCCTTCCGCTACGCGGGCGCCCAGGAGGCCGTTCTGCGCGACGTGGACCTCACCGCGGCGCCGGGCGAGACGACGGCCGTCGTGGGATCGACCGGCAGCGGGAAGAGCACACTGCTCGGGCTCGTGCCGCGACTCGCCGACGCGACGGCCGGTCAGGTGCGCGTGGGGGGCGAGGACGTACGGGACCTGGACCAGTCGGTGCTGCGTCGTTCGGTCGGTCTCGTACCGCAGAACGCCTCGCTGGTCTCCGGTTCGATCGCTTCGAATCTGCGCTTCGGACGGCCCGACGCCACGGACGAGGAGCTCTGGAACGCACTCGCGGTCGCGCAGGCGAAGGAGTTCGTCGAGGCGCTGGACGAGGGCCTCGACACACCGGTCGCGCAGGGCGGCACCAACTTCTCCGGTGGGCAGCGACAACGGCTCGCGATCGCCAGGGTGCTGGTGCACCGTCCGCAGATCTATCTGTTCGACGACGCGTTCTCGGCGCTCGACTCCACCACCGAGGCGCGGCTGCGCGCGGCCCTGGCCGTGGAGGCGGCCGGCGCCGCGGTCGTCGTGGTGGCACAGCGGGTGGCAACCGTGCGGCACGCGGACCGCATCGTCGTCCTGGATGCCGGGGCGGTGGTCGGTACCGGGACTCACGACGCGTTGCTGGCCTCGAATCCGGTGTACCGCGAGATCGTCGCATCCCAGCTGGACGAGGAGCGGACGACGTGAGCGTCGGACGGTCGAAGAAGGCCCGGACCGGGTCGGGTACGCCCACGGGCCCGCCGCGGGGCGAATTCCTGGCCACCGCGCGTCGGTTGCTGGAACTGGTGGGCCTTCAAAGGCCGTTCGTGCTGATGCTCGTCCTCGGGCTCGCGAGCATCACGCTGAACGTGGCCGGACCCCTGCTGTTGGGGCGCGCCACCGACCTGATCGTGGCGATGGCAACGGCGCCGCGGCCATCGGGCTCCGGCCCGGGGCAGGGCGGCGCCGGCCTCGCCCCCGTGGCCGTGGTCCTCTCGCTCGCACTCGGTGTGTACGGCCTCTCCGGGCTCTGCTGGGTACTGCAGGGCCGACAGGCGACCAAGGCCATCCAGCGTTCCGCCTACCGGCTCCGTTCGGACGCCGAGGCGAAGTTGGCCCGGCTTCCGCTCGCCTACTTCGACACGCACCGGCGCGGCGAGGTCCTCAGCCGGATCACGCACGACATCGACAACATCGTCCAGACCCTGCAGCAGACCCTCAGCCAGCTGACCAATTCGGTGCTGCTGATCCTGGGCCTGGTGGTGGTGATGCTCCGGCTGTCCCCACTGCTCGCGGTGATCGCCCTCACGGTGGTGCCCGCGGCGATGGCGGCCACCGCGCTGCTCGGCCGACGGGCGCAACCCCGCCTCACCGAGCAGTGGAACGCGATGGGCCGGTTGAACGCCCACGTCGAGGAGATGTACGCCAGCCACACCCTGGTCAAGGCGTTCGACCAGGGCGAGCGGTCGGCGGCAGTCTTCCGGGAGCACAACGAGGCCGTGTTCAGATCCGCCTACCAGGCACAGCTGTTCAGCGGAAGCAGCCAGCCGGTGATGACCTTCGTCAACAACCTGGGCCATGTCGTGGTCGCCGTGGTCGGCTGCCTGCGGGTGATCTCCGGAACGATGTCGATCGGCGACGTCCAGGCGTTCATCCAGTACGCGCGGCAGCTCAGCGGACCACTGACCCAGGTGACCAGTCTCGCCGGGGTGGTGCAGTCGGGCGTCGTCTCGGCCGGCCGGGTCTTCGAGCTGCTGGACGCCGTCGAGGAGACGCCGGACGCCGTCGAACGAGGGCATGTCGTGGGTCGGGGTCTGATCCGCTTCGAGTCGGTCGGCTTCAGGTACGAGCCGAAGAGCCCGCTGATCGAGGACTTCTCGCTGACGGTCGAGCCCGGGAGGACGATCGCCGTGGTCGGGCCCACGGGCGCCGGCAAGACGACCCTGGTCAACCTGCTGCTGCGCTTCTACGACGTCACCGGAGGGCGGATCACGCTCAACGGAGTCGACCTCAGGGAGCTGCAGCGCGCCACTCTGCGGCGTCACATCGGCGCGGTGCTCCAGGACACCTGGCTCTTCGAAGGATCGATCGCGGACAACATCGGGTACGGCCGGGAGGGCGCCACCCGGGAGCAGATAGAGCTGGCTGCCAGGTCCGCCCACGCGGACCACTTCATCCGCACGCTGCCGGACGGGTACGACACCGTACTCGACGGCGAGAACGCCGGGATCAGCGCGGGGGAAAGCCAGTTGATCACCATCGCCCGGGCGTTCCTGGCCGACCCGGCGATCCTGGTGCTCGACGAGGCCACGAGCGCGGTGGACACGCGGACCGAGCTGCTGGTCCGACGGGCCATGGCGCGGCTGAGCGAGGGGCGCACCTGCTTCGTGATCGCCCACCGACTGTCCACGGTGCGCGACGCGGACGCCATTCTCGTCCTGCGGAACGGCTCGATCGTGGAACAGGGACGGCACCCGGAGCTGCTCGCCGCCGGTGGCGCGTACGCCCGTCTGTACCGGGCGCAGTTCGCCCAGCCGGGCGCGGACCTTCCCCGGTAGGGCGGTTCCGGTGGATCGTGGCGGACCCGCAGGGATCCACCGGACGCGCCCTGGCCCTGGACCAAGGACATGACACGACAGCCGGTCGCCGGTCGCTCCCGGCCCGCGCCGCACCCGCGTTGAACGGAGGAGGACATCCATGGAGCACCCCGTCGACACCGGCGTCCCAGCATGCCGGTCTCGAAGCGCCGAACTGCACCGGCTGCCGATGCTCGCCGACGAGGCGCCGTCGGCGGTCCGCCGTGCTCTGAGGGGGACCGAGCGCGCGGGCCGGGGCGGGGAAACGGGGACCGTCTGGGCCCGCGTCAGTGAGCTGGCGGCCGAGGACGCGTGCCGCGTCGCCGTGGTGGCGGATTCGGAGGAGATCACCTACCACCACCTGTGCGTCCGGGTCCGTCAGATCCGTGCAGCCCTCCTCGGCGAAGGGTGCGGCTCCGCCGACCGGATCGCCGTCGCCGGCCCCCGGGGCGCGGACACCGTCGCCGTGTTCCTGGCCGTCGAGAGCCTGGGCGCGACGTACGTGCCGATCGATCCCGGGTGGCCCGAGGCCCGGCTGGCGGAGGTGCTGGAGAACGCCCGGCCCCGATGCCTGTTCCTGCTCGACGCCCTGTCGGGGGCGGCCGGGAGCCCGCTCCGCGCGGCGGCGGCCGAGGCCTCCATCGCGGTGCTGACGCCACCCGGGTCCACAGCCGAGGCGCCATTGTTCGCGCCGTCGTTCGCGCTGTCGACCGAACCGCCGGACGACGAGGCGCGCTATGTCATCCACACCTCCGGAACCACCGGCCGGCCGAAGGGCGCGGTGGTGGAGCAGCTCGGGATGATGAACCACCTCCGGTCGATGGTCGGCGCGCTGCGGCTGACAGCATCGGACCGGGTCGCCTTCACCGCGCCGCCGGTCCACGTCATCTCCGTCTGGCAGATGCTCGCCGTCCTGCTCGTGGGCGGGTCCGTCGTGGTGGTTCCCGAGGCGGACCTCCGGTTCGCCCGCCGCCTCGTGGGCTACGCCGAGAGCCGGGGGATCACCGTGATGGAGCTGGTCCCCACCGTGGTCGGCTGGATCGTGCGAGACGCGCAGGCGGCCCGCCGCTCCGGCCCGGCCCTGCCCGACCTGCGATGCCTCGTCTCGACGGGTGAGCGGCTCGACCCCGGGCTGGCGGCGGCGGTCCTACGAGCGCTTCCGCAGACCGACCTCCTCAACGCCTACGGGGCGAGCGAGTGCTCCGACGACGTCGCGCTCCACCACGTGAGGCCGGCGGACCTGGCCCTGCCGCAGCTTCCGGCCGGTGGCCCCCTACCCGGCATAGCCCTCTATCTGCTGGTCAGGGAAGACGGTGGATGGAGGGCGGCAGAGCCCGGCGAAGCAGGAGAGCTGTGGGTGGGCGGGTGCGCTGTGGGGGCGGGCTACGTCAACGACCCGGAGCTCACCGGTGCATCGTTCTTCGTCGACGAGTTCGACCCCCGCTCACCCACCGGCAGGCTCTACCGCACGGGGGACACGGCCTACTTCGCCGATGGGCTGGTCCACTGCACCGGGCGCGCCGACCGGCAGGTCAAGCTCGCCGGCGTCCGCGTCGAGCTGGACGAGGTGGAGGCCGCTGTCTCCGGAATACCCGGTGTGACGGAGTGCGCGGTGGTCGCAGAGGGCGCCGGAGGCGAGGCACGGCTCGTCGCCTACTACGCGGCGGAGCCGGGGACGCTTCAGGACGACCTGTTCGCATCGCTGCGGTCGAGCCTGCCGAATCCGATGCTCCCTCGGCGCTGGGTGCGGCTGCCGGGCCTCCCCCGGAACGGGAACGGCAAGGTCGACTACCGCTCGCTCCACCAGCCGTCCGGGTAGCGGGGGCGCAAGCGTGCGGCCACCAGGTCGTGATACCGCCGTGAGTCCGCTCACCGGCAGGCCTCGCCCGTGGTGGTGCCGGAGAGGGATCCGGGCCAGTGGTTGGTCCGGCTCAGGTCGCAGATGCGGTCGGCGGTCCGGTCGGCGTCCGTGGGCCACAGCCGTGCTCCGTCGCCGGCGGCGGTGAGGAGCGTGCTCTGGTCGGGGCTGAAGGCGGCCGTGTGCACGGCTCTGGTGTGACCGACGAGCAGTGCCTTGACCTGCTGTGATGCCACGTCCCACAGGCACACCGTGCCGCTGGCGTCCGTGCTGGCCAGCGTGCGGCCGTCGGAGCTGAAGGTGACGGAGAAGACGGTGTTGATGTGGCCGGTGAGGGCGGCGACCGCCCGGCGCTGCGCCACGTCCCACAGGCGCACGGTGGCGTCGGAGCTGCCGGTGGCCAGGGTGCGGCCGTCGGGGGAGTAGGCCAGGGACGCGATGGCGTTGGTGTTCTCGGACAGTACGGCGAGGGTGCGGTGCGTGGCCACGTCCCACAGGCGCACCGTCCCGTCGTATCCGGCGGTGGCCAGCGTGCGGCCGTCGGGGGCGAAGACGGCCTTGGAGACCAGGCTGGTGTGCCCCTGGAGGACCGCTGTCGTCTGGTGGGTCGCCACGTCCCACAGGCGGACGGTCGTGTCGAGGCTGCTGGTGGCCAGGGTGCGGCCGTCGGGGGAGAAGGCGACGCCCGACACCTGGTCGGTGTGGCCTTCGAGCGTGGCCACCGGGCGGCCTGACGCGGCGTCCCACAGCCGCGCCGTGCGGTCGGAGCTCGCGGTGGCCAGCAGGAGGCCGTCCGGGGAGAACGCCAGGTGCATGATGTCCTGGCTGTGCGCCGGGAAGGTCACGAGGGGGCGGGGCGGGGTGGTGGTCCACAAGGTGACGGAGCCGTCGGTGTGGCCGATGGCGAGTGTCCGGCCGTCGGGGGCGTAGGCGGCGACGGTCGCGACGGCCTCCAGGTCGTTCGTCGCGCTGAAGGTGGCGGCGATCCGGCGGGTCTTGAGGTCCCACGTGTGGACGATGTGATCGGTGGCGGTGGTGGCCAGCTCGTTGCCGTCGGGGGAGAGCGCCAGCGCGGGGGCGGACGTGTTGGTCTCGTGGAGGGTGGCGGTCAGCCGGCGCTCGGCCACGTCCCACAGGGCGACCGTGTTGTCCTGGCCGATCGTGGTCAGGGTGCGGCCGTCGGCGGTGAACGCGGCCTGGCTCACCTCCTGGGTGTGCCCGTCGAGGACGGCCGTGGTGTCGTGCGATGCCAGGTCCCACAGCCGTACGGTGCGGTCGGCGCCGGCGCTGGCCAGGGTGCGGCCGTCGGGGCTGAAGGCGACCGTGCCGACGGTGCCGGTGTGGCCGGTCAGGGTGGCGAGCAGGCGGTGGGTGGTGGTGTCCCACAGTTTCACGGTGTGGTCGGCGCCGCCGGTGGCCAGGGTGCGGCCGTCGGGCGCGTACGCCACCGCTCGTACGAAACCGGCGTGACCTGTGAGCGTGGTGAGGGCGCGCTGGGACGCCACGTCCCACAGCCGGGCGGTCTGGTCGTACCCGGCGGTGGCCAGGGTGCGGCCGTCGGGCGAGAACGCCGCCGAGGAGACGACGCCGGTGTGGCCGGTGAGGATGCCCGTCGTGCGGCCGGAGGCGACGTCCCACAGCCGTACGGTGCTGTCGGTGCCGGCGCTGGCCAGGGTGCGGCCGTCGGGGCTGAAGGCGACCGTGTTGACGATGCCGGTGTGGCCGGTCAGGGTGGCGAGCAGGCGGTGGGTGGTGGTGTCCCACAGTTTCACGGTGTGGTCGGCGCTGCCGGTGGCCAGGGTCCGGCCGTCGGGCGCGTACGCCACCGCCGTCACGGCGCCGGTGTGACCGGTGAACTGGTTGGAGGAGTACGCGGCGTAGGCGCTCAGCAGGCTGCTGCGGGCCTCGGTGCTGTGGGCCGCCCGGTAGCCCTCCAACGCGACCAGCGCCGCGGCCTCGGGCTGCGTTTCGAGGAGTTGCCTGGACTGGGCGGCCCGTTCGCGGGAGACCGCGATGCGGCGCTGCGCGTCGGACTGCGCCCCCTGGACGAACGCGGTCACCGCCAGCACCAGGGAGAGCACGGTCAGGACGGCCAGCGCCACGACCGTCCGGCGCCGGCGGCGGCCACGCTGGTCGTCCGCCGCGGTGCTGGCGTCCAGGAAGGCGGACTCCAGCCGATTGAGCGCCGCGCCGCCGGTACGGGACCAGCCCCGGGCGGTGGCGAGCTGCGCTCCCCGGTACAACGCGCCCGGGTCGCGGCGGAGTTCGTGCCAGGTCAGGGCGGCCTGGGTGAGCCGGCGGTGCGTCCGCAGGGCCTCGCGATCGACGTCGAGCCAGTGGCGCAGCCGCGGCCAGGCGCGGATGACCGCTTCGTGGGCGACGTCGACGGTGCCGTCGGCCAGGACGATCAGGCGGGCGGCGGCGAGCCGGTGCAGGAGGTCGTCGACGGTCGCGGCGTCGGCGAGGCCGTCGAGTTCCTCCCGGGCCAGGCGGCGGCGGGTGTCCTCGGTGCCCTCGCCCGGGGCGGTGAGCCGGAGGAACAGCAGCCGCATGGCCTCCTGGTGGCCCGGCGGGAGACCGGCGTACATGGCCTCGGCGGTCTGGGTGATGGCTCCCCGCATGCCGCCGGTGGCCCGGTAGTCGGCCAGCCGCAGGACGGCCCCGCGGCGCCTGGTCCAGGTCTCGCGCATCGCGTGGGCCACCAGCGGCAAGGCGCCGGGCTGGCCGGTGGCCTCCGCGAGGACGGCCTCCAGCAGGTCGGGGTCCACCACGACGCCCGCTCGGGCCGCGGGTTCGACGACGATGTCCCGCAGCTCGGCCCGGGTGGGTGCGCCGACCGGCAGCTGGGCGCCGGAGCGGAGGGCGGCGGCCAGGGCGGGGTGGGCGAGGCAGCGGTCGTAGAAGTCGGCGCGCACGCTGATGACGACCCGTACCCGGGCCTCGGCTGCGCCGGCGGCCCCGTCGCCAGTTGTGCGCTCGCCGGCCGTCCAGGCCAGGCAGGCCAGGGCCGCCTCCCGCTCCCCGGCGTCCGCGCAGGTGGTGAAGAGCTCCTCGAACTGGTCGACGACGAGGACGACGCGCCGGTCGGCGGGCTGCGTGACCAGCCAGGTGTCCAGCGCGATCCCCAGGGCCGCGGGCTCGTCGGCCAGCGCGCGGGACAGCGCCTCCGCGTCACCGCCCGTCAGCGCGCAGACCGCCAGGGCCAGCGCCCGCAGCGGGCGGTCGCCGGGAACCAGCGGCGCGGTGTGCCAGGCCTCGTCGAGCCGGGGAAGCAGCCCCGCCCGCAGCAGCGAGGACTTGCCGCTGCCGGAGGCGCCGACGACTGCCGTCAGCCGGTGCTCACCCACGTGCCGGACCAGGTGGCTCACCAGTTCCGACCGGCCGAAGAAGATGTCGGCGTCCCCCGTGCCGAACGCGGCCAGTCCCAGGTACGGGCTGAGAGCGGGGCCGCCCCCGTCCGCACGGTCCGTACCGCCGTCCTGCGCCGTGGCGGACGGCCCTTGGACGGCCCGGGACGCCGCCTGCCAGCGGGCCTCCCACTCCGCCTGCTCCCCGCCGCACACCCGCGCGTAGGCGAGCACCACGGCCAGCGACGGCAGGCGCTCACCCTTCGCCGCCTCCGCCAGCGTGCTGGCGGAGTAGTGCGACTCCTTCGCCAGCACGCGGTAGCTCGGTGCGCCCGACCGGTCCCGCAACTGGCGCAGCTCCCAGGCGAGCCGCTCCACCGGACCGGCCTGCGGATCCACGAACCGCTCCGGTCTGCCCAGCCGGGCCTTGCGCCGTGTCCCGTTCGGCCGCGTGTCCACGTTCACCACCCCTGGCAGGCCTCTCCCGCCCCCTCACATCGTTGTCCGACTTGAATGTCCTGCCCAGAGGGCTCTTTCGGACAATGCGCCGCCGCTGCAGAGTTCTCGGCATCGGGGGGTTCGCCGGAACACCTCGTGGCGTTCGGGGGACGGCCCGGTGGGCAGCCGCTCGCTACCGGGCCGAGCGCCTCAGGTGCCGCCGCGCGGGTGCCGCCGCTCAGTTCGGCACCTGCGCGTAGGACCCGTCGTCAGCGCGAAAGGCACCCGCCGGTCGCCGGCACACCTGTGACGCAGCTCACTGGAACTGCTTCGTGGTGGCAGGACAACCAGAGGTGTGGACTATTCGCTGCACGAACGGATCAGAGCCGGGGACCCGGACGCCTTCCGGCAGTTGTTCCAGGAGCACTCGCGCGCGGTTCTGGCACACGCGGTCCGGGTGAGCGGGGATCGCGCCGGTGCCGAGGACGTCATGGCGGTGGTCTTCCTGGAGGCCTGGCGCCTGCGGGACAAGCTCCGCGACGAAGGGGTCACTCCGCGCCCGTGGTTGATGGGCATCACCGTCAACGTGCTGCGCAACCGGGCCAGAGCCGCCCGCCGGCACGCGGCCGCCCTCGCCCGCATGCCGCTCGCCGAACCCGCCCCGGACTTCGCCGACGAGCTGGTCGGTCGGATCGCCGACCGCGATCAGCTGCTGGCCGCCAAGACGGCGTTGGAGAAACTGCGTCGTGGGGAGCGCGAGGTGTTCTCGCTGTGCGTGTGGGCGGACCTCAGCTACCCCGAGGCCGCCGAGGCCCTCGGCATCCCGGTCGGCACCGTGCGCTCCAGGCTCTCCAGGGCCCGGACCCGGCTGCGTGCCCTGGCCGACAAGGAACTGCGGCAGGCCTCGAAAACTCGCCGGGAACCCCTGCGGGCAGCCGGACAAGTACAGGGTGGCCGGATGGTTCCGGCCCGGTCGAACAAGGAGTGAAGCAGATGACCAGCATCCCGCAGCGGCGGCAGCCGCTCGATGACACGGAGCTGAGGCACCTGCTGCCGGCGGCCGGAGCACCTGCCGTCCCGCTCGGCCGGCAGCGCCAGATCGAGGAGTTCCTGATGAACGAGATCACCCGTACCACCGAAGCCGCAGTGCCGGTCCGCCCCGAGGCCAGGAAGCGTCGGCGGTTGCTGATCGCCGTACCCACCACGGTGGCGGCCCTCGCCCTCGCCGCCACCGTGGCGGCCACCACGCTCGGCAGCCCGGGAGCAACCCCCGCGGGCAGTGAGCGCATCGCCGCGCCCGTCATCCAGGTCTCGGCGGGCGACACCGCAGGCCTGGCCGGCGCGGTGGAGCGGATCTCGCTGGCCGCCAAGGCCGCGCCGGACGTCGTCCTGCGCCCGGGGCAGTACGTCTACATCGAGAGCACCGTCTCCCACCTCGCGGGCTCCGTCGACCTCAGCAGCGGCACGTCGAAGGTGTGGGTCGAGAAGCCCCACCAGCGGCAGATCTGGCACTCGGCCGACGGCCGCACGGGCTGGCTCACCGAAGAGGGCAAGTCCCCGGAAGGCGGCGCGGCACTCTCGGCGGACAGCGGCAACCACCTGAACGCACCCTCCTACGACTACCTGCGCACCCTGCCCACCGACCCGCAGGAACTGCTGCAGAAGATCTACACCGAGACCAAGGGAAGCGGCAGCGGGCCGGACCAGCAGGCGTTCGTCACCATCGGCGACCTGATCCGCGAGCAGGCCGTCCCCGGCGAGCTCGCCGCTGCGCTCTACCAGGCTGCGGCCCGCATCCCCGGTGTCGTCCTCGTCGACAGCGCCACCGACGCCGCCGGGCGCACCGGCATCGCGATCGCCCGTACCAACACCGCCACCGGTTCCCGCGACGAGATCATCTTCGACCGCAGCTCCTACACCTTCCTGGGCGAGCGCAGCGTCCAGGTCACCGAGGTCTCCGGGGTCAAGCCCGGCACCGTCATCGCGAACACCGCCGTCCTCAAGCGCGCCGCCGCCGACGCCCCCGGCCGCCAGCCGGGCAACGCCCAGGCCTGACCGCACCCGCGCGTCGCTCCGCCCGTCGTTCCGGCCCTCGTTCTCGGGCCGGGGCGGCGGGCGGAGCCGTGTGAACGGAGTCGGACAGAGAGCTCTAGGCCCTGTCCGGCGGATCATGGCGTCGACGGGGTGTGGGCCTTGATCGTCCATCTGGCTCTCGTGATGCAATGTTGCTTATGGCAACGCTTCTTGATGTGGCACAGAGGTTCCGTTCCCTGCATGTACCTGGCACGCCGCTGGTCCTGCCCAATGCGTGGGACGGTGCTTCCGCTTGTGTGGTGGCGGACGCAGGTGCTGTTGCGATCGCGACCACCAGTGCCGGGGTCGCCTGGTCACTCGGCCGCGGCGACGGCGATCACATGACCCGCGACCAGGCGCTCGGCGCGATCGCCCGGATCACGGCCGCTGTTGACGTACCGGTCACCGCCGACATCGAACGCGGCTATGCGACCGGCCCTGACGGCGTGGCCGAGACTGTCCGAGGCGTCCTCGCGGCCGGAGCCGTGGGGATCAACCTCGAGGACACCCTGCGCCCCGTCGACGAGCAGGCTGAGCGGATCGCAGCCGCCCGCAGGGCCGCGGACGAGACCGGCATCCCGCTGTTCATCAACGCCCGCATCGACACGCACCGCCTGCCGCCAGGTGACCACACGGCCTGGCTGGACGAGACGCTCACCCGCGCCCGCGCCTACGCGGCAGCCGGCGCGGACGGCATCTTCGTCCTCGGCACGCCGGACGCCGAGACGGTCAGGGCGCTCGTGGGCTCTCAACCCCTGCCGGTGAACGTCCTGGCCGGCCCCGGCGCACTCCCGGTCTCCGAGCTCGCCGAGGCGGGAGCCGCCCGCATCAGTGCTGGATCCTCCATCGCCGAGGCGGCGTACGGGCTGGTCCGCCGGGCTGCCCGCGAACTGCTGGAGAATGGCACGACGACCACACTGGAGGGCGGATTCGACTACGCCACCCTCAACGCGCTGCTCCTGGCCGAGCCCGCGCACTGAGACGCGGTCAGGGGCGCAGCCACAGCCTGATCGCCGCTACGGTGACGGTTCCGTGGAAGACGTAGGCCCGCTTGTCATAGCGCGTCGCCACGGCCCGGAAGCTCTTGAGGCGGTTGATCGTGCGCTCGACTTCGTTGCGGCGCTTGTACATCTGCTTGTCGAAGCCCGTGGGTCGGCCTCCTCTACTGCCGCGGCGCCGGCGGTTGGCCCGCTGGTCCTTCGGTTCGGGGATGGTGTGCTTGATCTGGCGTCTGCGCAGGTAGCGGCGGTTACGGCGGGAGCTGTAGGCCTTGTCGCCACCGAGGTGGTCGGGCCGTGTGCGCGGATGGCCACCACCGGTGCGCTTGACCCGGATGCGCTCCAGCACGGGGATCAGCTGCGGGCTGTCGCCCCACTGGCCCGGTGTGATCAGCAGGGCCAGTGGGCGAAGGCCGCCCTCCCCGGCAAGGCGGAGCTTGCAGGTCAAACCGCCTCTGGAGCGTCCGAGTCCTTCGTCGGGACGGTGCTGCCGGGGCGTTGATCTTCGCTTGGGGAGCCGTGGCGGCCTGCGCGGTGCTCCGGCAGCGTGCTGGTGGGCACGACACGAGGTGGAGTCCACGCCGACCATGCTCCAGTCGATTCGCCCCTGAGCGTCGGCGTCGGTCAGGACGGCCTGGTAGAGGGCTTCCCACGTGCCGTCCGCTGACCAACGGCGGTGGCGCTCGTAGACGGTTTTCCAGTTCCCGAACCGCGAGGGCAGGTCCCGCCACGGGACGCCTGTGCGTATTCGGAAAAGGATCCCGTTGATCACCTTCCGGTGATCGATCCAGCGCCCTCCGCGGCAACCGGACTTCGGCAGCTGCGGCCCCAACCGCCCACTCCTCGCTTGCCAGATCGCCCCGCCCCACAAGCAATAATCATCCAAGAACGAGGCCGTCACGTGATCCGCCGGAAAGGGCCTAGTGTCCTGAGTCTGGAATTCGCTTCAGATATCCGGCGAGGCGTTCGAGGATCTCGTCGGCGGTCTTGGTCCAGACGTAGGGCTTCGGGTCGGTGTTCCAGGTGGCGATCCAGTCACGGATGTCGGCTTCGAGGGCCTGGACGGACTTGTGGACGCCTCGCCGTATCTGCTTGTTCGTCAGCTCGGCGAACCAGCGCTCGACCAGGTTCAGCCATGACGAGCCGGTCGGGGTGAAGTGCAGGTGGAACCGGGGATGCGTCACCAGCCAGGTCTTGATCGCCGGGGTCTTGTGGGTGGCGTAGTTGTCCAGCACCAGGTGAACGTCCAGCCCCTCGGGGACCTCCCTGTCCAGCCGGAGCAGGAACTTCTTGAACTCCTCGGCCCGGTGGCGGCGGTGAAGCGAGCCGATGACCTTGCCGGTGGCGACCTCGAGTGCGGCGAACAGCGTGGTGGTGCCGTGGCGG
>NZ_JBHVWW010000017.1:0-18816 GCF_042882025.1 Kitasatospora sp. NPDC058243
TGAGGGCGACACTCTCGTGTTCGTTGGCGGTGTAAGAGGTGTGTAAGAGACAGGGGCGGCCCGGGCCGGTGGGCGCGGCGGGCCGGGAAGGGGGTGCGGCGGGCGCCGCGGCGGCCCGGGGGGCCAGGGTGGGGGTGGCGGCCCGGGAGGCCGCGAGGGGGGCGTTCTCGGCCTCCCCCTCCTCCTCCTCCGCTGCGGAGGCGGCGGCCGCGGCGAGGGCGGCGTCCAGCCGGGCGGCGACGTCGGCGGGCATCGGCGGGGCCTCGACGGCGCCGAGCAGTGCCTGGACCTCGCCGAGCGCGTCGGCGGTCTCGCGGCACTCGGCGCAGTCGTCCAGGTGTCGGCGCAGCGTCCGGGCGGCGTCGGCGGACTCGACCAGCCCCTCGGCGAGGTCGGCGAGCTCGTCGACGGAGGGGTGGGCCTCGGCGGGGCCGGTGGGGCCGGAGGAGGAGAGGTGGGCCGTCATCGCGTGCTCGCGTCTCCTTCCAGAACCGTCCGACCGGTGTTCGGGCCTGTCCCTGTGACGGTGCGGGTGCCCGTCGGGTTCCCCGGCGCGTTCCGCCGAGGTGGCGCGGCCGCGCCGGGGGCGTTCGGTGTTTCACGTGAAACATCCGGTCCGCCACCGCCGCTCTCGCGCAGATGGCGAACCAGCGGGAGCAGCCGGGCCCGGCCCCGGGCGCAGCGGCTCTTCACCGTGCCCACCGGGACGCCCAGCAGCTCGGCGGCCTCGGCGACGGGGTAGCCCTGCATGTCGACCAGGACGAGTGCGGCCCGCTGCTCGGCGGGCAGTTCGGCGAGCGCGGCGGCCAGCTCGCGCTGCACCTCGGCCCGGACCACCGGGGAGTCGGCCGGTTCCGCGGCGCCGACCAGGGTGTCCAGGCGCCGCGGGTCCTCGTCGAGCGGGGTGGTGCGGCGGGTGGCGCTGCGCCGGGCGCGGTCCAGACAGGCGTTGACCACGATCCGGTGCAGCCAGGTGGTGACCGCCGAGCGGCCCTGGAAGCCGGGGGCGGCGCGGAAGGCGGAGACCAGGGCGTCCTGGAGGGCGTCGGCGGCCTCCTCGCGGTCGCCCAGGGTGCGCAGGGCGACCGCCCAGAGCCGGTCGCGGTGGCGGTTCACCAGGAGGCCGAAGGCGTCCGGGTCGCCGGCAACGTGCCGGGCGAGCAGCGCCGCGTCGTCCTCCGCCACCGTCACCCCTCGCCCCCCTCGCCGTCGTCCTGGAGACCGGACCGCCGGTCAGCCGGAGACCTTCACCTCGGCGACCTGCCCGCGGAACCTGCCGTCCGTATCCTTCGGCAGGCTGGTCAGCCAGATCAAGAGGTAGCGCGTGTTCGTCGGGGTGCTGAGAGCGAAGTCGACGGTGGTGCCGCTCTTCTTCCCCACGGCCGTGAAGGAGGCCAGCGGCGCCTTCTGCGGGTTGTCCGCCGCCTGACCGTTCGGGATCCGCAGCTCGGCCGTGGTGGTGCCGACGAACTGGACGCTCACCGAGTTGACGCCGTGCGGCGAGCCGAGATCGATCAGCAGGCCGGTGCCTTCCTTGTAGCCGCCCGGGACGAACTGGTCGTCGTAGCCGAAGGTCGGCCAGCTCGTGTTGGGGTCGCCGTCGATGGCCTTGGGGAGGGCCCAGGCGGATTCCGCCGAATCGCCCTTCGGGTTGTACGAGAGGGCGGCCTTGGGCGCGATCGGCGTCGGGTTGTGGGTGCTGGCCTGCGGGGTCGGTGCGTCGCTGGTGGCCGAGGCCTGCGGGGAGGTGGTCGGGCCGGTGTTGCGCAGGGTGTCCACGAACTGCCAGGAGGCGACGCCGATGGCGCCCAGGGCGACCGTCCAGGCCGTCGCCTTGACCACCCGGCGCAGCCGTCGCCGGGTGCGCCGGCTCGCGGTCGGCCGGGACGAGGCGGGCAGCGGGGCGACCGCCGGGTCGGCCACCCGGGTCGGGTTGGGCGCGGTCGGCAGCGCGTGGGTGTTGTGCCGGGGCGGGGCCGGGAAGGGGGGCAGCTCCGGTTCGGGCTGGCGGATCCGGGGCATCTGCGCGATCGCCCGGGTCAGCTCCTCCGGGGTGGTGATCGGCTCGGCGTGGTGCGGCGGGTGGTCGAACAGGGCCCGCGCGGCCAGCTCGGACAGGCCCTTGTGGACGCCCGCGCGGACCTGGTCCGGCGCGGCGTTCTGGAGGCCCTTGGGCAGGCCCTGGAGGTCGTAGCGGTCCTCCGGGTAGGGCCAGCGGTGGGTGAGCGCGGCGAACAGCAGGGCGCCGATCGCGCGGGTGTCGGTGCGCTCGGAGCCGTCGGTGCCGTCCTCGTCGGGCAGCCCGCGCAGGGCGGCGTCCACCGCGATGCCGTTGATCCGGTACTGGCCGCTGTCGGTGCGCAGCACGCAGCGCGGGGTGAGCCGCAGGTGGGCCTGGCCGCGCCGGTGGGCGGCGGCGACCGCGTCGGTCACCTGGCGGACCATCTGGTACGCCTCGTGCGGCTCCATCGGGCCGTCGGCGAGCAGCTTGGCGAGGTCGGAGGCGTGCGGCAGCCACTCCCGCACGACGTAGACCAGCTCGCCCTCCTGGACGGCGTCCAGGACCTGGACGAAGCGCGGGTCGCCGAGCAGGGCGGCGGACTTGGCGGCGGCGAGCACCTTGCGGGCGCGCTGGTGGCCGGAGGCCATCAGGTGGACGCCGACGGCCCGGCGCAGCTTCTCGTCGACCGCGCGCCAGCTGCTGAAGGTCTCGGTCTGGGAGATGCACTCCTCCAGCCGGTACCGGTGGCCGATCATGTCGCCGCTGTGCCGCAGCGGGGCGGGGAGGGTGCGGGGCAGGGTGGCGGTGTCGCGCGGGTCGACGGTGGGCTGCGGGTCGGTGGGGCGGCGCTTGGCGGCTGCGGGCTCCGGGGCGGCGGGCTTGCGCCGGACGGTGCCGGCGGCCAGCTCGGCGGCGATCTCGTGGACCGAGAGCGGAGCGGTGATCTCCGAGGTCTCCTCGCCGCGGGGGGCGTCCTGGCCGACGTCGGAGAGGTCGGAGAGGTCGGAGGGCTCGGAGGGGTCGGCGGCGTCGGTGTCCGGGTCCGGGTCGGCGGCCACCGGGGTGTCCGGGGCGGCGCCCCGGTCCTCGGAGGCGTCCTGGGAGGAGGCGTCGGCGACGGCGCCCGCCGGGGCTGCCTTCCCCGCCGTGAGCTCGTCGATCGCCGCGGCCAGTGCGGCCTCGTCCGCCGCCGCGTCAGCTGCTGACGTGTCGACGACCGCCTTGGTGCCATCAGCCACCGTGGTCCTGCCTCCCCTTGTGTCGCCCCGGCTTGAGAGAGTCGCTGGAGCCCGCGGGTTGGCGGCCACGTGCTCCAGGACAATTGTGCCCACTCTTCTCCACCGAGTACGACCGCTGAGGGGCGCGCTCGGTTGCGTGCTGGTGGAGAGATGTGGTGCAGATCCGACACCGGGCCGCCATCTCGCGGCCCGGGCGGAGCCGGGCGCGGGCGGCGGCCCGGCACCCGGCCGGACGGGCGGAGGAGCCGGTGGCTCCCGTCGACACCCGGTCAGGGCGTCCGCTCGTCCGGTCGGTCGGTGTGGTGGATCAGCGGCCCAGCCGGCCGCGCACCATGCCGAGCATGGCGTTGAGCTCCTCGATCCGCAGGCGCTTCGCGATGAGCACGAACACGGCCAGCTGGAGGCCGCCGCCCGCGACGAGGGACAGCACGCTGCCCAGCCAGCCGTCCAGCACCTGCTGGACCGCCAGGCTGACGCCGAGGCCGACCAGCGCGGACGGCACACCGGCGGTGGCCAGCCGGCTGTAGGTCTTGCCGATCCGCTTGCTGTCCAGCCCGCCGATCTTCTTCTTCAACTTCGGCAGTGCGACCGTCACCCCGACGGCGTAGGCCAGACCATAGCCGAAGGACATCCCGATCACGGCCCACTGGGCGGGCAGCGTGAACCAGCAGACCACCGAGAACCCGGCCTGGCAGACCGCGACCCAGACGGTGTTGGAGAACGGCGTCCGGGTGTCCTCGTAGGCGTAGAAGCCGCGCAGCATCACGTACTGGGCCGAGTACGGGATCAGCCCGAGCGCGAAGGCCGAGAGCATCAGGCCGACGTTGGAGGCGTTGTCCAGGGCCCGGTCACCGCCGCCGATCCCGTAGATCGAGCGGGCGATCGCCGGGCCGAGCGACAGGAACAGGAAGGCGCCCGGGACGACCGCCACCGCGGTGGTGCGCAGCCCGTACGACAGGTCGTCGCGGACGGCGCCGGCGTCCTCGTCGGCCGCCGCCCGGGAGAGCCGGGGGAGCACCGCGCTCATGATCGAGACGGTGATCACGGCCTGCGGGAGCTGCCAGATCAGCAGGGCGTTGGAGAACGCCGCGAGGCCGACGCCCTCGTGGCCGCCCTTCTCGGCGGCGCTGCCGGCGGCGGTGGCCAGCTGGGTGATGACCAGGAAGCCGGCCTGGTTGGCGAGCACGAAGAAGAAGGTCCACTTGGCCAGCCGGGCGGCCTTGCCCAGGCCGTGGCCGCGCCAGTCGAAGCGCGGCCGGTAGCGGAAGCCGGCCGACCGCAGGTACGGGATCATCGCCAGCGACTGGACGACCAGGCCGAGCAGGGTGCCGAGGCCGAGCAGCCGGACGCCCTCGGGCGAGATGCCCTCGGGCGTCACGTGCGTGCCGCTGTAGCCGCCGTACACCCAGATGTAGGCGCCGAAGGTGAAGATCACCACGATGTTGTTGAGGACCGGGGTCCACATCATCGCGCCGAACCGGCCGCGGGCGTTGAGGATCTGCCCCATCACCACGTGGACGCCCATGAAGAAGATGGTCGGCAGGCAGTACCGGGCCAGCGCGACCGTGGTCTCGGCGCGGTCCGCGTTCTCCATCATCGAGTGCGAGATCAGCTGCACCAGCAGCGGTGCCCCGAGCACCGCGAGGAACACCACGCCGCCGAGCCCGACCATCACCAGGGTGAGCAGCCGGTTGGCGTACGCGGTGCCGCCGTCCTCGTCGTTCTTCATGCTGCGCACCAGCTGCGGCACGAAGACGGCGTTCAGCGCGCCGCCGCCGATCAGGATGTAGAGCAGAGTCGGCAGGGTGTAGGCGGCGTTGTACGAGTCGCCCATGGCGGCGACGCCGATGGCGGCGGTGATCACCATGGTCCGGACGAAGCCGGTGCCGCGGGAGACCAGCGTGCCGGCCGCCATGATCGCGCTGGAGTTCAGCAGGCTCGCGACCTTGCCGCCGCCGCCGGCCGCCGGGGCGGGCTCGGCCGCGGGCGCCGGCTGTGCGGCGCGCTCCTCGGCGACGAGGTCCGCCAGCGGCTCCACCGCCGGCGGCACCGCCACGGCGGCCACCTGCATGGTGGCCTCGTCCTCGGAGAGCGGCGGGTCGAACTCGATCGGGGGGACGAAGGGGCGGTGCCCGTCCGGGCCGGCGTACTGCTGCTGCCCCGGGTAGCCGCCCACCGGCGGGTACGGCGCGGGGGCGTGCGGCGGCCCGGCAACGGGGGGCGGGGGCGCGACCGGCGGTGCCATCGGGTGCACCGGGGCGGGCGGGGGCACCGGCGGCTGGGCCGCCGCCTGCGCCTGGTGGCCGCCGAACAGCGCGTCCACCCCGACGTACTCGGTGGTCTCGCTGTCCCAGGTCGAGTGCGCCGGGCCCGGCTCCCACTGCGGCCGGGGCTGCTCCTGGCCGCCCCACTGGCCGCCGCCGGCCGGGGCCGGGGCCTCCTGCCAGGCGGCCTGCACCGGGGTGTCCCAGCCGGGCTGCACGGGCGGCACCGGGGCCGCGAACGGCGTCGGCGCCGAGTACTGCGCCGGCTGCACCGGCGTCGGGTAGCCGCCGCCCTGCGGCGGCAGCTGCGGCGGCACGTCGTACGCGGTGGCCGGCGGCTGAGGTGCCGCGGGCCGGTCGGCCCGCAGACCGTACGGGTCCTGGCCGGCCTGCGGGTTCCCGTACGCGTCGGCCGCGTACGGGTCCTGGGCGTAGGTGTCGGCCACGTACCAGTCGCCGGACGGCGACTCGGCGCCCGGCCGGTTCTCACCGCGGCCCGGCGGCCGCTCCTCGCTGCGCCCGGTCATGTCACCTCTTCGCTGTCGTGGGGGAGGCCGGCCCGGCGTTGCGGGGGGTCGGCGGTATCAAGGACCAACCTTCTCATCACTGGCGGTCCGATCCCGGCCATCCGCGTTGCTGCCGCGCGGTGTCTGCGCGGGGCCGGCCTCGGCGGATCCGCCGCCGGAGCCGTCTTCGGGGCCGCCGCCGGGGCCGTTCCCGGAGGGTTCGCCGGCACCGCCCCCGGCCTCGCCGTCGGGCTTCTCCCCGCTCGCGTCCCCGCCCGCGTCCTGCGCCCCGTCCCGGGCCTCGTCCGCCGCCGGGGCCGGTGCGCCGTCCGCCGCCGGGCCGTCGACCGGCTGGTCGCCGTCGGCGTGCGGCTGCCCGGCCCGCCGCTTGCGCTGCCGCACGAAGCGCAGCGCGGCCAGCAGCAGCAGGCCGGCGGCGGCCGCGAAGACGTACAGCACGCCGTTGGTCACCGAGGTGACCTCCACTGTGAACTGCTGCGGTGTGCCGTACTTCTGCGGGTTGGGGCCGGTGGTCCAGAGCTGGGCGGTCATGGTGACCGGGCCGTTGTTGCGCGCCTCGGCCTGGAACCGGAGGGTGGCGCTCTGAGCGGCGGGGATGACCAGTTCCTCCTCCTTGCCCACCCGCAGCCGGTTCGGCTGGGTCGAGGTGAGCACCAGCTTGAGGTTGGTGACGGTCTGGGTGAGGTCGTTGCGGACGCTGACCGGCACCAGGCCGGTGTCGCCGGCGAGGGTGACGACGTTCTTCTTCGTCACCCGGACGGCTCCGGTCAGTTCGTCCAGGTACTTGGCGACGTCCGCGCGGTAGGTGCTGCCGGCCGCCGCGTCGGTGCGCCACGCGGTGGACAGCGAGCGGACCATCGCGGCGCTGAACGGGCCGCGCACCCGCTGCGGCAGGGTGAGCACCCGCATCAGCGTGTCCAGGTTCTGCTGGATCTCGTCGGTGCTGCTCAGCTCGGCCGCGGACAGCTCCGAGGCCCGGACCTGGGCCGGGTAGTCGGCGGCCGCCGGGACGGCGGTGTTGGCCTTCTGGTCGGGCGAGGCCTGGGCGAGGGTGTCCAGCTTGACCGGGGCGAGCCACTTGTTGTCGGAGGCCGTCTGCAGGGCGTCCGCCAGCACCTTGGCGGTGCTCGCGGTCAGGTCGCGCGGCGGCATCACCAGCAGGCCGCGCTGGTTCTGCGGCTGCTCGTGGGTGATCGTGTAGGTCTCGGCGAGGAAGCGCTGGTTCGCCTTGGTCTGCGCCTGCGGGGAGGCGAGGTCGGTCTGGAACAGTGAGGAGACGGTCTCGTCGGCGACCACAGCGTTCTGCCCGCTGCCGATCGGGCGCACCGCGGTCGGGGTGTAGTTCATCGCGTCCGGCTCCGGCATGCTCGCGCCGTTGACCAGGACCAGGCCGCTGCCGGCCTGCTGGGCGACGCCGGCGATCTGCTGGTCGAGGTAGCCCTGGTACGGCCAGGCCACGTCCGAGCGGGTGTCGACGGACAGCCGGCCCTCGACGGTGAGCCGGCCGGCGGTGGCCGCCTTGCCCAGGGCGGTGCCCATCCCGGTCAGGTCGGCGCCGTTGTGCGCGATCGAGGCGAGGTCCGGGTCGGCGTAGGGCAGCGACACCACCTGGCCGCCCGGCTTGGCGACGGCGGCCCGCAGCTTGTCCAGCCAGGCCGTGGCGGCGGCCTGGCCGGTGCCGGGGACGGTGTTGTCGTCCTTGGCCGGCTTGCCGACGTCCTGGCCCGGCTTCTGCACCCGGTACGGCCTGGTCATCGCGAACGCGGTGTCCAGCAGGTCCGGGTCGACCACCCAGGTCAGCCCGGTCATCTTGGCCCCGGTGTCCACCAGCTCGTACAGCCGGCCGCCCGGGGAGAACTCGGCGGTCAGGCTGTCGTCGCGCAGGACGGGGACGGGCTGGTCGTTGTCGGAGTAGGTCTGCGCGGCCAGCACCGGCGCGTGCACCAGCGGCCAGAGCGTGGTGACCTTGCTGGGCTGTGCCTCGGCGCCGCCCGGGTTGTACGGCAGGAAGGTCCGGGCGATGCCCAGCGGCCGGTCGCGCTGGTTGTCGGCGGTCGAGCCCCAGGCGTCCACCGCGAGCTCGTAGACGCCGCTGTCGGACAGCCCGAGGTCGCTCACCGAGACGCTCAGGGTGTAGGGCTGGTTCTGGCCCGGACCCAGCTCCGGCAGGGCGTACTGCGGGCTGTCCAGCTCCACGCCGTCGGAGTTGGTCGGGCCGCTGCGGGTGGTCACCAGGGACAGGTCGCTGCGCCGCTGCAGCGGCTTGCTGGACAGCGGCTTGCGGACGGCCGCGTGGGCGTTCTTGACCGCGGCCTTGCCGGTGTTGGTGACGTGCCCGGTGATCTTCACGATGCCGTTCGGGCTGGCCACCTGCGGTGCCACCGTCTCGATGGTCATCTCCACCGGGTACTCGGCCGAGACGCCGTTGTCGGCGGTCGGCCGGACGCCGCCCCCGGCGGGTAGCGCCGCGGCCGGGGCGACCGCTGAGAACAGGGCCAGGGCGGCCCCGCAGACGGCGGCGAGGCGGCGGGCCGCCCGCCCCGCGCGCCGCCCCGTACCGTGCCCTTCGACGGGGCGTTCGGTCCTTCCGGGCCGTCGTTCCGCCCCCAGGCCCGAGTGCCGTGCCGGCTCACTCACTCGTTCCGCCCTCGCCGTTCTCGATCGCTCGCTGCTGATGCTGTTCGCTTGACGTTCTTCGCTCGACGCAGTTCGCCGCGCTGGTGCCGCGGGAGCTCCGCCGGCCACGGCGGCACGCGACACCGCATCCCCTGTCCGGTGCCCGAGACTCGTCCACCGGCATGGTAACGATGCAGCCCGCGGTGCAGTGTTGCGGGCCTTGGGGTGAGACGCCCAAAACGCGCGGGCGGTTGACCTGTCGGGCCACGTACTCTTGTGAGCCGTGTCCACTGCCAATGAGTCCACCGCGCACCTCGACCGTTCCAGCACCGCCGTCCAGGCCGTCCCAGGCCTGAGCGAGGCCCAGACCCTGGGGCTGCAAGAGCTGCTGCGGGTGTCGCCGGTGGCCGACGAGATCGCCCGTCGGTTCGAGGCGGCCGGCCACCGGCTGGCCCTGGTCGGCGGCTCGGTGCGGGACGCCCTGCTCGGCCGGCTCGGCAACGACCTGGACTTCACCACCGACGCCCGCCCGCAGCAGGTGCTCAGGCTGGTCAAGGGCTGGGCGGACGCGGTCTGGGACGTCGGCATCGCCTTCGGCACGGTCGGCGCCCGCAAGGACACCCCCGAGGGCTCCTTCCTGATCGAGATCACCACCTACCGCTCCGAGGCGTACGACCGGACCTCCCGCAAGCCCGAGGTCACCTACGGCGACACCATCGAGCAGGACCTGGTCCGCCGGGACTTCACCGTCAACGCGATGGCCGTCGACCTGCCCGGCCGCGGCTTCGTCGACCCGCACCACGGCCTGGACGACCTGGAGGCCCGGGTGCTGCGCACCCCCGCGACCCCCGAGGAGTCCTTCTCCGACGACCCGCTGCGGATGATGCGCGCCGCCCGCTTCGCCGCCCAGCTCGACTTCGAGCCGGCCCCCGAGGTCGTCGCCGCGATGACCGCGATGGCCGAGCGGATCACCATCGTGTCCGCCGAGCGCGTCCAGGCCGAGCTGAACAAGCTGCTGCTGGCCAAGCACCCGGTGAAGGGCCTGCGGCTGCTGGTCGACACCGGCCTGGCCGACCACGTGCTGCCCGAACTGCCCGCACTGCGGCTGGAGCGCGACGAGCACCACCGGCACAAGGACGTCTACGAGCACTCGCTGACCGTCCTGGAACAGGCCGTCGACCTGGAGCAGGACGGCCCGGACCTCACCCTGCGGCTGGCCGCGCTGCTGCACGACATCGGCAAGCCGCGCACCCGCCGCTTCGAGTCGGACGGCCGGGTCTCCTTCCACCACCACGAGGTGGTCGGCGCCAAGATGACCCGCAAGCGGATGCGCGAGCTCAAGTACTCCAAGGAGCTCACCGAGGACGTCTCGCAGCTGGTCGAGCTGCACCTGCGCTTCCACGGCTACGGCGGCGGCGAGTGGACGGACTCCGCGGTGCGCCGCTACGTCACCGACGCCGGACCGCTGCTGGAGCGCCTGCACAAGCTCACCCGCTCCGACTGCACCACCCGCAACCGCAAGAAGGCGGCGGCGCTGTCGCGCACCTACGACGGCCTGGAGCAGCGGATCACCGAGCTGAAGGCCCAGGAGGAGCTGGACGCCGTCCGCCCGGCGCTGGACGGCAACCAGATCATGGAGCTGCTCGGGCTCAAGCCCGGCCCGCAGGTCGGCAAGGCGTACAAGCACATGCTCGAACTCCGGCTGGAGCACGGCCCGCTGGAGCACGACGCGGCGGTGGCCGCGCTGCGGGCCTGGTGGGCCGAGCAGCAGGGCTGAGAGGTGCTGCGAGGGGTGGCCCCGGCCGACGCCGGGACCACCCCTCGGGCGTGCCGGGTCAGCCGTGGAGGCTCTGCAGGCAGAGCACGTAGTTGAGGGCCGGCAGGTTGGAGTAGGTGCGGGTGTAGGTGCTGTCCGACTTCGGCTGCTTCTCGCAGACCTTCTCGTCGGAGGTGGCCAGGTACTTGAAGACCACCTTGTACTGGGCGCGGGAGTCGCCGCAGGGCAGCATGGTGATCTTCGGGTTGGCGTCGTGGGTCGCGCCGGTGCCGTTCTCGTTGCGCAGGCAGTCGCCGGGGTTGGCCCGGTCGATGCTGTCGGCAGCGGTGCTGGGGGCGGTCGGCGGCGGCAGCGTGATGGTGGGCACCGGCGGCATGCTGAACGTCGGCGAGGGGAACGGCCGCGGAGTGTAGGTCGGCGGCGGCGAGAAGGTGGTCACCGGGGGCACCGTCACCGTCGGTATCGCGATCGGCGCGACCGGGTCGTCCTTCTTCGGGCCGAGCACCCCGGTGGCGGCCAGGACCAGCGTGACGACCACCGAGAGCGGCAGCAGCAGCATCAGCGCGTGCGGCCGCCGGCCCAGCGGGACGCCGGGGTCGAGCTGGGGGCCGTGGCTGCCCGGGACGGGCGGCGGCAGCCGCTTGACCTTGCCGTTGGCGGCGAGGTTCAGCAGCAGGGTGATCGGCGCCAGCAGCACCGACGCCGGGCTCCACCAGCCCTGGACCAGGGTGCGGGCGGACAGGTCGCGCACCGTGGCCGTCCCGCAGGTGCGGCAGAACGGGCCCGGCATCCGCAGCATCCGGTAGGCCAGGACCAGGCCTTGGTGGCCGCGGACGGTGGCGTCCACGGCCGGGAAGCCGCCGCAGAAGCGGCAGGCGGGCCCGTCCTGCGGCGCCGGTGGCGGGTACCCGTACCCGTAGCCGGGCGCGGGCTGGGGAGGGTAGCCGTACGGCTGGTCGGGCGGCGGCGGGGCGGCCGGGTAGCCGTAGCCGGGCGGCGGGCCCGGCGGCGGGGGCGGGGTCGGCCGGCCGTAGGGGTTGCCGGTGGCGTACGGGTTGCCGTCGTCGGGCGGCGGGGCGCCGTACGGCAGCTGGGGCGGCGGAACGGACAAGAGGTCCCCCGGGGATGCGGTGGTGGTGGAGAGGTCAGGCCTTCCCCGGCAGCGGGGCGCCGGCCGGGGTCATCGGGCCGAGGCAGAGCACGTACCGCTTCTTGTTCCAGCGGCGTCCGCTCTTGCCCGAGACGGCGCTGGTGGTCTGCGGCGTCTGCCGGCAGCGGTTCACGTCGGTGGTGTCGCCGAACGTCGACAGGACCCGGTAATTCGCTTTGGCATCAGTGCACTTGACGATCTCGACATCGCGGGTGCCGCTCACCCGGACGCAGTCGCCGGGCTTGGCGCTGCTGACGCTCGGGCCGCTGACGAAGTAGCCGACGGCCAGCGCGAGGCAGCCGCCGACCAGGCCGACGATCCGCAGCTTCGCCTTGACGCCGCGCTTCGCGGGGGGCGTCTCGGCGGCGGAGGCGGGCGGCGGGTAGCCGTACGGGCCGGCGGGCGGCTGCTGGCCGTACGGCGGCTGGGCGCCGTAGCCGGGCGGCTGCTGGCCGTAGGCCGGGGGCGGTCCGAAGCCGGGCGGCCCGGGTTGGGGCGGTCCGAAGCCGGGCGGTGCGGGCTGGGGCTGCGACGGGATGTACGGCACCTGCCCGTACGGCGGGGCCGGCTGCGGGGGCGGCCCGTACGGCGGAGGTGGCCCGTACGGGCCGGGCGGTGTGCTCATCAGTTCGTCCCCCGAGGCCGAGTGCTGTCGCTGCGACAGGTCTGACGTACCTTAGCGACTCGGTCGGACGCCACCGTTCCGAGGGGCCGAGGGCCTTCAGGAGACCCGGTCGCCGGGGAGCGGCCCGTACCGCCGGGCGGAGCGCAGGTAGAGGAGCGCCGAGAGCCCGTACACCGCGGCGACCCCGACGACCACCACGACCGAGCGGCCGGAGAGCGGCAGCACCAGCGCCGTGACCAGGGCGGCGGTCACGAAGGCGACGTTGAACAGCACGTCGTAGATCGCGAAGACCCGGCCGCGGTACTCGTCCTCGACCGACTCCTGGACCACGGTGTCGGCGCAGATCTTGGTGCCCTGGGTGACCACCCCGAGCAGCAGCGCCGCGAGCAGGCAGGGCAGCAGGGTGAAGCTCAGGCCGAGCGCCGGGACGAAGACCACCGGGGCCGCCAGGCAGACCGTCATCCAGCCGGCCAGGCCGAGCCGCCGGGTGCACCAGGGGCTGACCAGCGCGGCGACGAAGAACCCGGCGGCGGACAGGCCGACCGCCTGGCCGAGCGTGACCAGGCCGGCCGCGCTGTCGGACGGGTCGTTGAAGGTGTACCGGGCGAGCATCACCACGACCACGATCAGCACGCCGTAGCAGAACCGGGCCGCGGTGACGGCGGCCAGCGCGTGCACGGCGGGCCGGCAGTCCCGCACCAAGTGGCGCACGGCGGCGCCGAGTTCGACGGCGGCCCGGACCAGCGCCTGGCCGAGCGCCGGGCGGTCGCCGTGCTTCTCCGGGCCGAGCAGGTCGCGGTCCATCCGGCGGGCGGCCAGTGCGGCCGACAGGTAGAGCAGCGCGGCCACCGTGACCAGCGCGGCGTCGGCCTTCGGTCCGGGGGTCATCACCTGGTGCAGCAGGAAGCCGACCCCTCCGCCGGAGGCGGCGGCGACCGTGCCCAGCGTGGGGGAGAGCGCGTTGGCGGTGACCAGCTGGTCCTGCTCGACCACCCGGGGCAGGGCGGCGGACAGGCCGGCCAGGATGAACCGGTTGAGCGCGGTGACCAGCAGCGCCGAGGCGAAGAACAGCCAGGTCGGCGCCTCCGCCAGGAGCAGGGCGCCGGTGCCCAGGCCGAGCCCGAAGCGGGCCAGGTTGCCGTAGTAGAGCACCTGGCGGCGGCGCCAGCGGTCCAGCAGCACCCCGGCGAACGGCCCGATCACCGAGAACGGCAGCAGCATCACGGCCAGCACCGAGGCGATGTCGGCGGGGGAGGACTGCTTCTCCGGGGAGAACACGACGTAGGCGGCGAGCGAGACCTGGAAGACGCCGTCCGAGAGTTGGGAGAGCACCCGGGCGGTCAGCAGCCGCCGGAAGTCCCGGCCGCGGAGCAGACCGAGAAGCGTGGCACGGTGTGCGGACTGGTGGGTGCTGCCGTTCTCGGTGATCGCCACCCGCCCAGAGTGCCATGGAACCGGCCGCTGTTTCACGTGAAACATTCGCCGAGAAACGGTGAAGGGCCCACGATCCGATGATCGTGGGCCCTCCGGCGCGGCCGGCGGCGGTCACCCGCCGCCGGCTCCGGCGCTCTACCTCAGCGCTCGACCTCGCCGCGGATGAACTTCTCGACGTTCTCCTTGGCCTCGTCGTCGAAGTACTGCACCGGCGGGGACTTCATGAAGTACGAGGACGCCGACAGGATCGGGCCGCCGATGCCGCGGTCCTTGGCGATCTTCGCGGCGCGCACGGCGTCGATGATGACACCGGCGGAGTTCGGGGAGTCCCAGACCTCGAGCTTGTACTCCAGGTTCAGCGGGACGTTGCCGAACGCGCGACCCTCCAGGCGGACGTACGCCCACTTGCGGTCGTCCAGCCAGGCCACGTAGTCCGACGGGCCGATGTGGACGTTGTTGGCGCCCATCTCGCGGTCGCGGATCTGCGAGGTGACGGCCTGGGTCTTGGAGATCTTCTTGGACTCCAGGCGCTCGCGCTCGAGCATGTTCTTGAAGTCCATGTTGCCGCCGACGTTCAGCTGCATGGTGCGCTCGAGGATGACACCGCGGTCCTCGAACAGCTTGGCCATCACGCGGTGCGTGATGGTGGCGCCGACCTGGGACTTGATGTCGTCACCGACGATCGGCACGCCGGCCTCGGTGAACTTGTCCGCCCACTCCTTGGTGCCCGCGATGAACACCGGCAGGGCGTTCACGAAGGCGACCTTGGCGTCGATGGCGCACTGGGCGTAGAACTTGGCGGCGGCCTCGGAACCGACGGGCAGGTAGCAGACCAGGACGTCGACCTGCTGGTCCTTGAGGATCTGGACGACGTCGACCGGGGTCTCGTCGGACTCCTCGATGGTCTCCCGGTAGTACTTGCCCAGGCCGTCGAGGGTGTGGCCGCGCTGGACGGTGACGCCGGTCGGCGGCACGTCGCAGATCTTGATGGTGTTGTTCTCGCTGCTGCCGATGGCGTCGGCCAGGTCGAAGCCGACCTTCTTGGCGTCGACGTCGAACGCGGCGACGAACTCCACGTCGCGGACGTGGTACTCACCGAACTGGACGTGCATCAGCCCGGGGACCTTGCCGGCCGGGTCGGCGTCCTTGTAGTACTCGACACCCTGCACCAGCGACGCGGCGCAGTTGCCCACGCCCACGATGGCTACGCGAACCGAACCCATTCCGGTTGCTCCCTGTGATCTCATGAGGGCCGCCGGGGTCGACGGCACTCGTCCTGCTTCTTCGATGACTGCTTGTACGGGCGCGAGGCGCCCACTCCTGCCGCGCGGCACAGGGCTGACGCGGTGTCAGCGCTCCTGGGCGGAGCGCCCCGGGCGGTCGTACGGTGGCCCGGGCGGGTCCTGGGACCCTTCCTCCTGGCCACGGCCGTCCGAAGTCTTGTGGGGTACGGCGGTGGTGTTGCCGCCGGTGGCGGGCCCGGTCCGGCCGGTGCGGTTGGCCCGCTCGGTCTCGATCAGCTCGTTGAGCCACCGGACCTCGCGCTCCACCGACTCCAGTCCGTGCCGCTGCAGTTCGACGGTGTAGTCGTCGAACCGCTCGCGGGCGCGGGCCAGCGAGTTGCGCATCTTCTCCAGTCGCTCCTCCAGCCGGCTGCGACGCCCCTCCAGGACGCGCATCCGCACGGCCCGGTCGGTCTGGCCGAAGAACGCGAAGTGGACGCCGAAGTGCTCGTCCTCCCAGGCGTCGGGCCCGGAGTCGGCGAGCAGCTCCTCGAAGCGCTGCTTGCCTTCGGGGGAGAGCCGGTAGACGGTCTTGGACCGCTTGCCGTTGAGCGCGGTGGCCGGGACGTACTCGACGTCCGGGTTGTCCTCGACCAGGAAGCCCTGGGCGACCAGGCTCTTCAGGCACGGGTAGAGCGTTCCGTACGAGAACGCCCGCAACGTTCCGAGCAGGACGTTGAGCCGCTTGCGCAGCTCGTAGCCGTGCATCGGGGCGTCGTGGAGCAGACCGAGAACGGCGAACTCCAGCACTCCTGAGCGCCTGCCCATTGCCGTCGTCCTCCTTGCCTCTCGGCCGTTGTCCGGCCGCTGCATCGGGCGGTATGCCGCGTCGATGTATCGGCTCGATATATCGAGAACAGTAAACCGGGCCCTCGGAACGGGCAAGGGGGGCGCGCGTGAAGGTGATCACAAGCCGACGCGCAGGAGTGGTTGGCAACGGGCGTGTAATGATCTGCTGCCGTTTTGCGGTCATTGGGGACTGATGCCCGATTAGTTGGGATTCCCGGCTGCGTACGCTGTCGCGTGTGCACGAGGACCACCTCCGGGGTTAGGGCGGTTGGCGGGCATCGGACGTGAACCCTGCCTTCAGGCTGGAACCGCCTGGCGAGGAGTGGCTGCAACATGAGTGAACGACGGCGAAGGACGCCCAGCCCGGGCGGTGACGGGCAGCAGCCCCCGGGTGGTGGTGGCCGTCAGGGCGGACCAGGCCGGGACGAGGTGAGCTCGGACGGCGCCGGCCGCCGGCGCCCCCCGGGCGAACGGGAGACCGCTCAGCAGCCCCGGATGGGCCGCGCCGAGATGCGCAAGGCCGCCCAGAAGGGCGGCAAGGGCGGCCGGCGCGGTGCCGCCGCGGCCTCCGCCTCGGTGGCCGCCGCCGCAGGCCCCGGCAAGAAGCGGTTCATCGACTACCCGCGCTTCGGCAAGACCGGCGTCCGGCGCTGGCTGCCGTCCTGGCGGCAGTGGCTGAGCGCCTTCCTGATCGTCTTCGCCACCTGCGTGGGCGGGGTCTTCTACCTCTACCAGACCACCGAGATCCCGAAGCTCAAAGATCTGATGAAGGACCAGAACACGATCTACTACTGGGCCGACGGCTCGGAGATGACCCGCAAGGGCGAGACCAACCGTCAGATCGTCGAGCTCTCCGACATCAGCCCCAACCTGCAGAACGCCGTGATCGCGGCGGAGAACCAGACCTTCCGCGAGGACAGCGGCATCGACCCCAAGGGCATGCTCCGCGCCGTCTACAACATGGCCAAGGGCGGCGAGACCCAGGGCGCCTCGACGATCACCCAGCAGTACGTGAAGAACGCGTACCTCAGTCAGGAGCAGACCCTCAGCCGCAAGCTGAAGGAGTTCTTCATCACGCTGAAGATCAATCAGAAGATGCAGAAACCGGACATCCTCAAGGGGTACCTGAACACCAGCTGGTTCGGTCGCGGTTCGAACGGCGCCCAGGCCGCCGCACAGGCCTACTACGGGGTCGACGCCAAGGACCTCGACCTCTGTCAGAGCGCCATGCTGGCCGGCCTGTTGAAGGGCGCGTCGTACTACGACCCCAGCAACCCGGCCAACAAGGAGCGGGCCCAGGGGCGGTGGGCCTGGATCCTCGAGAACATGGTGAAGACCAAGGCCATCACCCCGGAGGAGCGGGCGAAGTGCACCACCTTCCCCGACCCGATCCCGCAGAAGCCCAGCTCCAACATGAACGGTGAGGTCAGCTACCTGGTCGACACCGCCAACAAGTACCTGATGGCCACCGACAAGACGATCACCCAGCAGATGATCGACAAGGGCGGCCTGAAGGTCTACACCACCTTCGAGAAGGACAAGGTCGACGCCCTGAAGAAGGCCGTCGACGACGTCAAGGGCGAGAACCTCAACGCCCAGAAGCGCCCCAACAACGACACCTTCATCCAGTTCGGCTCCGCCAGCATCCGCCCCGGCGACGGCGCGATCGTCGCCCTCTACGGCGGCGACGGCGTGGAGAACGGCCACTTCGACAACAACGCCGACGCCATCGGCGTCCAGGTCGGCTCGACCTTCAAGCCCTTCGTGCTGGCGACCGCCATGCAGATCGGCGTCCAGACGGCCACCGACGACAAGGGCAAGCCGAAGCGGATCAACGCCGACAGCCGCTACCTGTCCGACGACATGTCCGAGATCCGCAAGCCGGACGGCTCGCTGGTGATCGGCGACGACGGCAAGCCCTACCGGCAGAAGAACGAGGACTCCGGCAAGCGCGGCTACGTCTCGCTGCGGTCGGCCATGCAGAACTCGTTCAACGTGCCCTTCGTCCAGCTCAACCAGGACGTCGGCGGCCAGAACGTGGCCAACATCGCCGAGCAGATGGGCGTCCGGAAGGAGAGCTTCGCCGACCCGAAGACCCCGACCTTCGCCCTCGGCACCTCCACCATCAGCCCGATCCGGATGGCCACCGCCTACGGCACCCTGGCGGCCAGCGGCAAGGAGGCCGAGCCCTACTCGGTCACCAAGGTCGAGGTGAACGGCACCGAGCGCCCGGGCTTCGGCAAGAAGGACGCCAAGGTCGCCCTGGAGCCGGCCGTCGCGGACAACGTCACCGACGTGCTGGTGAACGTGGTGAAGAACGGTACCGGTTTCAAGGCCAAGGAGCTGGGCCGCCCGGTGGCCGGCAAGACCGGTACCACCGACCAGAACAAGTCGGCCTGGTGGGTCGGCTACACCCCGCAGCTGGTGACCAGCGTCGCGATGTGGCGCGAGGACCCGAGCAAGCACGAGCGGCTGTCGCTCAACGGCACCGGCGGCAAGGAGTCCATCCACGGTGGTGACATCCCGACCGACGTCTTCACCCGGTACATGAAGGCCGCGCTGGCCAACGAGAAGAAGATGGACTTCCCGACCCCGCAGCCGGTCGGCACCCAGGTGGACTCCTCCGGCGCCCCGGTCTCGCCGAGCATGACGCCCACGCCGACGACGAGCGAGACCCCGTCGGCCCCGCCCGCGACCCAGCCGGCCAACAACCAGCCGCCGCCGACCAACAACAACCAGCCGCAGCCGCCCGTGTCCACCCAGGGCCCGGGCTGTGTCCCGGGCGTGGACTGCCCGGGCACGCAGCCGAGCCAGACACCGTCGCACACCAGGACCAACCCCGGTCCGACGAGCAGCTGCGGCCTCCTCGGCTGCACCACGCCCCCGCCCACGGCGCCGCCGACGGACCCCCCGGCGACGAGCAGCAAGCCGAGCGGCAAGCCGCCGACACCGTCCTCGACCGGCGGTGGCGGTGGGCAGAACGGGCTGTTGCCCTGACCACCACCCGCTGAGCGGATGAACCGAACGGCGGTGGGGGGGGGGGCTGGGGGGGGGGGGGAGGAGGGGGTTTTCGGTGGGCTTTTTGGTTGTGGGGGGGGGGGGGGGGAGGGT
>NZ_JBHVWW010000017.1:18826-101586 GCF_042882025.1 Kitasatospora sp. NPDC058243
GGGGAAAAGAGGGGTTGGTACCAAAAACAACCACCGGGGAAGGGGAAAAAAGAGGGGGGGGTGCCTCCTTCCTCAGGATCCCCCCCACCGCCGTTTCGTCATGATTCGCCGTGCCGCCGGGCGACGGAGGCCGGGCCCGTTGCGGGGTCCTCCTCGTCCCGGTGGGGCCGGTGCGGCAGGATGTCCGGCATGACGTCGAGCGATCGTGACGAATCCGCAGGGCCGGCCGGGCCCGGCGACGCCGCAGGGCCGGTCGGGCCGGCCGTCGCCACGGCCGCGCCGCCGGTCAACACCGTGGTCGTCCCGGCCGACGAGGACCCGGTGGCGGCGGCCGGCAGCGAGGTGATCGGCGGCCCGCCGGGCCGCCGGGCGCTGCTGGGCGTCTCCTGGTGGATCCCGGCGCGCTTCCTGGCGCTGGCGGTGATCGTGGTCTCGGTGCTCGGCATGGTGCAGAAGGCGCCCTGCTACAACCAGGCCTGGTTCCAGCCGGGTTCGCCGCAGTACATCCACGCCTGCTACAGCGACATCCCGCACCTGTTCTCCGGCCGCGGCTTCTCGGCCGGGCTGCACCCGTACGTGGACCGCATCCCGGGCACCTCGGGGGATCTGCAGTACCTCGAATACCCGGTGCTGACCGGCCTGTTCATGCAGGTCGCGGCCTGGCTGACGCCCGGCGCCGGCACCTCGCAGGACCAGGAGCGGTGGTTCTGGGCGATCAACGCGGGGCTGCTGATGGCCTGCGCGGTGGTCGCCGTGGTGGCGCTCTCGCGCACCCACCGCCGCCGCCCCTGGGACGCCCTGCTGTTCGCGCTCGCGCCCGTCCTGCTGCTGAACGGCACGGTCAACTGGGACCTCCTCGCGGTCGCGCTGGCCGCCGTGGCGATGGCCTGGTGGTCCGGCTCCCGGCCCGGCTGGGCGGGTGTCTTCATCGGCCTGGCCACCGCGGCCAAGCTCTACCCGGTGCTGTTGCTCGGCCCGCTGCTGGTGCTCTGCTGGCGGGCCGGGAAGTGGCGTGAGTTCCGGGTGATGCTGGCCGGCGCGGTCGGCTCCTGGCTGCTGGTCAACCTGCCGATCATGGCGGCCAACTGGCAGGGCTGGTCGACCTTCTACGTGTTCAGCAAGCACCGCGCCGAGGACTACGGCTCGTTCTGGCTGATCCTGATGCAGAGCCGGGGCACGGGGCTGGCCGACCTCGACCTCTACATCGGCGTGCTGATGGTCCTCGGCTGCCTGGCCATAGCGTGGCTCGGCTTCACGGCGCCCCGCCGCCCGCGCCTCGCGCAGCTGGCCTTCCTGGTGGTCGCCCTGTTCGTGCTGGTCAACAAGGTGTACTCGCCGCAGTACGCGCTCTGGCTGCTGCCGCTCGCGGTGCTGGCCCGGCCGCGCTGGCGGGACTTCCTGATCTGGCAGGCCTGCGAGGTGCTGTACACCCTGGGCATCTGGTCCCACCTGGGCTTCGTCACCGGGCCCAAGCAGCACGGGATCGGCGAGGCCTGGTACCACTTCGCGGTCGTGCTGCACCTGCTGGGCACGCTCTACCTGGTGGTCATGGTGGTCCGCGACGCCCTGCAGCCGGACCGCGACCCGGTGCGCTGGGACGGCAGCGACGACCCGTCCGGCGGGGTGCTCGACCGGGCCCCGGACGTGTTCGTGCTCGGCACCGCCCGGACGCTGCGCGAGGAGGAGAGCTACGCCGGATACGCGCCGGCCGGCTCCGAGCAGTGGCTGGACGAGCCGGAACTGCCGGAGCCGGCCGAGAAGGCGTAGGCGCTTCAGTCGTTCTAGGGCCGGACAGGGCCTAGCGGTCCACCACGCGGTCGAAGTGCGTGGTGGTGTGCCGGACCTGGAGGCCGAGCTCCTCGCCGATCGCGGGGGGCTTGGTCTCGCCGTCCAGGAACAGCAGCGAGACCTGCATGTGCGGCGGCTCGGCGAACCAGAGCTGCTTGCCGGCCCAGTGGAACGGCGACTTGGTCTTGTTGACGGTCGCCAGGCCGGCCCGGGCGATGCCCTTGGCCCGGGAGGCCATGGTCTGCACGTACTTGGGCGCCTCCAGGCCGATGCCGTGCGCGGTGCCGCCGGCCACCACCACGATGTGGCCGTCGGCCGGCGCCGGGTGCTGGCGGTAGCCGTAGCGGTCGCCCTTCTTCACCGGGGTGACGTCCAGCACCGTGGCCCGGACCTCCAGCGCGCCGTGGTCGCCCAGCCAGAGCCGGGTGCCGATCCGGGCCCGGAAGACGATGTCCGGGTAGCGCTGGGCCAGCTGCTCCATGCCGGCCGCGCCGAGGTGGCTGACGTACACGGTGTGCACCGGCACCCCGGCCGCCCGGGCGGTGTCCACCCAGTGGACGACCTCCTCGGTCGGGCTGGAGCCGTCCGGCCGGTCCATCGGCAGGTGCAGCGCCAGGCCCTCGAAGGCGACGCCGTCCAGCTCGGCGGCGACGGCCGTGAGGTCGGCGGCGCTCACCCCGTGGCGGCGCATGGAGGTCATGCACTCCACCACCACCCGGGCGCCGCGCAGCGCCCGCAGCGCGTCCAGGTTCGCCACCGTCCGGATCACCCGGGCGTGCGGCAGCGGCAGCGCCTCCTCGCCGACCCGGTACGGGGTGAGCACCAGCAGCTCGCCGCCGTACCACTCGGCGGCGTCGGCCGCCTCGTACGCGGTGCCGACGGCCAGCACACCGGTGCCCAGCAGCGTCGCCTCCTCGGCCAGCCGGTGGTTGCCCAGGCCGTAGCCGTTCCCCTTGGCGACCGGCACCAGGCCGGGGAACTCGGCGAGGACGGAGCGCTGGTGGGTGCGCCAGCGTTCGGTGTCGAGGTAGAGCGACAGCGTCATCGGGTCAGCCTCCTCAGCGGCGGGACATGTAGAGGTCGAGGGCCTTGTGCAGCAGCTTGTTGAGCGGGAAGTCCCACTCGCCGAGGTACTCGGCGGCCTGGCCGCCGGTGCCGACCTTGAACTGGATCAGGCCGAACAGGTGGTCGTTCTCGTCCAGGGTGTCGCTGATGCCGCGCAGGTCGTACACGCCGCCGCCGAGCGCGTAGGAGTCGCGCATCATCCGCCACTGGATCGCGTTGGACGGCTTGACCTCGCGCTTGTGGTTGGCCGAGGCGCCGTAGGAGTACCAGACGTGCTCGCCGACCACCAGCATCGTGGTCGCGGCCAGCGGCTCGCCGTCGTGGTAGGCGATGTAGAGCCGCATCCGGTTCTGGTCCTCGGCGGTGAGGGCCTTCCACATCCGCTGGAAGTAGGACAGCGGGCGCGGGGTGAACTTGTCGCGCTCGGCGGTCACCAGGTAGAGCTGGTGGAAGATCGGCAGCTCGTCGTAGCCGCCCTGGTACACCTCGACGCCGCTCTTCTCGGCCTTCTTGATGTTGCGGCGCCAGAGCTGGTTGAAGTTCTTGTGGATGTCGTCCAGCGAGCGGTTGGCCAGCGGCACCTGGAACACGTAGCGCGGCTGGACGTCGCCGAAGCCGGCGCCGCCGTCCTCGCCCTGCAGCCAGCCGGCCTTGCGCAGCCGGTCGGCCACCTCGAAGGCGCGCGCCTCGTACCAGTCGGCCTCGACGTCGCGCAGGCGCTTGGCCTGCTTGCCGGCGATGGCCTCCTTGATGGTGGGGGCGTTCCAGCGGCGGATGACGATCGGCGGGCCCATCTTGACCGAGAACGCGCCCTGCGACTTGAGGTGGGCGAGCATCGGGGAGAGCCAGCGGTCGAGGTCCCGGTCGAACCAGTCGATGACCGGGCCCTCGGGCAGGTAGGCGAGGTAGCGCTTGAGCTTGGGCAGCTGCCGGTAGAGCACCAGGCCGGCGCCGACGAGCTGGTTGGCCTCGTCGAACCAGCCGATCGACTCCGAGCGCCACTCGGCCTTCACGTCGCCCCACGACGGCACCTGCATGTGGCTGGCCGAGGCGCGGCTCCTGATGAAGGCGAGGTGCTCCTCGCGGGTGATCGTCCTCAGGCGCAGGCTCATTGCTCGGTGCTCCTCGTCGGTCGGGCTGCGGTGGGCCCAGGTTCTCGGGCTGACCCTATCGTCCGGGGCCCGGGCGCCCGCCGCTGCGGGCGCGACGGCGCCCCCGTCGCGTACCTGTCTCCTTGCAGATACGCCACGGGGGCGCCGAGGGTTCCGGAACGGTGCGCCCGGGGCGGCTCAGCCCCAGAGGCCGCCCCGGGCGATGCCGAGGTAGAAGCCGATGGCGGAGGCGCCGAGCGTGATCATCAGCACGAAGCGCTCGGCCGTGGTGACCGAGACGAACATGCCGAGCAGCCCCGTGATGATCCCGAACAGGCCGGTCCACGAGGTCAGCAGGTGCAGGTTGTGGAAGAACGAGGTGGTGAAGGCGATCACGCCCAGCACGGCGGTGAGGCCCACCAGGGCGTTCTCGCGGGGGTGCGGGTGGCCGTCGGTGTTCAGTGTGAGCGCGGGCATGCGGTGGACGGACTGGGCCATGAGTCCCACCTCCTGGCGTGGAGACGAACGGGCAGGAATCCCGTTCCGTCCAGATTGCGGCGGTTGGGCCCGTCTCACAACCCCTATGCGTTTTGTTCGGCCGTCCGGGTGCGGGTAGGCTGTGCCGTCTGCACTGGTGTAGTTGTGCCCCCTTGCGCCCTCTTCCGGGCGACCACCCCGTCGGGTGAGCGGGGCCCGATTGTCGGACCCGGCCGCTACGGTGGCCGGTGTCGTCACTGCTCCGGTGCCGACGCTGCACAACCCTCCTGCCACGGAGAGACCGTGGCCGTTGAGTCCAAAGGAGGTGGGTTACCCATGCGTCACTACGAGGTGATGGTCATCCTCGACCCCTCGGTCGAGGAGCGCGCTGTCTCCCCCCTGATCGAGAACTTCCTCACCGTCGTCCGGAACGCCGGCGGCAAGGTGGAGAAGGTCGACACCTGGGGTCGTCGCCGTCTGGCTTACGAGATCAACAAGCAGTCCGAGGGCATCTACTCGGTCATCGACCTGAAGGCCACGCCTGAGGTCGTCAAGGAGCTCGACCGCCAGATGGGCCTGAGCGAGTCGGTTCTGCGGACCAAGGTCCTGCGCCCGGACACCCACTGAGCCACCTCTGAGGCCTTCGGGTCTCGGGTAGCTCGCGTCCGCTGTTTCACGTGAAACAGCGGTGAACGGACATCTTCCCGAGAGGTCATCACCACCATGGCAGGCGAGACCGTCATCACCCTCGTCGGCAATCTCGTCGACGACCCCGAGCTGCGCTTCACCCCGTCGGGTGCGGCGGTCGCGAAGTTCCGTATCGCGTCCACCCCCCGCACCTTCGACCGTCAGACGAACGAGTGGAAGGACGGCGAGAGCCTCTTCCTCACGTGCAACGTCTGGCGGCAGCCGGCGGAGAACGTGGCCGAGTCGCTGCAGCGCGGCATGCGCGTCATCGTGCAGGGCCGACTGCGCCAGCGGTCTTACGAGACCAAGGAAGGCGAGAAGCGGACGGTCTTCGAGGTCGAGGTCGACGAGGTCGGCCCGAGCCTGCGCTCGGCGACCGCGAAGGTCACCCGGGCCAACCGGTCCGGTGGCCCCGGCGGCTCTGGTGGCGGCTTCGGCGGCCAGCAGGGCGGCGGCGGTGGCCAGCAGGGCGGTTGGGGCGGCGGTGGCGGCCAGCAGGGCGGCGGCGGCAGCTGGGGTGGAAACTCCGGCGGCGGCGGCCAGTCCGGCCCCTCCGACGACCCGTGGGCGTCCAGCACTCCGTCCGGCGGCCAGCAGGGCGGCGGCAGCTGGGGCGCCCCGTCCGGTGGCGGCTTCTCGGAAGAGCCTCCGTTCTAAGAGCTGACAGATTTCGTGCGGCCCGGCCGCCGGCGTCCTGAGGACGCAGGCCGGGCCGTGAACCCCAAATGGAGCACACAATGGCGAAGCCGCCTGCTCGCAAGCCGAAGAAGAAGGTTTGCGTCTTCTGCAAGGACAAGGTCAACTACGTTGACTACAAGGACACGAACCTGCTGCGGAAGTTCATCTCCGACCGTGGCAAGATCCGTGCCCGCCGGGTCACCGGCAACTGCACCCAGCACCAGCGTGACGTCGCCACGGCCGTGAAGAACAGCCGTGAGATGGCGCTGCTGCCCTACACCAGCACCGCGCGCTAAGAGAGGGTGACCAAGTAATGAAGATCATCCTCACGCACGAGGTGCCGGGTCTCGGCTCCGCCGGCGAGGTCGTCGAGGTCAAGGACGGCTACGCCCGCAACTACCTGGTTCCGCGTGGCTACGCCATCCGCTGGACCAAGGGCGGCCAGAAGGACGTCGACGCGATCCGTCGCGCCCGCAAGATCCACGAGATCCAGACCCTTGAGGCCGCCAACGAGGTCAAGGGCAAGCTCGAGGGCGTCCAGGTCAAGCTGGCCGTTCGCTCGGGTGACGCCGGCCGTCTGTTCGGTTCGGTGACCCAGGCCGACGTCGTGGAGGCCATCAAGGCCGCCGGCGGCCCGGCCGTGGACAAGCGCGCCGTCGCGATCGCCTCGCCGATCAAGACCGTGGGCACCCACAAGGTCTCGGTCAAGCTGCACGCCGACGTCCAGGCCAACCTCGACGTCGCCGTCGTCGCTGCCTGAGTTCCGTAGCAGTGGCCTGAGGGCCGGACTCCTCCGGGAGTCCGGCCCTCGGTCGTGTTCCGGAGCGTTCGGCCCCTGCGCATTCGGTGCCGGCGCATTCCGTGCCGGAGCCCTCGGCCCCGGCGCCGTCAGCTCCGGACGGCCCCGGTGACCAGCCAGCGGCCGCCGCGCGCCCGCCCGACCAGGAAGGCCGCGCGGACCAGCATGAACAGGTTCATCGCCCACCACAGCCCGGCCAGCCCGGTGCCGGTGGCCGGCACCGCGATCGCCGCCGGGGTGAACACCGCCAGGGTCGCGATCGCCGCCCAGGCCAGGTAGGGGCCGTCCCCGGCGCCCATCAGCACCCCGTCCAGCACGAAGACCAGGCCGGCGACCGGCTGGCTGAGGGCGAGCAGCAGCAGGGCGGTGTCCAACTGCCCCTGCACCGCCGGATCGGGCGTGAACAGCGGGACGTACAGCGGGCGGGCGGCCACCACCAGCAGACCCAGCAGCACGCCCGAGCCGATGCCCCACTCGACCATCCGGCGGGTGGCGGCCCTGGCGCCCGGGGCGTCCTCGGCGCCCAGGTAGCGGCCGATGATCGCCTGGCCGGCGATCGCGATGGCGTCCAGGGCGAAGGCCAGGAAGCTGAACAGCGTCATGGTGATCTGGTGCGCGGCCACCTGGTCGTCGCCCAGCCTGGCGGCCACCGCGGTGGCGATCATCAGCACCGCGCGCAGGCTGACCGTCCGGACCAGCAGCGGACCGCCCGCCCTCGCACTGGCCCGGATGCCGGCCGCGTCCGGCCGCAGCGAGGCGTGCTCGCGCCGCGCCCCTCGCACCACCACGACCAGGTAGACGGCGGCCATCCCGGTCTGCGCGAGCACGGTGCCCCAGGCCGAGCCGGCCACCCCGAGCCCGGCGCCGTACACCAGGCCGGCGTTCAGGCCGATGTTGGCGGTGAAGCCCGCGATCGCCACCAGCAGCGGCGTGCGGGTGTCCTGGAGGCCGCGCAGCACGCCGGTGGCGGCCATCACCATGAGCATCGCGGGGATGCCCAGGGCGCTGATCCGCAGGTACGTCACGGCGTAGGGGGCGGCGGTCTCCGAGGCCCCCAGGACGTCGGCCGCCCAGGGGGCCAGCAGCACGGTGAGCAGCACCACCGGGACGGCCAGGCCGAGGGCGAGCCAGATGCCGTCGACGCCCTGCTGGACGGCGCCGCGGCGGTCCCCGGCACCGATCCGGCGGGCCACCGCCGCGGTGGTGGCGTAGGCGAGGAAGACGAACACGCCGGTCGCGGTGGACAGCGCGGCGGCGGCGACGCCGACTCCGGCCAGCTGCGGGGTGCCGAGGTGGCCGACGATCGCCGAGTCGGCCATCAGGAAGAGCGGTTCGGCGACCAGCGCGCCGAAGGCCGGGACGGCCAGTGCGAGGATCTCCCGGTCGTGCCGGCGTCTGGAGGGGGTCGGGGCTGCGGGAGGGGCGGTCATGGGCTCCAGGCTACTCATCCACAGGTAATGACTGCTAGTGGCAGTTGTCTATTACTCGAATTCTTGAGCGAGGCGTTCGACCCGCTTCGCGCCCGCGGGGGTCCGGCTGTGTGTGAAGAATTTCTCATGCACAGGCCCGGAAAGAGGTAATACCTGGTCAACAGGTTGACGGTGGACAGATGGTCTGGTTATCCACAGGGCCTTCCACAGGGGCGTCCACAGCTTTGCGGCACTTCTCCACAGCCCAGGGCCGCTCGTCCACACCCCCTGTGGATAACCGCCTTGGCTGAACGGCTCCCGGCGCCTTAGCGTGGGCCCTCCGCCCGACACTCCCGCCCGCCCCGGCGTCCGATTTGTCGGTGCCGTGGCGTACAAAGAGGAGCGGCTCCGCTCCACCCAGCCACCGGCAAGACCCGCTCCAACTCGCACCACTCGCTGATCGGGGAACACGCGTGACCGGCCCCCAGTACGACGACCACGACGCCCCGCCGCCGGAGGAGGACTGGCAGCCCGCCGAGGACCCCTTCCCCGCCGGCGCCTTCGACGACGCGTCCTTCCCCGACGGGCCCGGCGACCGGCTCCCGGTCTCCCGCAGCCGCTCCGGCCAGGGCGGCGGCCGGGACGGCAACCGCGACGGCGGCGGCCGCGAGGGCGGCTTCCAGAAGGGCGGCAAGGGCGGCCGGAGCGGCTCCCAGCGCGACGGTTCGCAGAGCGGTGGCGGTGGCGGCGGCTGGCAGCGCCGTGGCGACGACGAGGGCCAGGGCGGCGCGGACGGCTTCGAGCGCGTCCCCCCGCAGGACCTCGCCGCCGAGCAGTCCGTCCTCGGCGGCATGCTGCTGTCCAAGGACGCCATCGCCGACGTGGTCGAGGTGCTCAAGCCGGCCGACTACTACCGGCCCGCGCACGAGATGGTCCACGGCGCGATCCTCGACCTGTACGCCCGCGGCGAGCCGGCCGACCCGATCACCGTGGCCGGCGAGCTCACCAAGCGCGGCGAGCTCCAGCGCGTCGGCGGCGCCTCCTACCTGCACACCCTGGTCAACTCCGTCCCGACCGCCGCCAACGCCGAGTACTACGCCCAGATCGTCCACGAGCGCGCCGTCCTGCGCCGCCTGGTCGAGGCCGGCACCCGGATCGCCGGCATGGGCTACGCGGCCGAGGGCGACGTCGACGAGATCGTCAACGCCGCCCAGGCGGAGATCTACGCCGTCACCGAGCAGCGCACCAACGAGGACTACGCGCCGCTCGCCGACATCATGGAGGGCGCCCTCGACGAGATCGAGGCGATCGGCTCCCGCAACGGCCAGATGTCCGGCGTCCCGACCGGCTTCGCCGACTTCGACGCGCTCACCAACGGCCTCCACCCCGGCCAGATGATCGTCATCGCGGCCCGTCCCGCGATGGGCAAGTCGACCCTGGCGCTGGACTTCGCCCGCGCCTGCTCGATCCAGAACAAGCTGCCGAGCGTGATCTTCTCGCTCGAAATGGGCCGCAACGAGATCGCCATGCGCCTGCTGTCCGCCGAGGCCCGGGTCGCGCTGCACCACATGCGCTCCGGGAACATGACGGACGACGACTGGACCCGCGTCGCCCGCCGGATGCCCGACGTCAGCGAGGCGCCGCTGTTCATCGACGACTCCCCGAACCTGTCGATGATGGAGATCCGGGCCAAGTGCCGCCGGCTCAAGCAGCGCAACGACATCAAGCTGGTCGTCATCGACTACCTCCAGCTGATGCAGTCCGGCGGCTCCCGCCGGGCCGAGAACCGCCAGCAGGAGGTCTCCGACATGTCGCGAAACCTGAAGCTGCTGGCCAAGGAGCTGGAAGTCCCGGTCATCGCGCTCTCCCAGCTGAACCGTGGCCCCGAACAGCGCACCGACAAGCGGCCGATGGTCTCCGACCTGCGCGAGTCCGGCTCGATCGAGCAGGACGCCGACATGGTCATCCTGCTCCACCGCGAGGACGCCTACGAGAAGGAGTCCCCGCGCGCCGGCGAGGCCGACCTGATCGTCGCCAAGCACCGTAACGGCCCCACCGCCACCATCACGGTGGCCTTCCAGGGCCACTACTCGCGCTTCGTCGACATGACCCGGGACTAGGACAGGACCTGGCACCGACGAGGGGCACCGGGGGGCCTCGTCCGACCGTCACCGAGGCCAACGCAGCAGTGTGATGAGCTACTGTCCGTGCGGTGAAAACGATACGACAGCTGTCCGCCCGCCGGGCCGGGGGAAGCACGAAGGCTCGGGCGAGCGGGTCGGCCAGTCGGCTGGGCTGGCTCGACGCGCTTCGCGGCGTGGCCGCCCTGGTGGTGGCGCTCCACCACTTCGACGTCCTGAAGATGCTGCCGGACGGGGTGGCGTCCTTCATCTGGTGGCACGCCGACCTGGGCCTCTACGGCGTCATGCTGTTCTTCCTGGTCAGCGGCTACATCATCCCGGCCTCGCTGGAGCGTCGCGGGGACGTGCGGGCGTTCTGGATCGGACGGATCTTCCGGCTCTGGCCGCCGGTGATCATCGGTATCACGGTGGCGCTGGCCATCATCCCGAAGGGCGACGGCTCGGTCGCGCTCTTCGCCACCGATCACGACCTGATCTACGTGGCCGCCAACTCGACCATGCTGCAGGACTTCATGGGCGTCTGGAACGGCCTGGGCGTCATGTGGACCCTCAGCTACGAGATGGTCTTCTACTACATGGTCACCGCGCTCTTCACGGTCGGCCAGCACCGCCGCAGCGGCCCGATCGCGGTCGGCTTCGCCGGCGTGGCGCTGCTCTTCGGCACCTCCATCGCCTCCCACACGCTGACCAGCGACATCACCTCGACCCGCAACCTCGTCTGGGGCTCCGTCCTGATCGTGCTGTTCGGCTTCGCCTGCGTGCTGAGCGGCCGGCCGAACCTGACCCGGGTCGGGGCGATCACGCTCGGTCTGCTGGGCTTCGTGCTGATGTACAACAACAGCCGGGCCCCGATGTTCGAGACCCTGATGATCTTCGCGACGATGTTCGCGGGCACCGCGATCTACCGGGCCGAGAACCGCCAGATCGACCGCCTCCAGGCGATCCTGTGCTGCGGCTTCGTGGTCGTCGCGGGGGTGGCCGTCGCCTGGATGTACAACCGTGACGGCATGGAGCAGAACACCTGGACGGCCGGCTGGATGGCCTGGGCCGGCTCCTACCTCGGGGCCTGGATCACGTTCGGCATCGGCATGGCGCTGCGCAAGCGCCGCTTCCCGAAGCCGCTCACCTGGCTCGGCGGGATCAGCTTCTCGCTCTACCTGCTGCACGTCCCGCTGGTCCACACCATCCAGCCGCTGCTGCACGTGCCCAAGGTGCCGCCGACGACCGGCGGCAAGCTGATCTGGACGGCCGAGTACCTCGTCGTGATCATGCTGGCGAGCTGGGTGATGTACCGGCTGGTGGAGCTGCCCGTGCAGAAGCTGGGCCGCAAGGTGGCCAAGGCGGTCGAGCGCCGCTGGCCGGGCAGCGCCCTGCAGCCGGCGGCCGCCGTGTCGATCGGGGCGCCCGCGACCGGCGAGGCCGCCGGGGCTGTTCCGGCCCAGTCCGGGGAGAAGGGCCAGGGCGGGGGCCAGGATCAGGAGAAGGATCAGGTGCCGGTCGAAGTCGGCGCCGGCGGCCCGGGGCAACGGGTCGGCTGACCGCCGCACGGACACACCGAGGGCTCGCCTCCCACCCGGGAGGCGAGCCCTCGGCACGTGGTCCCCGGGCGCCGTCAGACGGTGACGGTGGCGCGGAAGAGGGTCGTGGCAGTGCCGGACAGCCGGGTGGGGGCGCCGGTGGCGGGGAGGAAGGCCGACCGGCCGGGGGCGAGGTCCAGGGTGGTGCCGTCGGCGGCGGTGAGCCGGGCGGTGCCCTCGGTGCAGAGCAGGATCTGTGGGGCGCGGCCGTCGATCTCGCGGTCCCGGCCGTCCAGGACGAAGCGGGAGAGCCGGAACTCGTCGATCGGGACGGGGTAGAGCTCCTCGCCGGCGGTGCCGTCGACCGGGCGGGGGTGCAGCAGCTCGGGGGCGCCGGCCTCGAAGACCAGGACCTTCAGCAGCTCGGGCAGGTCGATGTGCTTGGGGGTGAGGCCGGCCCGCAGCACGTTGTCGGAGTTGGCCTGGAGCTCGACGCAGGCACCCGCCAGGTAGGCGTGCGGCACGCCGGCGTCCAGGTAGAGCGCCTCGCCGGCCCGGAGCCGGAAGTGGTTGAGCAGCAGGGCGGCGATCAGACCGCGGTCCTCCGGGAAGTCCTCGGCGATCCGGGCGTACGGCCCGTAGTCGCCGGCCGGGTCGGTGCGGGCCAGGGCCGCGGCCGTCTCCCGGACGGTCTCCTCGGCGGCCTTCCCGTCCATGGTGAGGATGGCGGCCAGCGTGCCGCGCAGCGCCTCGGCCTCGTCCTCGACGGCCAGCAGGTCGATCAGCGGGCCGAGCCCGGGCACCGCGAGCCCGGCCATCAGCCCGGCCGCCTCGGCGGGCCGCCGGAAGCCGCAGAGACCCTCGAAGGCGCCCAGCGCGCAGACCATCTCGGGCTTGTGGTTGGCGTCGCGGTAGCTCCGCTCGGGGGCGTCCAGCGGGATGCCGAGGGCGTTCTCGGCGGCGAACCCGGCGCGGGCCTGGGCGATCGTGGGGTGGGCCTGGATGGACAGCGGGATGCCCGCGGTCAGGATCTTGAACAGGAACGGCAGGGCCGGACCGAACCGGGTGACGGTCGCGGCGCCGAGTTCGCCCTCGGGGTCGGCCGCGATCAGCTCGTCCAACCGGCGGGGCCCCTCGCCCCGGTCGGCCCGGGACGGGTCGCCGGGGTGGGCGCCCATCCACAGCTCGGCCTGCGGTTCGCCGGTCGGCTCCTGCCCGAGCAGTTCGGGCAGGGCGGTCAGCGACCCCCAGGCGTACGGGCGGACGGTGTTGATGAGCCTGTCCATGCGCGCGGTCCTACTCCTTCGCTGGGTGGCGGGTGTGCCGGATCGTCGGGGCAACGGGCCCGGCGGTGCGGGGGTCCGGGCACGGGCAAGGTCATCGACCCTAGCCGACCGGTGTCGCCCGCGAGGAAACGGCGGGTATCGGAGGGGAGTGCCCTGGCCGGACCGGTGGTTCCCGGGCGCGGTAGTAGGATGCCAGGACGCAGTAGTCTCCGCCCTGCACAGCAGTTTCCACCGTGGTCACTCCGTCGGCGGGCTGCCGGCGGAGCCGCGTTCCAGAGTGCGGGCGATGGTGTTCTGACACTCCCCGCCATCGGCCGAGAGGTTTGTACGTGACCGTGAACCAGCAGAGTTTTGCTGATCTCGGCAGGGTCCTGGTGATCATTCCGACCTACAACGAGGCGGAGAACGTCGAGCGGATCGTCGGCCGGGTGCGGGCGGCGGTCCCCGAGGCCCACGTGCTGGTCGCCGACGACAACAGCCCCGACGGCACCGGCGAACTGGCCGACAAGCTGTCCGCCGAGGACCCGAACGTGCACGTCATGCACCGCAAGGGCAAGGAGGGCCTGGGCGCCGCCTACCTCGCGGGCTTCCGCTGGGGCATCGACCACGGCTACGACGTCCTGGTCGAGATGGACGCGGACGGCTCGCACCAGCCCGAGGAACTGGACCGGCTGCTGGGCGCGCTGCGCGGCGCCGACCTGGTGCTGGGCTCGCGCTGGGTGCCGGGCGGCCGGGTGGTGAACTGGCCGAAGTCGCGCCTGCTGCTCTCCCGCGGCGGCTCGACCTACTCGCGGCTGGCGCTGGGCGTGCCGATCCGGGACGTCACCGGCGGCTACCGGGCGTTCCGCAAGGAGACCCTGCTGGGCCTGGGCATGGACGAGGTGGCCTCGGCCGGGTACTGCTTCCAGGTCGACCTGGCCTGGCGCACGGTGAAGGCCGGGTTCAAGGTGGCCGAGGTGCCGATCACCTTCGTCGAGCGCGAGCTGGGCGCGTCCAAGATGAGCCGCAACATCGTCGTCGAGGCGCTGTGGCGGGTGACCGCCTGGGGCGTCTCCGACCGGCTGGCCCGCCTGCGCGGCGCGATCAAGCGCTGAGCTCCACGACGTAACCTCCACGACGTAACCGCCCGGGGCCCGTCCGTTGCCACAACGGACGGGCCCCGGGCGTTTTCGTGCCCTGGGGCAGGCCGCCCACGACGCCAAGGTGCCGGCCCTCCGAACCGCGATGTGACCTGAGCCGGAAGGCGCGCCCCGCCGGGCGCGCCTTCCGCGCAATCCGACACCGGTACTCCCATGCTGTAGGGCGCAGGAAGTCCGACCGCCGACCAGAGGGAGCAGCCAGTGACGACGTCCCCGCCCGAGGAGGGCGCCGGCGCGGAGCGCACGGCCGCCGAGGCCGCCGCCCCGGACCACGAGCGGCCCGCCCGCCCGCTGGAGGTCGCCGTCTTCACCGGCCCCGAATCGGCCTTCTTCGCCACCTCCACCCTGATCCTCGGCGAGCGGACCGCGATCCTGGTCGACGCCCAGCTCACCCGCAGCGCCGGCCGCGAACTCGCCGAATGGGTCGCCGGCAAGGGCCGCCGACTGCTCGCCATCGTCGTCACCCACCACCACCCCGACCACTACTTCGGCGCCGAGGAGGTGCTGAAGCTCTTCCCCGACGCCCGGCTGCTGGCCGCGCCCGCCGTGGTCGACGGCATCCGGCGCACCGCCGCCGCCAAGGTCGCCCAGTGGAAGCCGGTCTACGGCGACGACATCCCGGACCACCCGCTGATCCCCGCCCCGCTGCTGCCGCAGCCCCTCATGCTCGACCGCCAGGTCATCCCCGTGCTGCTGCTCGGCCAGGCCGACTGCGGCGACTCGACGGTCGTCCACGTGCCGAGCATCCGGACGGTGATCGCCGGGGACTTCGCCTACAACGGCACCCACGTCTGGACCGCCGACACCACCCCGGCCCAGCGCACCACCTGGGGCCACAACCTCGGCCGGATCGCCGACCTCGGCGTGGACCGGGTCATCGCCGGCCACCGCGCCCCCGACCAGGGCGACGACGCCGCCCGGGTGCTCGCCTTCACCGGCGAGTACCTCCAGGACTTCGACCGGCTGCTGGCCGTGCACCCGGACGACCCGGAGGCACTGGTCACCGCGATGAACGAGCGGTACGGGGAGCTGACGCTGCCGGCCATCCTGGAACTGGGCGCCGCCGCCAACACCGCCCGGGCGGCGCGAGGGGGCGAGATCGTCGAGGCGGAGATCGTCGAGGACGACATCATCGAGGCGGAGATCGTCGAGGACGAGATCACCGAGGAGCGCACGGAGCCCGGGAAGGGCGAAGTCGAGTAGGGCGGATACTGGCCGCATGACGCCCTACGACGTGATCGTCCCGGCCGGCGGGGCCGCCCGTCGCCTCGGCGGGGCCGACAAACCCGGGCTGACCGTGGGCGAGACCACCCTGCTCGACCGGGTGCTCGCCGCCTGTGCGGGCGCCCGCACCACCGTCGTGGTCGGCCCCGGCCGGCCGACCGCGCGCACCGGCGTCCGCTGGACCAGGGAGCAGCCGCCGGGCGGCGGGCCGGTCGCCGCCGTCGCCGCCGGACTCGACCTGGTCACCGCGCCGACCGTGCTGCTGCTCGCCGCCGACCTGCCGTTCCTGGACCGGCGGACCGTCGACCGGCTGGTCACCGCCCTCGCCGAGGCCGGCCCGGCCGTCGACGCCGCCGTCCTGGTCGACGCCGGCGGGCGCGATCAGCCGCTCGCCGCCGCCTACCGCACCGCCCCGCTGCGCACCGCGCTGGCCGCCCTCGGCGATCCGGCCGGCCTCCCGCTGCGCCGCCTCACCGGCGGTCTCGCCCGGCAGTTGGTGGCCGACACCGACAACGTCGCCTACGACTGCGACACCTGGGAGGACCTCGAACAGGCCCGGGAACGCGACCGGTCGTAGGGGCGCCCCAGGGGTCCGTGTGCACGGCCCGCGCGGGCGTCCGTGCGGGAAACGACGCGCGCCGCACACGGGGCGAACACGCCGGGGAAACCGCCGATCAGGCAGCATGGGCGCATGGAGCGCACGCTGGAAGACTGGATCGCCGAGGTCAGGGCCGACCTGGGCATCGACCTGGACGTCGACGTCCGGGGACTGCTCGACCTCACCCGGGTGGTCGCGCACGGGGTGGCCCGCCCGGCCGCGCCGCTGACCGCCTTTCTGATCGGCTACGCGGCCGCCCAGCAGGGCGGCGGGCCGGAGGCCGTGGCCGAGGCCGCCCGGCGGACCGCCGCGCTCGCCGAGCGCTGGAGCGCCGCCGCCGGGCCGGGCGAGGCGTGAGCGCCGTCGGGCAGACCACCGTGGCCGCCCCGTCGACCGGTCCCGGCGTGCTGAGCTGGGCGCAGGCCCGCGAGGCCGCCCGCCGGGCCGGGCTGAGCCCGCTGCCGGCGGTCGGGCTGCCGCTCGCCGAGGCGCTCGGCCGCACCCTCGCCGAGCCGCTCACCGCGCTGACCGACCTGCCCGCCTTCGACACCTCCGCGATGGACGGCTGGGCGGTCGCCGGGCCGGGCCCCTGGCGGGTCGCCGGGCGGGTGCTGGCCGGCCGGGCGGCGTCCGCGCCGCTGGCCGACGGCGCCGCCGTCGAGATCGCCACCGGCGCCCAACTGCCGCCGGGCGCCACCGCCGTCCTGCGCCGTGAGCACGGCCGCACGGACGGCACGTTGCTGCACGACTGCGGCCGCCACCCGCTGACCACCGGTCAGGACGTCCGCCCGCGTGGCCAGGAGTGCCGCCGCGGCGAGGCGTTGCTGCCCGGTGGCGTCCCGGTCGGCCCGGCCGTGCTCGGCCTGGCCGCCGCCTGCGGTCACGACCGGCTCGCCGTGCGCCGCCGCCCGGTGGTCGAACTGCTCGTCCTCGGCGATGAGTTGCTGGCCTCGGGCGTCCCCGGTCCGGGCCTGGTCCGGGACGCGCTCGGGCCGCTGCTGCCGCCCTGGCTGCGGGCGGCCGGTGCCGAGGTGGCCGAAGTGCGGGCCGTCCGGGACGACTTCGGGCTGCTCCGGGACGCGCTGCGGCACTCCACCGCCGACATCGTGGTCACCACCGGCGGAACGGCGGCCGGCCCGGTCGACTTCCTGCACCGGGCCCTCGCCGAGGCCGGCGCCCGACTGCTGGTGGACGGCGTGGCCGTTCGCCCCGGGCACCCGATGTTGCTGGCCGAACTCCCGTCGGCCGCATCCCCGTCGGCCGGCCCCGCCGGGGGCGGACTTCCGGGCGGGGGTCCAGCCGGGCTTCCGGGCGGGCGGCACCTGGTGGGGCTGCCCGGCAACCCGCTGGCCGCCGTCGCCGGGACGGTCACCCTCGCCCTGCCGCTGCTGCACGCCCGCAGCGGGCGGTCCGCCGTCACCCCGGTCCTCGCACCCACCGCCGTCGGCCTGCCCGGGCACCCGGTGGACACCCGGCTGCTGCCCGTCCGGCACACCGCCGACGGCGTCGTCCCACTCGCCTTCGACGGGCCCGCGATGCTGCGCGGCCTCGCCCGGGCCGAGGCGCTGGCCGTGGTCCCGCCCGGCGGCGCGGCGGCCGGCGCACCCGTCGAACTGCTGGAGGCACCGTGAACGGGCCCACCAGGGCGTGCGCGTCCCACGACAGCCGGGAGGCGACCGCATGAGCAGGCTGCGGGGTGCGCCCGCCCCGGGCACCGAGCCGTGGTCGGACGCCGGGATCGTGCTGCCTGCCCGGCGGAGCGCGCCGGCCGTCAGGCAGGTCGGCTCCCGGCTGCTGGTGGCGCTCGCCGTCCTGGTCGCCACGACGCTGATCGTCTACGTCGACCGGGCCGGCTACAACGACAACGCGGGCGGCGGGGTCAGCTTCCTGGACGCGGCGTACTACGCGACCGTGACGCTGTCCACCACCGGGTACGGCGACATCACCCCGTACAGCGACGCCGCCCGGCTCACCAACATCTTCGTGATCACCCCGCTGCGCGTGGTGTTCCTGATCATCCTGGTCGGGACCACGCTGGAGGTGCTCACCGAACGAACCCGCCAGCAGTGGCGGTTGAACCGCTGGAGGTCCACCGTGCGCGAGCACACCGTCGTCATCGGGTACGGCACCAAGGGCCGCAGCGCCGTCGACACCCTGCTCGGGCAGGGCGTGAAGAAGGACGAGATCGTCGTCGTCGACCCGCAGCGCAAGGTGATCGACCAGGCCGCCCGGCACGGGCTGGTCGGCGTGGTCGGCGACGCCACCCGCACCGACACGCTGCTGCGGGCCGAGGTGCCCACCGCCGCCCGGGTGGTGATCGCGCCGGAACGGGACGACACCGCCGTCCTGGTCACGCTGACGGCGCGCCAGCTGAACAAGGGCGCCACCGTGGTCGCGGCCGTCCGGGAGGACGAGAACGCCCCGCTGCTGCGGCAGAGCGGCGCCGACGTCGTCGTCACCAGCTCCAGTTCGGCCGGGCGGCTGCTCGGCCTGTCGATGCTCAGCCCGCACGCCGGCGCGGTGATGGAGGACCTGCTCACCTACGGCAACGGCCTGGACGTGGTCGAGCGCCCCGTCACCCGGGCCGAGGCCGGGCACAGCCCGCGCGCGTGCGAGGACCTGGTGGTCGCGGTGGTCCGCGGCCGGCGGGTGCTCAACTACACCGAGCCCGAGGCCGCCGTGCTCCAGCTCACCGACCGGGTGATCGTGATCAAGTCGACCGGCTGACGCGGGCCTTGCCCCCTCCTCGCCGTGACGCGCAGTAGGTTCGGGGCATGCATGCGATGACGATTCCCGTACCCGGCGGTCCCGAGGCCCTCGTGTGGGCGGAGGTGCCCGACCCGGTGCCCGGCGAGGGCGAGGTCCTGGTCGAGGTGGCGGCCACCGCCGTCAACCGCGCCGACCTGCTCCAGCGGCAGGGCCACTACAACCCGCCGCCCGGCGCCTCGCCCTACCCCGGGCTGGAGTGCGCCGGGCGGATCGCCGCCCTCGGCCCGGGCGTGTCCGGCTGGGCGGTCGGCGACGAGGTGTGCGCGCTGCTGTCCGGCGGCGGGTACGCGCAGCTCGTCGCGGTGCCGACCGGACAGCTGCTGCCGCTGCCCAAGGGCCTGGGCTTCGAGGAGGCCGCCGCGCTGCCCGAGGTCGCCTGCACGGTGTGGTCCAACGTGTTCCTCACCGCCCACCTGCGGCCCGGCGAGACGGTGCTGCTGCACGGCGGCGCGAGCGGCATCGGGACCATGGCGATCCAGCTGGCCAAGGCGGTCGGCGCGCGGGTCGCGGTGACTGCGGGCAGCGCCGGGAAGCTGGCCCGGTGCGTCGAACTCGGTGCCGACATCGCGATCGACTACCGCGAGCAGGACTTCGTCGAGGCGGTCAAGGAGGCCACCGGCGGGGCCGGGGTGGACGTGATCCTGGACATCATGGGCGCCAAGTACCTGCAGCGGAACGTGGACGCGCTGGCCGTCAACGGGCGGCTGGTGATCATCGGGCTGCAGGGCGGCGTGAAGGGCGAGCTCGACCTCAACGCGCTGCTGCGCAAGCGTGCCGCGGTGATCGCCACCAATCTGCGCGGGCGCCCGCTGGCGGAGAAGGCGGCGATCGTGGCGGCGGTGCGCGAGCACGTGTGGCCGCTGGTGGAGTCCGGGGTGGTGAAGCCGGTGATCGACCGGGTGCTGCCGCTGACCGACGCCGGCGACGGGCACCGGGCGCTGGAGGCGGGGGAGCAGGTCGGCAAGGTCGTGCTGCGGGCCTGATCCGGGTCCGCGGGGCGGCGGCCCGAGGCGGAACATCCGAAATGCCCTGATCGTCGGATTGTGTGAGGCTGGTTCGGAGCTGTCCCGCCGCCGACCCCGCCGCGCGCGGTCGGCCGTCGGAAGGACCTCCGACCGTGGCCGCACCAACGCACCTCCTCGGGCCGCTGCCCGCCGCGCCGCACCACCGTCGTACCCGCCGTACCGGCCCGGGCCGGACCCAGCGACTGATCGCGGCGGCCGTGCTCGGGCTCACGCTCCCGCTGGCCGCCGCTTCGGCGGCCGCCGCCGTCGGGCCGGCGTCGTCGTCGCCGCCCCCGTTCACCGCTGAGCCCGCCGCCGTGGGTGGGCCGGAGCCCGAGGCCGTTCCGGCGGTCGGGCCGCCGCAGCACCCGCGCCCCGGCCGGGGCGACGCCCGGGTGTACCGGCGCTGGGCGGTGTGGGCGCCCGAGCGCGCCGACACCGCCCCGGAGCGGGCGCCGGACCGGGCTCCCGAGCAGATCCCCGGGCAGGCTCCTGCGCAGATCCCCGGGCAGAACCCTGCGCAGGTTCCCGAGCAGAACCCCGACCAGGTTCCCGACCGGAGTATCGGGCAGGCCGGTGCGGGGGACCAGCCCGAGACCGACCAGGGCGCCCCGGACACGGCGGACGCCGCCGCACCGAACGCCGCCGCCGCATCGGACGCCGCCGCCGCGACCGCCCAGGCCATCGCCGCCGCCGTCCCCGCCGTCCTGCCCGCCCGCTGGCGGGACGCCTCGACCGTCCAGTTCCCGCTGGGCGCGGGGCTGGGGTTGATCGGCTGCGGCCTGGGGTTGATCGGGTTGCGGCTGCGCCGGGGCTGAGTCGCGGGGCGGGTGCGGCGGAGGAGGTTCCGTGAGGGGTGTGTGCACGCCCCAGGGGGGCCGGGGCGGGCCGGGAGCTGAGTATCCGTACGGATTCCGGGGCGGCGCCCGGGGGCGTACCGTCGTCAGCGGTGGCTCAGGACGGCGGTTGTACGGGGGCTTCCGCCCGACCAACCCCAGTGAGAGAGAATGTTGTTCATGACGAATCCGATGAACGAGCGCTCGTTTCAGCAGCCATTCCAGGCCGCGGGCGGGCAGTCGCAGGACGGCCAGAAGGTGCTGATCGTCGGACCGGACGGGCTGCCCGTGGGCCAGGGGTTCGCCGGCTCGGCGGGGGACGAGGACGAGGGCGACCTGCCGCGTGAGCTCCCGGTGACCGAGATGGTCGAGCAGCCCGCGAAGGTCATGCGCATCGGCAGCATGATCAAGCAACTGCTGGAGGAGGTCCGGGCGGCGCCCCTCGACGAGGCCAGCCGGGCCCGGCTGAAGGACATCCACGCCAGCTCGATCAAGGAGCTGGAGCTCGGTCTGGCCCCCGAGCTGGTCGCCGAGCTGGAGCGGCTGTCGCTGCCCTTCAACGAGGACATCATTCCGACCGAGGCGGAGCTGCGGATCGCCCAGGCCCAGCTGGTCGGCTGGCTGGAGGGCCTGTTCCACGGGATCCAGACCGCGCTGTTCGCCCAGCAGATGGCGGCGCGGGCCCAGCTGGAGCAGATGCGGCGGGCGCTGCCGCCCGGTCTGCACGGCGGCGAGCTGGACGAGGACGAGCCGGGCCAGGGCCGCGGCATCCGTTCCGGCCCGTACCTGTAACGGGCCGCCGACACCGGACGTACCACGACGGTCCGCCCCGGGCCGGGGCGCCGTCCGGCGGCGCCGGCGGTCCGGGGGCAGGACCGGCCCTGGACCGATCACCGTCGGCGTCAGCCGATACCCTGACCCCTGTCGCAGGCCGGTCGTACCGCCGCGGCAGGGGTCCGCCAGGCCCGCGGGCCCGGCCCACCACGCACGGACGAGACCGAACGTCACGGTCGCGGCGCCACGGCCGCGCCGAGGGGGAGCAGAGGACCATGAGCGAGCACGGCAACGCGGCGGTCGGAGGCTCCTCCCTGGGCAACGGCCGCTATGTGCTGCAGCGGCTGCTGGGCGAGGGCGGCATGGCCTCGGTGCACCTCGCGTACGACAGCGTGCTGGACCGGCAGGTCGCGCTGAAGAGCATGCACAACGAGCTGGGCCGGGACGCCTCGTTCAAGGAGCGGTTCCGCCGTGAGGCGCAGGCGGTGGCCCGGCTGGAGCACCCGAACATCGTCACGGTGTACGACAGCGGCGAGGACGTCGCGCCGGACGGCTCCAGCACCCCGTACATCGTCATGCAGCTGGTGGACGGCAAGGGCCTGCGCGAGGCGATCAACGAGGCGGTCGCCCAGTACGGCGCGATGCCGACCGAGGAGGCCCTGCGGGTCATCGTCGGCGTGCTGAACGCGCTGGAGGCCTCGCACGACATGTCCCTGGTGCACCGCGACATCAAGCCCGGCAACGTCATGTTCGACCGCAAGGGCAACGTCAAGGTCATGGACTTCGGCATCGCCCGGGCGCTGGAACCGGGCGCCACGTCGATGACGCAGACCGGCATGGTGGTCGGCACCCCGCAGTACCTGTCGCCCGAGCAGGCGCTCGGCAAGCCGGTGGACGCCCGCTCCGACCTCTACTCGGTCGGCGTGATGCTCTTCGAGATGCTCACCGGGCAGCTGGTCTTCGACGGCGACTCGGCGTTCTCGATCGCCTACAAGCACGTCCAGGAGGAGCCGCCGGCGCCGTCCACCCTCAACCGATCGGTCACCCCGGCGGTGGACGCCTTCGTCGCCCAGGCGCTGCGCAAGGACCCGGCGCACCGGTTCCAGAGCGCGGCGGCGATGCGGGACGAGGCGGAGCGGCTGATCGCGGCCGCGAAGGGCGGCGGCAGCGGGCACCCGTTGCAGGCCAGCACGCCGCTGGTGATCAACGAGGGGCCGCGCTCGGTGCACGCGGCGCCGCAGACCCCGCACCCCCAGTACCCGCAGCAGGCTCCGCCGCCGCAGCAGCCGCAGTACCGGACGCCGCCGCCGGCCTTCCAGCCGCCGCGTCCGCAGGGGCCGCAGACCCCGCACCCCCAGTACCTCCAGCAGCCTCCGCCGCCGCAGCAGCCGCAGTACCGGACGCCGCCGCCGGCCTTCCAGCCGCCGCGTCCGCAGGGGCCGCACACGCCGCACCCCCAGTACCTCCAGCAGGCCCCGCCGCAGCGGGCGCACACCCCGCCGCCGCAGCCGATGCCGCCGTACCAGCAGCCGAAGGCGCCCAGCGGCGGCGGCTGCTCGACGGCCGTGGTCGTCATCGCGATCATCGTCGGCGTGCTCGTGCTGGCCGGCATCATCATCGCGATCGTGGTCAACAAGGCACAGGACAACAAGACGAAGACCAAGACCGGGCACACCGCCGGTGAGCGGCCCGCAGTGGTGCTGGTGGTTGACCTTCCGGTCGACCGGAATGGCCTGCTCTGACGCTTTCCGGCCGGTTCGGGCGTGCCACGGGCCCGCGCCGGAGGCGGTAGCGTTCGGGGATACGAAGCGACAGGGCACCGCGATCCGAGCGAACGCCCGGGGCGAGGAGCGATGGCACAGACGCAGCAGCCGGATGACGGAACGGGTGCCGGAGCTGACGGCCGGACCGGCGGGACGCCGAGGATGCCCGGACCCGGCAACGACGCCGCGACCAGCGCGTTTCCCCCGGTCGGGCCCGGCGGCCCGCAGACCCCCGGCCGCGGCATGGCCGCGCCGCTGGGCACGGTCGGCGACGGCCGCTACCGGCTGACCTACCGGCTCGGCCGCGGCGGCATGGCCGAGGTGTTCGCGGCCGAGGACGTACGGCTGGGCCGGACGGTCGCGGTCAAGCTGCTCCGCGGCGAGCTGGCCCAGGACGACATCGCCCGGCTGCGGTTCACCCGCGAGGCACACGCCGTCGCGGGGCTCAACCACCACTCGATCGTCGCGGTCTACGACACCGGCGAGGAGTACGCCGGGGACGAGTCCACGCCGTACATCGTGATGGAGCTGGTCGAGGGCCGGACCGTCCGCGAGCTGCTGGTGGACGAGGACGCGCCGCCGGTCGACCAGGCGCTGATCATCATCGCCGGGGTGCTGGAGGCGCTGGCCTACAGCCACCGCAACGGCATCGTCCACCGGGACATCAAGCCCGCCAACGTGATCATCACGACCGCGGGCGCCGTCAAGGTGATGGACTTCGGCATCGCCCGGGCGCTGACCGGCACGGCCAGCACCATGACCCAGACCGGCATGGTCATGGGCACCCCGCAGTACCTCTCGCCCGAGCAGGCCCTCGGCAAGCCCGTCGACCACCGCTCCGACCTGTACGCGGCCGGCTGCATGCTGTACGAACTGCTGGCGCTGCGCCCGCCGTTCACCGGCGACACCCCGCTCTCGGTGGTCTACCAGCACGTCCAGGACATGCCGGTGCCGCCCTCGCAGGCCAACGGCCGGGTGCCGGTCGGGCTGGACCAGCTGGTGCTGCGCTCGCTGGCCAAGAACCCGGACGACCGCTTCCAGGACGCCGACGAGTTCCGCGCGCACCTCCAGCACGCGCTGCGCGAGATGCACGGCGCGGGCGGCGCGGGCTGGGCCGGCGCGACGGCCGGGCTGGCCGCCGCGGGGCAGGGGAACACCGACGCCACCCAGGTGATCCGGCCCGACCAGACCGCGGCCACCGCGGCCTTCGGCGCGATCGGCCCCGGCGACCAGACCTCGGTGCTGCCCTACCAGGGGATGGGGGGCCCGGGCGGCCCGCACACCCCGTCGACGCCCTACCCGGGGGCCGGCGGCCCCTACGGTGGCGACGACGACGGCGACTCCGGCCGTCGGCGCGGGCCGTGGGCCTGGGTGGCCGGCGCCGTGGCCGTGCTGCTCGCGGCCGGGGTCGGCATGGCGTTCGCGTTCAGCGGCAACGAACCCGGGAACTCGCACATCGTGCCGCCGACGCCGCTCCCGGCGGTCAGCACGACCGAGCCCAGCACGCCGCCCCAGAGCGGCTCGCAGAGCCCGCCCGCGTCCAACACCGGCAGCAGGCGCCCGACGCAGCCGACCGAGAACGGCAGCAACGGCGGCAGCTACAACAACGGCGGCAACAACAACGGCAACAACAACGGCGGCAACAACAACGGCAACAACAACATGTCGCCGTCGCCGGGTTCGGGCAAGCACTCGACGACCCCGTCGCCCAGCCAGACCCCCAGCCACACTCCGCCCCCCACCACGGCGCCCGGCACGCCCAGCACGGCGCCGACCACCCCGAGCACGGGAAGTGGCGGCAGCACGGGGGCGGCCACGCAGCCGCCGGCGACCAAGTCGAACCCGCCGGCCACCCAGCCGCCGGCTACCCAGCCGCCGGCGACGCCCTGATCGGGCCGGGCTGACACCGGTCAGTTGGCGAAGGCGTCCAGGACCTGTTCGTACTCCTGGCACCACCACGTCAACTGGCCGGCCGAGGCGGGGTAGAGCGGGTCGGCCCGATGGTCGGCCCGCTGGTAGCGCCACTGGAGCATCCAGAAGTCGTTCAGCCGCTCCCACCAGACCCGGTGGACGGCGGCGGCCAGGTGTTCGGCGGTGGCGGCCCCGGTGGCCCGGTAGGACTGCGAGTAGTGGCGGACCCGCACCAGGTCGAGGGTGCCGGACGCCCGGTCGTTGAAGAGCAGCGTGGCGGCGCGGACGGCCTCCTCGGCGCGCGGCTGCGGGCCGAGCTTGTCCCAGTCCAGGACGGCCGCGACCGGGCCGCCGTCGGGGCCGTCGCCGTACAGCAGGTTGAGTCCGTGGAAGTCGCCGTGGGTCCAGCCGGTGGGCGGGGCGGTCTGCGGGGCGGGGCGGCGGTGGGCGTGTTCGGCGAGCAGTTCCAGCCGTTCGGTGAGCCGCCGTTCGACCAGCGCGTCCAGGTCGCCGTACGGGCGGTGGTCGCGGGCGTGGCGCCGCAGGTCGCGGGCGAGGTCGGCGCTGTCGAGGGGGTCGGCGGTGCGGTAGCCGGGGGGCTGTTCGAAGGGGGCGCACACGTCGTCGAGCGCGCCGTGCAGTCGGCCGAGCAGCGCGCCGAGCGCGTCGCACTGCGGCGGGGAGAGGTCGGTACCGTGCCGGTGTCGGCCATCCACCCAGGGGAACAGCGCGAACAGCCGGCCGCCGTAGCCGGCCACCGTGCCGGCTCGTTCGGCGCAGGTCAGCGGGGGTGCGACGGGCAGTCCGAGGGCCTGGAGCCCGGCCATCGCCCGGTGGTGGGCGACGATCTTCGGGCGGCTGGCGGTGGCGGCGTCGACGTAGCACTTCAGGAAGTACGCGCCGGTCTCGGTGGTGACCCGGTAACCGCGGTTCAGCAGGCCTTCGGCGACCGGTTCGGCGGTCAGCAGCCCTCCCACCCGGTAGCGGCCCAGGACCTCGGCGAGTGCGGCGCGCGGGACGGGCGGACTGAGGGTCCCTATCGGCGGCGCGGAGAGGTCGGGGCGGGCCGGGGAACAGGAGAGGGTCTGGCTGAAAGTCACAGCCAGAGGTTAGGGCCCCCGTGCGGGGGCCCTTGACAAGTCGTCAGTTCTGTGATCGCTGTTCTGATCAGTGCTGCTGGTCCGCCTGGTGCCGTGCCACGAAGGCCGCTGCCTGGGTGCGTCGCTCCATGCCCATCTTGGCGAGCAGACTGGAGACGTAGTTCTTCACCGTCTTCTCGGCCAGGTGCAACTCGTTGCCGATCTGACGGTTGGTCATCCCCTCGCCGATCAGATCGAGGATCCGGCGCTCCTGCTTGGTGAGTTGCGCCAGCCGCTCGTCCTCCTTCTCGCCGCCGTCGCGCAGCCGGGCCAGCACCCGGCTGGTGGCGACCTGGTCGAGCAGCGACTTGCCGGCCGCGACGTCCCGGACGGCGGTGATCAGGTCGGTGCCGCGGATCGCCTTCAGGACGTAGCCGGACGCGCCCGCCATGATCGAGTCGAACAGCGCCTCGTCGTCCGAGAACGAGGTCAGCATCAGGCACTTGATCTCCGGCATCCGGGACCGGATCTCCCGGCAGACCTCGACCCCGTTGCCGTCCGGCAGCCGGACGTCGAGCACCGCGACATCGGGGTGGACCGCCGGGATCCGGGTGAGCGCCTCGGCGGCGGTGCCGGCCTCGCCGACCACCTCGATGTCGTCCTCGACCGAGAGCAGATCGTGCACGCCCCGCCGGACAACCTCGTGATCGTCGAGCAGGAACACCCTGATTTGTCCGTTATCAGTCACGTCCAAAGCCTCCCATATCACCGTACGGAAGACCTATCGTCCCTGGTGCCGCAGCCAGGTGGTCCGGCCGGGGCGGTCCGAAACCGATACCGAGAACCCCCTTACGTACGGGCCCGCGCCCGGATAACGTGCGCTGGTGTCCTGAAGGCGCCCGAATTGAGAGCTGCGTCACGCGGTCCGTCACCCCCACCCTTCCGACGGCGCGCTGCCCGCGGCACCCTCGGGGTTGTAAGCCCTGAACAAGTAGGACGTCCTAGCGCAAGCGCGCCAAGGGCGGACGCTGGGTAACGTTCTCGTGAGGGACGCCGTCGGAACAGGATCACCACCTGCCCCGCAGTAGGAGCGCACACCCACGCGCGCCCCGCGAGGCGGTGACCGGACCGGTCACCGGCGACCCCGGGCGGCCGGACAGACCGAGGAGTGAACGTGACCGTCAAAAGCACGGCGAGGGCCCGCAAGAAGGCGGCCCCCGGCGTCCCTGACACCCTCCGCGCCACGGGGAAGGACGCCCAGCCGGAGCTCGTACAGCTGCTCACCCCGGAAGGCGAGCGGGTCGAGCACCCGGACTACCCGCTCACCACCACCCCGGAGGAGCTGCGCGCCCTCTACCGCGACCTGGTGCTGGTCCGCCGGTTCGACGGCGAGGCCACCGCACTCCAGCGCCAGGGAGAGCTGGGCCTGTGGGCCTCGCTGCTCGGCCAGGAGGCCGCCCAGGTCGGCTCCGGCCGCGCCATGCGCACCGGCGACTACGCCTTCCCCACCTACCGCGAGCACGGTGTCGCCTGGTGCCGCGACGTCGACCCGCTCAACCTGCTCGGCATGTTCCGCGGCGTGAACCACGGCGGCTGGGACCCGAACGAGAAGAACTTCCACCTGTACACCATCGTGATCGGCGCGCAGGCCCTGCACGCCACCGGCTACGCGATGGGCATCAGCAAGGATGGCGCCGACGACGCGGTCATCGCCTACTTCGGCGACGGCGCCTCCAGCCAGGGTGACGTCAACGAGGCCTTCACCTTCGCCTCGGTCTACAACGCGCCCGTGGTGTTCTTCTGCCAGAACAACCAGTGGGCGATCTCCGAGCCCACCACCACCCAGACCAAGATCCCGCTGTACCGCCGCGCCTCCGGCTTCGGCTTCCCCGGCGTCCGGGTCGACGGCAACGACGTGCTGGCCTGCCTGGCCGTCACCCGCTGGGCGCTCGACCACGCCCGCAGCGGCAACGGCCCGGTGCTGATCGAGGCGTTCACCTACCGGATGGGCGCGCACACCACCTCCGACGACCCCACCCGCTACCGGCCCACCGAGGAGACCGAGGCCTGGAAGGCCAAGGACCCGATCGCCCGGCTCCGCGCCCTCCTGGAGAAGGAGGGCCTGGCCGACGAGGAGTTCTTCACCGCGATCGACGCCGAGAGCGAGCGGCTGGGGCTGCGGGTGCGCGAGGGCGTGCGCGGCATGCCCGACCCGGACCCGACCCTGATCTTCGACCACGTGTACAGCGAGCCGCACGCGCTGGTCGATGAGGAACGGGCCGAGTACGTCCAGTACGCGGCCTCCTTCGAGGCGGGGGAGAACCACTGATGGCCGGTCAGCTCAGCATTGCCAAGGCGCTCAACGGCGCGCTGCGCAAGTCGCTGGAGAGCGACCCGAAGACCGTCCTGATGGGCGAGGACATCGGCAAGCTCGGCGGCGTCTTCCGGATCACCGACGGCCTGCAGAAGGACTTCGGCGAGGGACGGGTGATCGACACCCCGCTCGCCGAGTCCGGCATCGTCGGCACCGCGATCGGCCTGGCGCTGCGCGGCTACCGCCCGGTGGTGGAGATCCAGTTCGACGGCTTCGTCTACCCGGCCTTCGACCAGATCGTCTCCCAGCTGGCCAAGATGCACGCCCGCGCGCTCGGGAACATCAAGCTCCCGGTCACCATCCGCATCCCCTTCGCGGGCGGCATCGGCGCGGTCGAGCACCACAGCGAGTCGCACGAGGCGTACTTCGCGCACACCGCGGGCCTGCGCGTGGTCAGCCCGTCCAACGCGCACGACGCGCACTGGATGCTGCGGCAGGCCATCGCCTCGGACGACCCGGTGGTCTTCCTGGAGCCCAAGCGCCGGTACTGGGACAAGGGCGAGGTCGGCGACGCCGCCGACCTCGGACTGCACGACGCCCGGATCGTGCGCTCCGGCACCGACGCCACGCTGCTCGCCTACGGCCCGATGGTCAAGGTCTGCCTGGAGGCCGCCGCGGCCGCCGAGGAGGACGGCCGCCGCCTGGAGGTCGTCGACCTGCGCTCGCTCTCCCCGGTGGACTTCACCACCCTGGAGGAGTCGGTCAAGCGCACCGGTCGGGCCGTCGTGGTGCACGAGGCGCCGGTCTTCCTGGGCATGGGCGCCGAACTGGCCGCCCGGCTCACCGAACGGTGCTTCTACCACCTGGAGGCGCCCGTCCTGCGGGTCGGCGGCTACCACGCGCCGTATCCGCCGTCCCGCGTCGAGGAGGCCTTCCTCCCCGACCTGGACCGCGTGCTCGACGCCGTCGACCGCGCACTCGCGTACTGATCCGGGGGAGCGAAGATGACCACCGAAGTTCGCTCGCTCCGCGAGTTCAAGATGCCCGATGTGGGCGAGGGCCTGACCGAGGCCGAAATCCTCAGCTGGTACGTCAAGCCCGGTGACACCGTCACCGACGGGCAGGTCGTGTGCGAGGTGGAGACCGCCAAGGCGGCGGTGGAGCTGCCGATCCCGTTCAACGGGGTCGTCGAGCAGCTCTTCTTCCCCGCGGGCGCGACGGTCGACGTCGGCACCGTGATCATCTCGGTCGCGGTCGCCGGGGAGGCCGGGGCCGCGGCTCCTGCCGCTCCTGCTGCTGCTGTTGCGTCCGTCGCCGCCGCCGCCGCGCCGGCCGAACCGGCCGAGCCCGAGCGGCGCGAGGTGCTGGTGGGCTACGGCCCGCGCACCGGCACCGCCCAGCGCCGGGCCCGGCGCACGACCACGACGACCGTCACCGCGACGCCGGCTCCGGCCGCACCCGTCGTGCCGGCTGCGTCCGTCGTGCCGGCCGCTCCGGCACCGGCCGCACCGGTCGCGACCGCCTCGTCCGTCCTGGCCGAACAGCCCGCCGGGGAGCGGCCGTTGGCCAAGCCGCCGGTGCGCAAGCTGGCCAAGGACCTCGGCATCGACCTGCGCGCGGTCGTCCCGACCGGCCGGGACGGTGTGATCACCCGCGAGGACGTGCACGCCCACGCGTCGGCCCTGGCCACCGCGCCGGCCGCCCCGGCGGCGGCGCCGGTCGAGGCCGGGCCGGTCGGTGCCGCGGTGCCGGTGCCGGTCACCGTGACGGGCGACGTCCGGGTGCCGATCAAGGGCGTCCGCAAGGCGACCGCGCAGGCGATGGTGGCCTCGGCCTTCACCGCCCCGCACGTCACCGAGTTCGTCCAGGTCGACGTGACCCGCACGATGAAGTTCGTCCGCCGGCTCAAGGAGAGCGGCGAGTTGGGCCGGGACGTCCGGATCAGCCCGCTGCTGCTGGTCGCCAAGGCGCTGCTCACCGCGGTCAAGCGGCACCCCGAGATCAACGCGCAGTGGGACGAGGCGGCCCAGGAGATCGTCATCAAGGGCCAGGTGAACCTCGGCATCGCCGCGGCCACCCCGCGCGGCCTGATCGTCCCCAACATCAAGGACGCCGGTGGCAAGACCCTCACGGGCCTCGCCGTCTCGCTGGGCGAGCTGATCGACACCGCCCGCCAGGGCAAGACCTCGCCGGGCGACATGCAGGGCGGGACCATCACCATCACCAACGTCGGCGTCTTCGGCGTCGACACCGGCACCCCGATCCTCAACCCCGGCGAGGCCGCGATCCTCGCCGTCGGCACGATCCGGGACATGCCGTGGGTGCACAAGGGCAAGGTCGTCCCGCGTCAGGTGACCACGCTGGCGCTCTCCTTCGACCACCGCCTGGTGGACGGGGAGCTGGGCTCCAAGGTGCTGGCCGACGTGGCCGCGCTGCTGGAGCGCCCGAAGCGCCTGATCACCTGGGGCTGACGGCCCGGGACGTCACGAACGGGAAGCCGCGAAGGGGCCTTCCCCCACACCGCCGTGTGGGGGAAGGCCCCTCCGCTTCTGCCCGCCCGTCGGTCGGCGCTGGGAGCGAGGCCGGCGGACGGCGATCAGGACCAGCCGATGACGGACGCGCACATGACGTGACTTCATCCCTACAGACGTGCATCCTCGCCGGGGGTTGCAGGTGGTTTCAAAGACTTTTCCGGGGCCCCGGCGCGGCGTTCGGGATACTTCCGGAATGACTGAAGAGCTGACGGTCCGACCGGAGACGGTGCCGGACGGGGGCGGGGAGCGCCGGTCACTGCGACGGGACGTGTCGGGGCCGGCGCTGCTGGCGGGGCTGGTCTGCATCGCGGTGTCGTTCTCGGGGCCGCTGGTGGTGGTGCTCGCGGCGGCGGCCGCCGGACGGCTGGACGCGGCGCACACGGCGTCCTGGATCTGGGCGGTGGCCATCGGCAGCGGGCTGAGCGGCCTCGCGCTGAGCTGGTGGACCAGGACCCCGGTGATCACCGCCTGGTCCACCCCGGGCGCCGCGCTGCTGGTGACCAGCCTGGGCGCGTACCCGTACCGGGAGGCGGTGGGGGCGTTCCTGGTGAGCGCGGTGGTGGTGACGCTCTTCGGGGTGACCGGCTGGTTCGGCCGGCTGATCGCGGCGGTGCCGGCCGGGATCGTCAACGCGATGCTGGCGGGCATCCTGTTCTCCTTCGGCGCCGGGATCTTCGGCGCCGTGCACGGCGCGCCGGTGCTGGTGGTGGGCAGCCTCGCGGCCTTCCTGCTGGCCAAGCGGCTGGCCCCGCGGTACGCCGTCCCGGTGGCGCTGCTGGTGGGCGGGGTGCTGGCGGCGCTGACCGTCGGACTCCCGCTGCACCTGGGCGCGGGCGGGCCGACCCGGCCGGTGTTCACCGTGCCGGGGTTCTCCTGGGCGGCCACGGTGGGGCTGGCGCTGCCGCTCACGATCGTGGTGCTGGCCTCGCAGAACGCACCGGGCCTCGGGGTGATGCGGGCCTTCGGCTACCGGCCGGACGACCGGCTGCTGATCGGGTCGACCGGTGTGGTGTCGCTGCTGCTGGCGCCGTTCGGCTCGCCGGGGGTGAACCTGGCGGCGATCACGGCGGCGATCTGCTCCGGCCCGGAGAGCCACCCCGACCCGCGCCGCCGCTACGTCGCGGGGATGTCCTCGGGCGTGCTGTACGTGCTGGTGGGCAGCTTCGGCGGGGTGCTGGTGAGCCTGTTCACCGGCCTGCCGAAGGAACTGATCGCGGTGATCGCCGGGGTCGCCCTGCTGGCCTCGCTGCAGGGCAGCCTGGCGGCGGCGGTGGCGGACGAGCGGGGGCGGGACGCGGCGGTGGTGACCTTCCTGGCCAGCGCCTCGGGGATGAGCCTGTTCGGGATCGGCTCGGCCTTCTGGGGCCTGCTGTTCGGGCTCGGCACCCACCTGGTGCTGAACCTCCGCAGGCGCTGACGAGGGGCCTGTCATCGGCTAGATTCCAGTCATTGGGATGACTGGTGAGGTGAGGGTCATTCGGCCAGGTCGGTGACATTTTCGGCGCGCGGTAGGGGTGACACACCCGTCCGGGTACGTCTTCGCTCCACCACCCGGGCTACGCCGGGTGACCGGAACCCCGAGGACGCACCCGTATGCCACCTGGCAACCCTGGCCGTCTCGTTCGGAGTCTGGCCGCGCTCGTGCTGGTGTCCACCGCCGTACTCCCCGCCGCCCTGGAACTGGTCGGCCCCTCGCCGTTCGGCGTGATCGGGCCGGGCGCCCCCGCCGACCGGGCGGTCCCGCCGCACAGCGCACAGCGCTCCGACCGCCGGACCGTCACGGCCGCCCCCACCGTCGACATACGCCGCACCGGGGACCCGGCCAACCGGATCACCCTGGTCCTGCTCGGCGACGGCTACACGGCCACCGAACAGGACCTGTTCCGACAGCAGGTCGACCGGGCCTGGCACGCGCTGATGGCCATCGAGCCGTTCCGCACCTACCAGGGGTTCTTCAACATACGGCGGGTCGAAGTGGTCTCCCCGGTCTCCGGGATAGCCGAGACCGAGAGCCGCGGCCGCAACCCCGCCACCCCGCTCGGCATGCACTTCTGGTGCGACGGAACCGCCCGGCTGCTCTGCGCCGACGAATCCGCCACCGCCCGGTACGCGGGCGACAGCTCCGGGCCGCAGTACCTGATAGCCCTGGCCAACTCCACCGAGTACGGCGGCGCCGGCGGCACCGGGGTGACCACCCTGGCCGGCGGCAGCCCGGACGCCGGGCGGATCATCCAGCACGAGATCGGGCACACCGTGGGGGACCTCGGCGACGAGTACGACAGCGCCCCGGACGACGCCGAGTACCCCAACCTCGCCACCCTCGACGCCGACGACATGCGCAAGAAGCAGACCAAGTGGTGGCGCTGGCTGGGCGCGCAGTCCCCGGACGGCGCCGGGACGGTCGGCGCCTACCGCAGCGCCAACGGCCTCTACCGGCCCACCCCCGACTCGGTGATGCGCACCCTGGGCAGCGCCTACAACCTGCCGTCGCGCGAAGCGATCATGGAGGAGCTGTACCGCAGGATCCGGCCCACCGACGCCCCGTCGCCGCCGCCCGGCGAGGTGAGCGGGCACCCCCGGCTGAACGTCCGGCCGGTGCCGCTGACCGGCCCGCGACAGCTGAAGGTCGAATGGAAGGTGGACGGCGTCGCGGTGACGCCGCAGGCCGCCGACGGCACCTGGCTCGACACCGACCAGCTGAACCTGGCCCCGGGCCGGACGGCCACCGTCACGGCGACCGTCCGGGACACCACCGACTGGGTGCGGGACGAGGCCTTCCGGGACCGCTACATGACCCGGTCGGTGGCCTGGACGGTGACCGGCTGACGCGCGGCTGACGCCCGGTCCGCGGAATCCGTGGTCCGTGGACGATCGACCGCACCCCGCACTGGGCGTCCCATCATGGGATGACTAGTCTGGTCGCACTATGACCGTGGAGCCCGCCCGTTCAGCCGAACCCCTGTCCGTCCCCGCTCCCCGAACCGCCGACTCGCCGCCGTCGGCCGCCCCCGCGCCGTCGGCAGCCCCCGCGCCGTCCCCGCCCGGCGGGCGCGCGGCCTGGCTCGCCTGGTCCATCGGCGTCAGCGTCTACATCCTCGCGGTGATCCACCGCACCAGCCTCGGCGTGGCCGGACTGGACGCCGCCGACCGCTTCGGCATCGGCGCCTCCGCGCTCTCCACCTTCTCGATCCTCCAGGTGCTGGTCTACGCGGCCATGCAGATACCGGTCGGCCTGCTCGTCGACCGGATCGGGCCGCGCCGGGTGCTGCTGATCGGCGTCGTCCTGCTGAGCTTCGGCCAACTGGCCTTCGCGTTCAGCTCCTCCTTCGCCCCCGCGCTGGCCTCCCGGGCGGTGCTCGGCTGCGGCGACGCGATGACCTTCATCAGCGTGCTGCGGCTCGCCGCCCGGTGGTTCCCCGCCACCCGGAACCCGTTCGTGGCCCAGCTCACCGGCCTCGCCGGAATGGGCGGCAACCTGATCACCACCGTGGTGCTCGCACAGGCCCTGCACCGCGAGGGCTGGACACCCACCTTCACCGCGATCGCCCTGCTCGGCGTCGCGGTCTTCGCGCTGGTCGCGCTCTTCCTCAAGGAGGCCCCGGACGCCGCCGTACGGCCGGTCGAACACCCGCCCGCGCCGCGGCCGAACGTCGGCCGGCAGGTCCGCGCGTGCTGGCGCGAACCGGGCACCCGGCTCGGGCTCTGGGTGCACTTCACCACCCAGTTCCCCGGCAACGCCTTCGGCCTGCTCTGGGGCCTGCCCTACCTGGTGGAGGCGCAGGGCCTCTCCCGGGCCGCGGCCGGCGGAATGCTGACCCTGCTGGTGCTCAGCAACATGGCCTTCGGCTTCCTGTTCGGCCGGGTGCTCTCCGTCTCGGCGCGGGCCCGGATGCCGATCGTCCTCACCGTCATCACGGCCACCGCCCTCGGCTGGGCGCTCGTCCTGGCCTGGCCCGGCGGACACCCGCCGATCTGGCTGCTGTCCGCCATCATCGTGGTGATGGGCAGCAACGGCCCCGCCTCACTGGTCGGCCTCGACTACGCCCGCGCCCGCAACCCGGTGGAGCGCCTCGGCACCGCCTCCGGGATCGTCAACATGGGCGGCTTCATCGGCACGATGATCACCCTCTTCGGCATCGGCGTCCTCCTGGACGGCCTCTCCCCGGCCGGCACCGACTCCTACTCGGCCGACGCCTTCCGCTGGGCGTTCTGCTGGCAGTACGTCCCGCTGGCGGTCGGCACGGCGATGATCCTGCGCCTGCGCCGCAAGGTCGCGGCGGGGGCGTAGGGTCTCTGACCTGCGGAGGGCGTTGAAACTATCACTTTGGGTGATGGTTTCCCGCCGCTACAGCCCGATGCCCCGGAGCACCTCGGTGATCTCCGTCGGCCGTCCGTAGAGCTGGACCCGGTCGATCACACAGAGCACCGTGCCCTCCGGCGGCATCATCGCTGTGCGAGCCGGATGCGCCCCCGGTCGCGCCGGCTGCTCGGCGGCTTCGCGCCGCATGCGGATCAGGTCCACCAGCTTCAGTTTGGGGCAGCCGGGGACGATCCGGCTGGCCCGGATGCCGACTCGCTCTTCGCCCGGGCAGGCGAAGTAGGCGCCGAACGGCGGCCCGCTGTCCTCTTCCCGGTTTGGCAGGTGGAGGACCATCTCGCCGTGCTGGCAGTGGACCGTCCCGTCCGAGTGGACGGTCAGGCCGGGCCAGTCCTCGTGGTCGATCTCGGCGACGATCCGTACCTGTTGTCCGATCGCCTCGGCCAGGGTCTCCGTCATCCGCCGCTGCTGGGTGGGGATATCGGCGTCCCCGCGACGGACGGCGGGGATCAGCTCTTCGGTAACCCATTCTCGGAACGGTCGGGCCGTGTCCTTGTCCGACCGCATGAGGAGGCCGTACAGACCTGCCTCGCTCACCACGCCGAGTAGTGGATTCCCTCGTCGATAGGCTTTCTGACCTGCAGGAACCCGGTAACCCTTGTTCCGAACAAGGGTTACCGACCGTAGGTCGACGACACGGTGCTGATGGTGTTCCAGCACCTTGACGGTATCTGTCGGGTTTCCTCGGCCCAGGACTCGGCACACGTCCGCTGTGACGAACCACGGTTGTCCGTCGATCATCACGACTCTGATCGGTTGCCCCGTGACCGGGAAGCTGGACCGGACCAAGACCATCTGCTGCTGTTCGTCGTCCATGGGGACGCCCCTCCTTCTTCCGGGTGATGGCTGGGATGCCCGGAACAACGAGGTCGAACGGGTGAGGTGATGGTGCTGGATTGACGGATGGATGCACGAGTGGTGCCGACCCGGCGCGCACTCGTGCGTGTACGCCGGGTGGCGTGCGCTGAGGGATGGCTGGGGTGTAGGGCTAACGACCTGCGGAAACGTGATTAACCTTCCCGAAAGTCGGGCCATGCCTGACTGAAAGTCAGGCATGGCCCGGTGCACATGCCGCTTCAGGTCAGCGCCGGTACTCGCGCAGCAGCTCGGCGAGCTGTGGCGCTGACCCGTAGATGCGGTTGATGTGACCGCCGTTCACTTCTGCGTACAGGACTTCATGGCCGGGCCAGTCCTCGTGGTTGATCTCGGCGACGATCCGTACCTGTTGTCCGATCGCCTCGGTCAGGGTCTCCGCCATCCGTCGTTGCTGGGTGGGGATGTCGGTGTCCCCGCGACGGATGGAGGGGGGAGGTCTCGGGTGACCCAGTGCCTGAACGGCTGGGCGTCGGGCTTGCTCGACCTCATGATCAAGGCATACAAGCCCGCCTCGCTGATCACCCCGAGCAGTGGGTTTCCGCGCACGTATGGTTTCCCACCTGCGGAAACGTCCTAACCATCGCTTTTGGTGATGGTTACCGACCGCAGGTCGACGGTGCGGTGCTGGTGGGTTTCCAACCTTTTGACGGCGTCGGGCGGATTACGCCGGACCAGGATTCGGCACCCGGCGCGCACTCGTGCGTGTACGCCGGGTGGCGTGCGCTGTGGGGCGGTTGGGGTCAGATGGTGACCGCGAAGGCGGACAGGACGCGGTCGGCGAGTTCCTTGTCGCCGTCGATGGTGACCGGGCCGGGGCGGCCGCGGCCGCAGGCGAGCCGGAGGTAGGTCTCCCAGTCCATGGTGAGCTGGACGTCGGGGGCCAGGCTGATCGACTCGTCGACGGTGCCGCGGCCGGTCGAGTCGACCCGGATGGTGCGCAGGAACTCCACGCGGCCGGTGACGTCCAGGACCATGGCCGTTCCGGCCGGGGCGCCGGCCTGGTGGGCGACGGCCTTGGGCAGCAGCCCCAGCAGGACGTCCCGGGCGATCAGGGCGGCCGGGGAGTCGAGGTTGCCGGGGGTGTCCAGGGCGCGGCGCAGGTCCTGCTCGTGCACCCAGACGTCGAAGGCCCGCAGGCGCAGCAGCTCGTGGTACGGCACGTCGCGGCTGTTCGGGCCGCCCGGCCAGCGCACCGGCTCCAGGGGCATCTGCTTGGCGTTCCGCAGCGCCCGGGAGCGGCGGATGATCGTGTACTCCAGCTCGCTGGTCATCTCCAGCGCGGTGTGGCAGCGGCGCTTGTCGACCGGCAGTTCGATGTAGCGGGCGAAGTCGGTGGTGACGTGGCGAAGGTCACGTGGCAGGGAGTGGATCGGGCGGGGGTCGCCGAGGAGTTCGGACTCGACCGCGATGATGTGCGAGACGACGTCCCGGACCGACCAGCCGGGGCATTCGGTGGCCCGGTTCCAGGAGCCCTCGGGGAGGGGGGCGACCAGCTCCGATATGGACTCGATGCTCTGGGCCCACGCCTCCGTGTAAGCCTGCACGGTCTGGTTGTCCGTCACGGGAATCTCCGGCCCTCCGTCAGCTTCCTTGCTCTCTGCGCCCGGCCTCCCCGGTCGGCCGGGATGGTCCGGCTTCCGGGCGCACAAGCTAACCGCACGTTACGCTGCCGGGAGACAGCTGGGCAGCGCTTTCGGGTGACGATCGTAGGTCTCTTGCCGTGGACGGTGGTACTGTGCGCGCTTCATTGATCCAACTCGGGGTCTCCGACGCCGAGCCGCCCGCCGAACGGCGGGCCCGGGCCGCCGCGCTGGTCCGGGCGCAGCAGGGCGCGGACCTGGTGGTCCTGCCGGAGCTGTGGCCGCTCGGCGGCTTCGCCTACGACCTGTGGTCGGACGGCGCCGAGACGCTGGACGGGCCCACGTCGGACGCGATGGCGGCGGCCGCGCGGGCGGCCGGGGTCTGGCTGCACGCCGGTTCGATCGTCGAGCGCGATCCGGACGGGCCGATCTACAACACCTCGCTGCTGTTCGCCCCGGACGGCGAGCTGGTGCACACCTACCGCAAGATCCACCGTTTCGGTTTCGACAGCGGCGAGGCGGTGGTGATGGGCGCCGGGCAGGAGATCGTCACCGCGGCCACCGACTTCGCCACCCTGGGCCTGGCCACCTGCTACGACCTGCGCTTCCCGGAGTTGTTCCGGGCGCTGTTGGACGCCGGCGCGCAGCTGCTGGTGGTTCCGGCGGCCTGGCCGGCCCGGCGGCGCGAGCACTGGACGCTGCTGGCGCGGGCGCGCGCGGTGGAGGAGCAGGCGTTCGTGCTGGCCTGCAACACCGCTGGGACGCACGCCGGGGTCGAGCAGGCCGGGCACAGCATCGTGGTGGACCCGTGGGGCCGGGTGCTGGCCGAGGCCGGTACGGAGGAGCAGGTGCTGACCGTCGAGTTCGATCCGGCCGAGGTGGGCAGGGCCCGCGAGGAGTTCCCGGTGCTGCGGGACCGCCTGCTGGGGATCCCGGCGCCGGTCCAGCGCTGACCCGGGCCCCGCCCCGCTCGGCCCCGCCCCGCCCGGCCCCGCCCGGCACGGCCCTGGCGGGGGGAGTCCGGGGGTGTCGGAGGCCTCCGGGGGGTTGGTTTGTACCTTCTCGGGGCGGGTTTGAGAAGATGAGCACTCGTCGTGTTCCCCGCCGCTCGTTGGCCGGTCCGCCGAGGGGCGGCCTGATCAGCCCGCCCCAGGAGGTTGCGCGCATGCCCGGCAACGGCGCAGGCGACACCCGTCCCGTCATCCAGCGCAACAGCCTGCGCGAGCAGATCGCCGGTGCGCTGCGCGAGGAGATGATGGCCGGCCGGCTGGCGGCCGGCCGCAACTTCACCGTCAAGGAGATCGCCGAGCTGTACGGAGTCTCGGCGACCCCGGCCCGCGAGGCGCTGGTCGACCTCGGTGCGCAGGGCCTGCTGCGGGCCGAGCACCACCGCGGGTTCACCGTGCCCGAGCTGGGCTGGGACGACTTCCTGGAGATCTTCGAGTCCCGGGTGCTGGTCACCGACAGCTACTACCGCCAGTTCTCCGCCCGCCGGGCGCTGCCGGACCTCGCCAGGCTGCCCTCGCTGCGCCGCCGGGCCGACGCGGCGGTCCGGGCCGCCCGGGCCGGGAACCTGGACGTGATGGTGGGCTGCGACCGCCGGTTCTGGCAGGAGGTCGCCGCGCTGATCGGCAACCGCCGGATCGGCGACTACCTGGACTGGCTGCGGGTGCAGTCGTGGATGTTCGCCGCGCCCTACTTGCGGGAGCTGCCCGTCCTGGCCGAGATCTGCTGGGACCGCCACCTCGACCTGGTCGACGCCATCGGCGCGCGGGACCTGGTCGGCGCGCACCGGATCATCTGCGAGTACAACCTGTACACCGCCCGGCTGCTGGCCGGGCTGGCCGGGCGGCCGCTGGAGTCGGTGACGGTGCTGGGGCTGCTCACCGAACCCCTGGACGACGAACCCCTGGACGACGAGCCGCTGGACGGCGAGCCTCTGGACAGCGAACTCCTGAATAGCGAACCCCTGGACGGCGAGCCCGATGGCGGCGGGCCCGGCGGCGGGTTCCTGGGCGGCGAGCCCGTGCCGCCGGCCCCGTCCGCCGAAGTCCCGTCGGTGGCGGCCGAACCGGTTCCCGGCCAGGCGTTCGACCAGGTCGGGAGGGGCCGACGCCGGCCGGGCGAGGAGGTCGGCCGGGAGCTCGGCCGGGAGCTCGGCCGCGAACTCGGGCTGGGCCTCGGCCTGGTGCCGCAGCCGCGCTCGGTGCCGTACGGCCGGTTCGGCCGACGGCTGCCCGAACCGCCCCCGGACGCACCGCAGGGACGGCCCGACCCGCGCCCCGCCCCGGGCCGGTAGGGTGGGCGGTCGTCGAACCGGGCGTCCCGCACAACGGCCGTCCGGGTACCGACCCCGCCCCCGTCGTCGTCCCGTCCTGCGGGCGACCCCGCCGCCCGGAGAGGAACTGCCGGCCATGGCCTGCGACCTCTGGCTCGTCCCGCTCGTGGACGTGCTGAGCCACAGCCCCGACAATCCCTTCAGGGACGATCTCGCCCTCTACAACTCGGTGTTGGCCTCCCGCGGGCTGCCCGAGGTGCCGGTCTACCAGTACGTGCCGGGGCTGAGCGGGGCGGTCGAGCCGATAGCCGCCTTCGACTACGACTCGCTGCACTTCCTGCGCCGCGCCTACCTGCTGGGCCTCACCGGGCTGGACATCACGCCGGTGGACTCGCTCGGCGGCGACTACGAGCAGCTGCTGGAGATGTTCGAGAGCAGCGCCGAACAGTCGCACCTGGTCTGGCACTTCGACCACGCGGGCGCCTACGTGCCGATAGAGTTCCCGGCACCGCTGGTGGACGACGCACTGCTCGCCTCCGGTGGTCCGCTCGGCTCCAGCCACGGGCTGCTGCGCGAACTGCAGGCCGTCGCCCCGGCGCTGGGCCTCGACCCGCTCAACCCGCCGGGCCCGACCCGGCCGCTCGGCCCGACCGGCCTGGAGCAGCCGTTCGGGCCGCCGCTGGACGACCTGCACCCCTTCGCCCGCGAGCGGCACGCCTGGGCGGGCCTGTACGCGGCGGCGACCCGCAGCCTCGCCCAGGGCTCGATGGTGGTCTTCGCCTGAGGCACCCGGCCGCCTTCCGCCCGAGGCGCCGCCCGCCGCATCAGCCCGCCCGCTACCGCAGCGGCCCCTCCGGCGGCCGCTGGCGCGGCATGGTGGGCCGGGTGCCCGGCGGCGGCAGCACCCGCACCTGGGCGCCCACCCCGCTCTCGCTGCGCCCGCCCCAGGTGCCCGGGGCCTGGGTGGGCAGCTGGGTCATGGACGCGCGGAACTCCAGCATCCACTCCGAGGTCTCGGTGCGGACCATGTCCGAGACGTCCTCGCAGAACCGGCGCAGCACGCCGAGGCAGCGCTCGGCGGCTTCGCCCGCGGTGCCCTCGGTCGGGCCGAGCACCTCGCGCACGCACTCCGACGCCCAGTCGAACTGGAAGGCCTCCAGCCGGCGTTGCAGCGCCTGCGCGGTGCTGACGTCACGCATCCAGCCGGAGGTGAGGCCGAACACCCGGTCGGTGCCGTAGCAGGCGGCGGCGAGGGCCAGGCCGACGTAGCCCCAGCTGGTGCCGTGCGAGACCGCGCCGGTCAGGTCGACCAGCGGCGCGGTCACCCCGCCCACCGCGAAGCCGGCCGTGCCGAACCGCAGCAGGCGCGCCCAGCGGCGCTTCCAGATCCGGTCCTTGCGGTACCACTCGATCGCCTCGACCGCCCGCTCCTCGGACCAGCGGTACAGCTCCTCCAGGCGCTCGGCCGGCTCGCCCCAGTCCCCGAGGGGGAACTGTCGAGTGCTCAGATCGGTCCGTCGGCGGGTGGACGCCTGGCGGGCGATGGTCGCGGCGGGCGGGTCCTCCTCGCCGATCTCCTTGCCCCAGGCACTCTCCTCGGGCTGCATTTCCGGCTGGCTCACCTGTGGGGCTCCCTGTGGCGGGCGGACTGCTGGGTCTGGCGGTCTGGCGGTCCATCGGCTGACGCGGCGTCTGCCGTTGTTTGTCCAACAGCACTTCTTACCGCCAAATGGCTGACCATGGGGTCGCTTCCCCGGTGATCGTTACCGGATTCGGCCACCGGAGCCCGAGGTGGAAGGGATGCGGGGGGCGGCGAGATTTCACCCGTCCGAGGGAGGGTCCGGTGACCCGCCGTCCTGACTCGGGCACCCGGTGCGCACCGAGCCGGTCCGAGTTGGAGGTTTCTCCGACATCCTCGGCGTACGGACCTCCCCGACTGGAGGATCGGACGGGACCGGAGAGCGGCCGGAACTGGCCACCGACTACCCTTGCCAAGCGTGAAGGTCCTCGTCATCGGCGGCGGCGCCCGCGAACATGCCCTGTGCCGCTCTCTGTCCCAAGATCCCGCTGTCTCCGAGCTGCACTGTGCCCCGGGCAACGCCGGGATCGCGCAGGTGGCGACGGTCCACCCGGTCGACCAGTTGAACGGCGCGCAGGTCGCCGACCTGGCCGTGCGGCTCGGCGCCGCCCTGGTCGTCGTCGGCCCGGAGGCCCCGCTGGTCGCGGGCGTCTCCGACGCCGTGCGCGCGGTCGGCATCCCGGTGTTCGGCCCGTCCGCCGAAGCCGCCCAACTGGAAGGCTCCAAGGCTTTTGCCAAGGACGTGATGGCCGGGGCCGGCGTGCCCACCGCCCGCTCCTACGTCTGCACCACCCCTGCCGAGGCCGCCGAGGCGCTGGACGCCTTCGGGGCGCCGTACGTGGTCAAGGACGACGGCCTGGCCGCCGGCAAGGGCGTGGTGGTCACCTCCGACCGCGCGGCCGCGCTGGAGCACGCCGCCTCCTGCGAGCGCGTGGTCATCGAGGAGTACCTGGACGGCCCCGAGGTGTCGCTGTTCGCGATCACCGACGGCACCACCGTCGTCCCGCTCCAGCCCGCGCAGGACTTCAAGCGCGCGCTGGACGGCGACGAGGGCCCCAACACCGGCGGCATGGGTGCCTACTCGCCGCTGCCGTGGGCGCCCGCCGGGCTGGTCGAGGAGGTCCAGCAGAGCGTCCTGCAGCCGACCGTCGACGAGCTGCGCCGCCGGGGCACCGAGTTCTCCGGCCTGCTGTACGCGGGCCTCGCGCTCACCTCGCGCGGCACCCGGGTGATCGAGTTCAACGCCCGCTTCGGCGACCCGGAGACCCAGGTCGTGCTGGCCCGGCTGCGCACCCCGCTGGCCGCCGTGCTGCTGGCCGCCGCCACCGGCACCCTGGACCAGCTGGAGCCGCTGCGCTGGGACGAGGGCGCGGCCGTCACCGTGGTCGTCGCCTCCGAGGGCTACCCGGCCGCGCCGCGCACCGGTGACCCGATCGAGGGCCTGGCCGAGGCCGAGGCCGACGGCACCGCGTTCGTCCTGCACGCCGGTACCAGGGCCGACGAGGACGGCCGGGTGCTGAGCGCCGGCGGCCGCGTCCTGTCGGTCACCGCGACCGGCGCCGACCTGGTGGAGGCGCGCGACCGCGCGTACGCCGCCGTGGACCGGATCACCCTCAAGGGCGGCCAGCACCGCACCGACATCGCCCTGAAGGCAGCCACCGAGTAGGCCCTGCCCCGCCTCCGCCCGCAGGGCGCCGCGCACCGTGGGATTTCCCCCCATGGACGCAGCGCCCTGCGGCGTTTCCGGGGCGGGAGTGACTCCGGGGGCCGGCGCACCGTTCGGCGGTCGGATTCCAGCCCATCGGGTGACAGCACCCGCATCCGGCTGACGTAGCCGGGCGCCCGGCCTTATGGTGCGCTGGATCGCAGTGCGACGTGGCCGTGCGCCGGGGTCGCCGCCGGGTAGCGGTGTTCCCACGGGGGGATGCTGGACGGCGTCCGGCCGGGCGGGTGCCCGGGTGCTTCGCACCGGACCGGTCGTGACCGTCCGGAATCCGGGCGGTGTCACCGGGACGAGTGGAAACCGGGGCGATCCGGAACACCCACCCGGGCCGGTGCGTCGAACATGGCAGAAGCGCCACACAGCATGCACTACCGGGGATCGGACGCCTCCGCTTCCCGGTCGGAACTGATCGTTTCGAGTCGGCTCAGGGCCCGTCGCCGGGCGCCCGAGGGCTCCGAAGGGGGTGCCGCACCGTATGGCCGCAGTCGACACCGCGCGCGCTCACGCCCAGGCGGTCCTGCGGGTCCGAGGTCTCGCCCTGGCCGCCGCCGTCATGCCCGCCGCCGTCGCGGTGGTCCTGCTCGCGGGCCGGTTCACCGGGCGGATCGGCGCACCCGGCTCCTCCGACGCCGCCGGGTGGGACGCCGCCCGCTGGGCGGTCTGCGCAGTGGCCGCGCTGACCCTCCTGGTGGCCGGGCTGACCGCCCGCGCCTACCACCGGGCCGTCCCGCCCCGGACCCCGGCCGTCCCGTTGAAACGCGTCGAGGCGCCCGAGCTGTACCGGCTGATCGACGAACTCGCCGACCGGCTGGACGTGCCCGCGCCCTCCGCGGTGGCCCTCACCCCGGACTGCGACAGCTGGCTGGAGGACGTGCCGCAGGCGCGGCGGGCCCGCCCGCTGCGGCTGCACCCCGAGCCGACTGGCCCGGTCCTGGTGATCGGCTCGCCCTTCCTGTGGTGGATGCGGGCCGGCGAACTGCGCGCCCTGCTCGCTCCCGTGGTGGCCGGCACCGCGGCCTCCGCCGACCCGGAGATCGCCGCCGCCCGCCGCTTCCTGCGCAGCCTGGACGCCAGCCTGGACTCCGGCCGGAGCGCCGCCCCCGGCCTCGGCGGCGGCACCCTGGCGGGCCCGCCCCGGCCGGAGCACCGCGGTCCGGCCGCGCTCGCCGAGCGGATCACCCGCGGGATCACCCGTCGGCTGCTCGGCGCCTGCCGCGGCCACGCCGCCGAGCTGGAGCGCTCCGTCGCGAGCTGGGCCTCCGAGCAGGCCAGGACGGTCGACTACGGCCTGCGGATCGCCGCCCAGGAGCAGGTCGGCCTGGCCTACGCGGGCTGGGACCGGCTGCTCACCCGGGTCGCGCTGCCCGCCTGGCGGCTCGGCCGCCACCCCGCCCACCTCAACGCCGGCGTCGTCTCCGCCCTCACCGAGCTGTCCCGGCGCGACCGCCTGGCCGACGGCTACGGCACCCGGCTCGGCGACCGCCCCGCCTGCGACCTGCTGGAGGAGCCCGGCACCGTCGACCGGGCGGTCTCCCGGCTCGCCGCCGAGCTGTTCTTCGGCAGCCCGGCCGCCGGCGCCTGGCACGAGCTGGAGTGGACCGACTACCCGGCCGACGTGGTGGACGCCGGCTGGCGGGCCCGTGCTGCCGCCCTCCAGACCGCCCTGGACCGGCTCGCCCCGCAGGCCCGCCCCGGCTCCCCGACGCTCACCCGGCTGCTGGTCCGGCTCGCCGAGGGCGAGGGGGAGCAGCTGGCCGCCGCGCTGGCCGCCCAGCTGGCCCGCACGACCGCCCCGGCCCCGCTGCTCGAAACCGCCCGCAGCGGCCGTGACCTGCTGGTCGACCACGTCACCGCGATGGTCTGCTGCGCCGCCGTGGACACCGCGGGCGGCGCGCCCGGCCTGGACTGGCTGGACGGTCCGGTGCTGCTGCTGGGCGGGATCCGCCGTACCGACCTGGCCGGGCCGGTCGCCCAGGCCGTCGAGCAGGGCCAGGACGGCCCGCTGCGGGCCTGGCTGGACGCCGCCGACGTCCGTCTGGAGAAACCCGTCCGGTTGTGAGCCGGACAGGCGGCGCTCGGCGCTCCGGCGCGCGCCCCCAAACCGACCGGCGGGCGGCCGTCTTCGCAGGCCGGAGGCCCGGCCGGGGGAGGGCGTGAGATTCCCGGCACCAATTGCGACCACAGGGTGACGGAGCGCCAGCACTCTGTGGTGTATTAGACCGCACGCACATCCGGGGGGCACGTGCCAACCGGGCGGAAGTGCACCTGGGAGGGGCGCGTGGGCACGGAACTCAACCGTCGCTGGGAGTCCGGAACGCACGCTTACAGCGTCTCCGACCCCTTCGGCCAGGGCCCGCTGCCCTGGCTGCGCAGCCCGGACCAGTACCTGGCCGGCGCCGAGGGCGCCGTCCCCTGGTACGTCTCGGTGGACGCGCCCGGCCAGCGGCCGCTGGCGGTCGGCGCCCGGCCCAAGCCGCCGGTCGGCACCCCGCAGAGCGCCAACGACGTGGACCAGCAGATCAAGGGCTTCGCCTCGGCCGGGGTGATCCGCCCCGGCGGTTCGGTGGACTTCCGGGTCACCGTCAACCCGCCCCGCGAGTTCACCGTGGACGTCTGGCGGATCGGCCACTACGGCGGCGACGGCGCCCGCCACATGACGTCCAGCCCGCTGATCGCCGGGCTGGCCCAGCCCGCCCCGCTGGTGGTCGAGCGGACGGTCTCCTGCCACCACTGGTGGCACTCCTGGCGGTTGCAGATCCCGGTGCACTGGAAGCCCGGCGCGTACGTCGCCGTGCTGACCACCGCGGACATGCTGCACCGCAGCCACATCCCGTTCACCGTCCGGGACTTCGAGGACCGGGAGCACGCCGCCGAGCTGCTCCTGGTGGTCCCGGACGTGACCTGGCAGGCCTACAACCTGTTCCCCGAGGACGGCCGCAGCGGCGCCAGCCTCTACCACGCCTGGGACGGCCGGGGCGGCCTGGTCGGCGAGCCGGAGGCGGCCGTCACGGTCTCCTTCGACCGCCCGCACGCCACCGCCGGGCTGCCGCTGCACGTCGGCCACGCGTACGACTTCATCCGCTGGGCCGAGCGCTACGGCTACGACCTCTCCTACGCCACCGCCACCGACCTGCACGCGGGCCTGGTCGACCCGGGGCGGCACCGGGCGCTGATCTTCCCGGGCCACGACGAGTACTGGTCCGAGCCGATGCGCCGGGCCGTCGAGCAGGCCAGGGACGACGGCACCTCGCTGGTGTTCCTGTCCGCCAACACCATGTACTGGCGGGTCGAGCTGACCGCCGCCGCCTCCGGCGAACCCAACCGGCTGCTCAACTGCCGCAAGCGGCAGAAGGTCCAGCCGGGCAGCCCGGCCGCCGGGGTACCCGGTTCGGCCAGCGCGCTGTGGCGGGACGCCGGCGAGCCCGAGCAGCAGGTGCTCGGCCTGCAGTACTCGGGCCGGGTCGCCGCGCCCGTCCCGCTGATCGCCCGGCACACCGCGCACTGGCTCTGGGACGGCACCGGCCTGCAGGAGGGCGACGAACTGCCCGGCCTGGTCGCCGGCGAGGCCGACCGCTACTACCCCAAGGTGGCGCTGCCCGAGCACACCGAGCGGGTGCTGCTCGCGCACTCGCCGTACCAGGACCTCGCCGGCCGCACCCGCTACCAGGAGACCTCGCTGTACCGGGCGCCCAGCGGCGCGTACGTGTTCGCGGCCGGCACCTTCGCCTGGTCGCCCGCACTGGGCCGCCCCGGCCTCACCGACGAGCGGATCCAGCGGGCCACCGCCAACCTGCTCGACCGCCTCGGCAAGAACGAGCCCGCCCCCGGCAAGAACGGTGCCGCCCTCGGCCGGAGCGGTGCCGCCCTCGGCCGGAGCGGGGCCGCCCTCGGCCAGAAACGGGGCCTCGGGGGTTCGTGAAAGACTGCGGGGGCAGTGACCTCCCCTTTCGCGCGCCCCACGCCCGCGAACGACCCCTGAGGACTGAGACACCTTGAGCGGATTTGTCACCAAGCCCGAGCCGGTCCAGGTGCCCGGCCTGGTCCACCTGCACACCGGCAAGGTGCGCGACCTCTACCGGACCGAGTCCGGCGAGCTGGTCATGGTCGCCAGCGACCGGATGTCCGCCCACGACTGGGTGCTGCCGAACGAGATCCCCGACAAGGGTCGCGTCCTCACCCAGCTGTCCCTGTGGTGGTTCGAGCGGATCGCCGACATCGTCCCCAACCACGTGATCTCCACCGAGGTCCCGTCCGGCGCCCCCGCCGACTGGAAGGGCCGCACGCTGATCTGCCGCAGCCTGGACATGGTCCCGGTCGAGGCGGTCGCCCGCGGCTACCTGGCCGGCTCCGGCCTGGCCGAGTACCAGGAGAACCGCACGGTCTGCGGCATCGCCCTGCCGGAGGGGCTGGAGAACAGCTCCGAGCTGCCCGCCCCGATCTACACGCCGGCGCTCAAGGCCGAGGTCGGCGAGCACGACGAGAACGTCTCCTACGAGGAGACCGCCCGCCGGATCGGCGCCGACCTGGCCGCCCAGCTGCGCCGCACCACCCTGGACGTCTACGGCCGGGCCCGGGACATCGCCCGCGACCGCGGCATCATCCTGGCCGACACCAAGTTCGAGTTCGGCCTGCTGGACGGCGAGCTGCTGATCGGCGACGAGGTGCTCACCCCGGATTCCTCCCGGTACTGGCCGGCCGACGAGTGGCAGCCCGGCCGCTCGCAGCCGTCCTTCGACAAGCAGCTGATCCGCGACTGGCTGGTCTCCCCGGCCTCCGGCTGGGACCGCTACAGCGAGCAGCCGCCGCCGGAGCTGCCGGCCGAGCTGGTCGAGCAGACCCGCGCCAAGTACATCGAGGTGTACGAGCGGCTGACCGGCACCGCCTGGGCCTGACGCCCGGCCGCCCGCGAGCCGGTGCCCGGTCCTGGACCGATCTGGATCGGCCTAGATCCAGCCGTGCTCGCGGGCGATCCGCACCGCCGCGTGCCGGTTCTCGGCGCCCAGCTTCCCGGCCGCCGAGGACAGGTAGTTGCGGACGGTGCCGGGGGACAGCGCCGCCCGTTCGGCGATCTCGGTGATCGAGGTGCCGTCGGCGGCCAGCTCCAGGACGTCCGTCTCGCGCGGGGTGAGCGGGGTCTCGCCCGCGCTGATCGCGTCCGCGGCCAGCTCCGGGTCCACGTACCGGCCGCCGGCCCGGACGGTCCGGATGATGCCGGCCAGGTCCGCCGCCGAGACGGTCTTCGGCAGGAAGCCGCGCACCCCGACCTCCAGCGCCCGCTTGAGGTAGCCGGGGCGGCCGTGGCCGGTGACGATCATGCAGCGGCAGTCCGGCAGCAGCCGGCGCAGTTCGGTGGCCACCTCGATGCCGTCCTTGCCGGGCATCTGGAGGTCCAGCACCGCGACGTCCGGGCGGTGGGCCTGCGCCATCGCCAGCGCCTCCGGCCCGGAGCCGGCCTCGGCGACCACGGTGATGTCCTCCTCCAGGGAGAGCAGCGCGGCCAGCGCGCCCCGGATCAGGTGCTCGTCGTCGGCGAGCAGGACGCGCACGGGTGCGGGGTCGGTCATCGGGCGGTCCTCCGTCGGTGGGTGCGGGTCAGAGCGGTACGGCGGCGAGCATCCGGAAGGTGCCCTGGGCGGTCTCGGGGATGGTCAGTTCGCCGTCGTGGGCGGCCAGCCGTTCGCGCAGGCCGCGCAGTCCGGTGCCGCCGCCCTGCGAGGGGAGCGGGACGGCGGGCACCCCGTCATTCTCCAGCTCCAGGACGGCGCGGCCGTCCTGGAGGTCCAGCCGGATCAGGCAGTGGGCGGCCTCGCTGTGCCGCAGCACGTTGGTGGTGGCCTCGCGGATCACCCAGCCGAGCACCGACTGGATCGGCGGCGGCAGTTGGTCGGCGTTCTCGCCGAGGTCGATCTCGCAGGCGACGTCGGCGCTGCGGAGCACCGCGCGGGCGCCGATCGCCTCGGCGTGCAGGTCGGCGGTGCGGTAGCCGCGGATGACGTCCCGGACCTCGCGCTGCGACTCCTGGGCGATCCGCTGCACCTCGGCCATCTGGTCGGCGGCCTCCGGGCGCCCGCGGCGGGCGAACTGGACGGCGAGTTCGCTCTTGAGCGCGATGGTGGTGAGGTTGCGGCCCATCACGTCGTGCAGGTCGCGGGAGAACCGCAGCCGCTCCTCGGCGACGGCCAGCCGGGACTGGGCCTCGCGGGCGGTCTCCAGTTCCCAGATGATCGCGGTCACCCAGGCGAAGCTGCGGCAGGTGCCGACGAGGGCGGTCAGGCTGATCGCCGCCCCGACCGCCAGTCCGGCCGTGGTGGCGGGGCTCACCCCGGTCAGCAGCATCGCCGGGGCGGTCAGCAGGATCAGGCCGAGTCCGGCGGGGAAGACCTGGCGCAGGGGCAGGCCCACGCTGATCGGACCGATGGCGGCGCACAGCATGGCGATGGCGATCGCCGCGGTGAACGGCGTCCCTCCGGGCTGCCCGGATTCGGCGGCGGACGGGCCCAGCAGCAGGACGGCCCAGGAACCGGCGACCGAGAGCGCGCTGTTGACGATCAGCCAGCGCAGGTGCTCGGCGGGGCGGTGCAGGTAGTGGTCGAGCGAGGTGCGGAACGCCCGGAGGCAGAGCAGGGTGGAGGCGAGCGAGACGACCAGGGTGACCCGGACGGCGCCGACCGACCGGTCGAGGTTCGCGACGGAGGAGGCGCTGAGCACCAGGTTCACCGGAACGATGCACCAGGCCACCATGTAGAGCGACCAGCGGAAGTACAGCTCGGCGCGTTGGGGCTTGCCGAAGCCCTTCCATCTGCGAACCGGCCCCTGGACGGCCATCGAATCGCTCCCCGTATCGATCAAGATCGTGTCGCTACCTTCATATCAGAGGCGGAACGGGGGTCTGACCTTCGCACTTCCAGAGAGGGCGCCCGCCGGGGCGTCAGCGGCGCGACTCCCAGCGGAAGTAGCGCACCGCGCCCCAGACCGCCAGGCCGAGCCAGACGGCGCCGGTCACCAGGTGCGGGGCGGCGGTGGACCAGGTGCCGGCGAAGCCGGTGGCGGCGGCCGAGCCGTCGCTGCCGGTCCAGCCGATCCGGATCAGCTGGAAGGCCGGGGTGGTGGGCAGCAGGCGGCAGAAGTCGGCCAGCCCGGGGGGCATGATCTCCAGCGGGATGAGCAGGCCGGAGCCGAACTGGGAGACCAGCAGCACCGGGAGGGTGGTGATGCCGGCGGTCTCGACGGTCTTGGTGAAGGCGCTGGAGATGGCGGCCAGTGCGATGAAGACGGCGATGCTCAGGACCAGCCCGACGGCCAGCAGCAGCGGGTTCACCGGCGTGCTGAGCTTGAGGAGGGCGGCTGCGCCGACGCCGACCACGGCGCACATCATCAGGGCGAGGCTCACCGAGGGCACCGCCGTGCCGGCCAGGATCTCGATGTCCCGGGCCTCGCCGGTGCGCAGCCGCTTGAGCACCAGCTCGTTGCGGCGGGCGACGTACGCGGCGGTCAGGTTGTAGTAGACGACGAAGGCGAGGATGCCGCCGATGGTGCCGGTGATCAGCAGCGTGTCGACGTCCAGCCCGGGGTGGGACTCGGCCTGCTGCTTGAGCATGTTGCGCCGGCCGGCGATCAGCAGCAGCGGCAGCAGCAGCGCGGTGAACAGGGCGGCCCGGTTGCGCAGCAGCAGGGTGGCCTCGGCGCGGCCGAGGGAGAGCAGCCGGCGGGCGGTGGTGCTCTGCGGGCCGACGGCGGTCTTGGCGGCGGTGGCGGTGGTCATCGGGCGGATCCGATCAGGCGGCGGCGGGCGGTGCGGGCGGTGGGGGCGGCGGGCGACTGGGGCGGGGCCTGGTGGGCGGCCTCGGAGGCGATGGCGAGGAAGGCCTCCTCCAGCGAGGCGCTGCGGGCGTCCAGGGAGCCGAGCGCGATCCCGTGCTGCTGGGCCCAGCCGAGCAGTTCGAAGAGGGTGCGCTGGAGGCCGCCGGTCTGCACGGTGACCTTGCGGCCGTCGACGGCGATCTCGGCCCCGGCGAGGACCGGCAGCGCGGTCCCGGTGAACTCGGGGAGGTCGAAGCTGATCCGGGAGGGCCGGCCGGCGATCACCTCGGCGACGGTGCCGGTGGTGACGACCCGGCCGCCGTGCATGATGGCCAGCCGGTCGGCGAGCTCCTCGGCCTCCTCCAGGTAGTGCGTGGTGAGCAGCACGGTGGTGCCCTGGGCGCGCAGTTCGCGGACCAGCCGCCAGACGGCGGCGCGCGCCTCGGGGTCGAGGCCGGTGCTGGGCTCGTCCAGGAAGAGCACCTCGGGGCGGCCGAGCAGGGCCATCGCGAGGTCGAGCCGGCGCCGCTCGCCGCCGGACAGCTGCTTGACCCGGACGTCGCGGCGGTGGCCGAGGCCGACCAGCTCCAGGGCCTCGTCGACCGGGCGGGCGCCGCTGGTCATGCCGGCCCAGCTGCGGCCGGTCTCGGCGATGGTGAGGTCGCCGGGGAAGCCGCCCTCCTGGAGCATGATGCCGATCCGCGGGCGGACGGCGGCGCGCTCCCGGTGGGGGTCGTGGCCGAGCACCCGGACGGTGCCGCCGCTGGGGGCGGCCAGGCCCTCGATGAGCTCCATGGCGGAGGTCTTGCCAGCCCCGTTGGTGCCGAGCAGGGCGAACAGCTCACCGCGGCCGACGGTCAGGTCGATGCCGCGGACGGCGTGGTAGCCGGTGGTGCCGGTGCCGTAGTGGCGGTGCAGGTCGGTGACCTCGATCACGCTGTCGCCGGGGCGCAGGGGCTGGCTCGTTTCCATGGCTCAAGCCTTCCGCCTCCCCGGCCGGGCGGGCAGTGCGCGCCGTCATGAGCCGGCGGTGGAGATCCACGGGTCGGCGATGACAAATGTCATGGGCCCGGGATCAAGGTGGTGCGGGAATGCCGAAAGGCCCCCTCGATCGAGGGGGCCTTTCGTTCTGGAGCGGACGACGAGATTCGAACTCGCGACCCTCACCTTGGCAAGGTGATGCTCTACCAACTGAGCCACGTCCGCAGGTCTAACTATGGAGTTGTGCTGTGCTCGCACACTGCGAGCGGACGACGAGATTCGAACTCGCGACCCTCACCTTGGCAAGGTGATGCTCTACCAACTGAGCCACGTCCGCACGGTGCCTGGTGGGGCACCCGCCACCTCTTCGGATCTCTCCGTTGCGGCGACGAGGATTACTCTACAGCATCGTTCGGGGTGGTCGCCCCACCCTTTCGGTCCAGGCGGGCGGGGCGACCGGGGTGCCCGGGGCGGTCAGTTCGCCTCGGCGAACTGCTCGTACACGTGCTTGGGGATGCGTCCGCGGGCCGGCAGCTCCATGCCGCGCGACAGGGCCCAGGCGCGCACCGCGGCCGGGTCCGGGGTGAGCGCGGTGCGGCGGAAGGACTTTCCGGTGCGGCTCTGGCGGCGGCCGGCCGCGACGAACGGAGCGAGGGCCTCCCGCAGCTTTTCCGCGTTGTCCACGGACAGGTCGATCTCGTACGACTTCCCGTCGACGCCGAAGTGGACGGTTTCCGCCGCGGCGCCGCCGTCCAGGTCGTCGGAGAGCGTGACAACTACACGCTGAGCCATGGGTGTCAATCCTCTCGGGCAATTCGGCCGCCGGTCCGCGGGGTGCGTCCGGGGGCCTGATGTGCACCACTCGCGCAAGCGCATACGGGCAGGCCTGGTGGCCCGCCGGATACGCAGCACTTGCCGCGACAGGTGGCCCTATTCTGCACCCGAAGGGGGTCGAAATCGAAGAGTCCGGCATTCTTTTCCGGATATTCACGTGTCTTCGCCGGAGTGCCGGATACCGGAGTGCGGGACGGGTCGATCTGTCCCGGAGTGCCGTATTCGGGTGTTCTTCGGGTGTTCTCGTTCCGGGGGCCGAATCCGTGGAAACCGCGCGGCCGGGTCGGGGGTTCACGGGCGTGGATCCCTTGCCGCGTAAGGGTCTCGGGTCTACGCGCGTCGCCTGCCCCGGCCAGCAATCCCGCCCGAAACCCCCGGTAGTCTGGAGTTCCCCCGCCTCACCGAAGACACCACCGGGAGTGCCAGTGGCACGCGTCGTAGTCGACGTCATGCTCAAGCCGGAGATCCTCGACCCCCAGGGCCAGGCGGTGCAGCGTGCACTGCCCCGTCTCGGATTCACCGGGATCGCCGACGTCCGCCAGGGCAAGCGTTTCGAGCTGGAAGTGGAGGGCCCGGTCGACGACGCCGCGCTCGCCCGTATCCGCGAAGCCGCCGAGACCTTTCTCGCCAACACCGTGATCGAGGACTTCACCGTCCGCGTCGAGGAGGCGGCGAAGTGACCACCCGCGTTGGCGTCGTCACTTTCCCCGGCTCCCTCGACGACCGTGACGCCCAGCGCGCGGTCCGCCTGGCCGGCGCCGAGCCGGTCGCGCTCTGGCACCGTGACAAGGATCTCCACCAGGTCGACGCCGTCGTCCTGCCGGGCGGATTCAGTTACGGCGACTATCTGCGCTGCGGCGCGATCTCCCGCTTCTCGCCCGTGATGGACACCGTCATCGAGCAGGCGAAGCTGGGAATGCCGGTCCTCGGTATCTGCAACGGCTTCCAGGTGCTCTGCGAATCTCACCTGCTGCCCGGCGCGCTCACCCGCAACGACTCGCTGCACTTCGTCTGCCGCGACCAGAAGCTGCGCATCGAGAACACCGGTACCGCCTGGACCCGGGATTACTCGGCGGGCCAGGAAATCGTCGTTCCGCTGAAGAACGGCGAGGGCCGGTTCGTCGCCGAGGAGCGCGTCCTGGACCAACTGGAGGCGGAGGGCCGGGTGGTGGCCCGTTACGTGGCCCGCGGCGATGCCGCTGACGGATGCGGTAACCCGAACGGTTCGTACCGCGACATCGCCGGCATCACCAACGCCGCCGGCAATGTCGTCGGCCTGATGCCGCACCCGGAGCACGCCGTGGAGTCGCTCACCGGTCCGACCGTCGAGGGCCTGGGCTTCTTCACTTCCGTCCTGAAGCAGCTGGTGAACGCCTGATGAGCCTCGACACCGTCAAGAACGCCGAGCAGACCCCGGACGTCGCCCAGCCCTGGGCCGAACTCGGCCTCAAGGAGGACGAGTACACGCGCATCCGCGAGATTCTCGGCCGCCGCCCGACCGGCGCCGAACTCGCGATGTACTCGGTCATGTGGTCGGAGCACTGTTCGTACAAGAGCAGCAAGGTCCACCTGAAGCAGTTCGGCGACAAGAAGCCCGACTCGGACGCGATGCTCGTCGGCATCGGCGAGAACGCCGGTGTGGTCGACGTCGGCCAGGGCTACGCCGTGACCTTCAAGGTCGAGTCGCACAACCACCCGTCGTACATCGAGCCCTACCAGGGCGCGGCCACCGGCATCGGCGGCATCGTGCGCGACATCCTCGCGATGGGCGCCCGCCCGGTCGCCGTGATGGACCCGCTGCGGTTCGGTGCGGCCGACCACCCGGACACCCGGCGCGTGCTGCCCGGGATCGTCGCGGGCATCGGCGGCTACGGCAACTGCCTGGGCCTGCCGAACATCGGCGGCGAGGTCGTCTTCGACTCCTGCTACCAGGGCAACCCGCTGGTCAACGCGCTGTGCGTGGGCGTCATGAAGCACGAGGACATCCACCTCGCGCAGGCCTCCGGCGCCGGCAACAAGGTCATCCTGTACGGAGCCCGCACCGGCGGCGACGGCATCGGCGGCGTCTCCGTGCTCGCCTCCGAGACCTTCGACGACAGCAAGCCGACCAAGCGTCCGGCCGTCCAGGTCGGCGACCCGTTCCAGGAGAAGCTCCTGATCGAGTGCACCCTGGAGATCTTCCGGGAGAAGCTCGTCAAGGGCATCCAGGACCTGGGCGGCGCCGGCCTGTCCTGCGCGACCTCGGAGCTGGCGAGCGCCGGCTCCGGCGGCATGCGGGTCGAGCTGGACACCGTGCCGCTGCGCGACAACACGCTCTCGCCCGAGGAGATCCTCATGAGCGAGTCGCAGGAGCGCATGTGCGCCATCGTCGAGCCCGGCAAGGTCGACCGCTTCCTGGAGATCTGCGAGAAGTGGGACGTCATCGCCACCGTCATCGGTGAGGTGACCGACGGCGAGCGCCTGGAGATCTTCTGGCACGGCGAACTCGTCGTCGACGTGCCGCCGCGCACCGTCGCCCACGAGGGCCCGACCTACCAGCGCCCGTACGCCCGCCCGAGCTGGCAGGACGCGCTGCAGGCCGACGCCCCCACCGGCGAGCGGCTGGCCCGCCCGACCACCGGCGAGGGCCTCAAGGCCGACCTGCTGAAGGTCGCCGGCTCCCCGAACCAGGCCTCCAAGTCCTGGATCACCGACCAGTACGACCGCTACGTGCTCGGCAACACCGTGCTCTCGGTCGGCGAGGACTCGGGCATGATCCGGATCGACGAGGAGACCAACCTCGGCGTCTCGGTCGCCACCGACGGCAACGGCCGCTACACCAAGCTGGACCCGTACACCGGCGCCCAGCTGGCCCTCGCCGAGGCCTACCGCAACGTCGCGGCCGGCGGCGCCAAGCCGCTCGCGATCTCCGACTGCCTCAACTTCGGCTCCCCCGAGGACCCGGACGTGATGTGGCAGTTCGCCGAGGCCACCCGCGGCCTGGCCGACGCCTGCCTGGTGCTCGGCACCCCGGTCACCGGCGGCAACGTCTCGCTGTACAACCAGACCGGCGAGGTCGCCATCCACCCGACCCCGGTGGTCGCGGTGCTCGGCGTCATCGACGACGTCACCCGGCGCACCCCGGCCGCCTTCGCCGAGGAGGGGCAGCTGCTCTACCTGCTCGGCGACACCGCGGACGAGCTCGGCGGCTCGGCCTGGTCGCAGGTGGTCCACGACCACCTCGGCGGTCTGCCGCCCAAGGTCGACCTGGAGCGCGAGCGGCTGCTCGGCGACATCCTGATCGCCGCCTCGCGCGACGGCATGATCGACGCCGCGCACGACCTCTCCGACGGCGGCCTCGGCCAGGCGCTCGTGGAGAGCTGCCTCAAGGGCGGCCACGGCGCGCGGATCATCGTGCCCGAGGGCGCGGACCCGTTCGTGTTCCTGTTCTCCGAGTCGGCCGGCCGCGCCGTCGTGGCGGTGCCGCGCAGCGAGGAGCTCCGGTTCAACGACATGTGCACCGCGCGCGGCCTGCCGGCCACCCGCATCGGTGTCGTGGACGGCGAATCCCTGGACGTCCAGGGCCAGTTCACCGTCTCGCTGGCCGAGCTGAAGGACGCCCACACCGGCGTCATCGAGGCTCTGCTCGCCTGACCCGCACGGTTCGAGGGGCGGACGGTCCGACGGGGCCGTCCGCCCTTCGGCGTGTGCGGGGCCGTCCGCACCCCGGTGTATGCGGGGCTGTCCGCACCCCGGCGTATGTTGGGGGCCATGCCCCCCAAGCCCCGTACCTACCAGCCGCAGAAGGTGCGCACCGCGCTCGCGGCGCAGACCGGCGCGCTGCGCGACGCCGTCCGGCAGCTCTGTGAACGCCCGGACGCCGAGCAGTGGTTGGCCCGGCCGACCGGGCTGGGGGAGTGGACGGTCCGCGAGCTGATCGCGCACCTCGCCGTCCAGCTCGACTTCGTCCCCGAGCACCTCGACGATCCGCTGGAGGGGCGGGCGCCGTTGGACCTGCCGGGGTGGGTGGCCGCGGTCGGCACGGTCGCGCCGCTGCTCGACGAGCAGGCCCGGGCGAGGGCCGCCGGCGACTTCGGCGGGGACGCGGCTTCGGTGGCGCAGGCCTTCACCCGGGCGGCGGACGCGCTGACCGGCCTGCTGGACCGGCCCGAAGTCGCCGACCCGGTACGGCGGTTCGAGATCCGGCTCGGCTCGATGACCCTCGCCGACATGCTGGTGACCAGGCTGGTGGAGACCGTCGTGCACGCCGACGACCTGGCTGCCGCGCTCGGCCTCGACGGCTTCCCGCACGACCGCCAGGCCGTCGCCGCCGTCACCCGGCTGCTGGCCGACGCCTTCGCCGACCGCACGCCGGGCGGCGCGGTCGAGCTGCGGATCCCGCCGTACGCCGTCGTGCAGGCCGTCGAGGGCCCCCGGCACACCCGGGGCACCCCGCCGAACGTGGTCGAGACCGACCCGCTGACCTGGATCCGGCTGGCCACCGGCCGGGCCGACTGGGCGGCCGCGGTGGACGCGGCGGCGGTCTCCGCCTCCGGCGAGCGCAGCGACCTGCGGGAGTACCTGCCGGTGCTCGGGTAGCCGCGCTTCAGGGGGCGTCCTACGGCACCGACGGCCCGCTGAGGTAGGTGCCGTTCTCCGAGTACGGCCAGGCGTTCGGCTCGCAGCCCTTGAGCCCGTAGATCTGCTGCATCATCGCGGGCGCCGGCTTGCCCGGGCCGGGGCAGGTCTCGTGCCCGTGGCCTATCCGGTGGCCGACCTCGTGGTTGATGATCAGCGCCCGGTACTCGTCGAGCGGGCCGCTGAACTGCGGTGAACCGGTGTTCCAGCGCTTGGAGTTGACGAGCACCTGGTTGCCGACGTTGCAGTTCACCTCGCCGTGGGTGTCCAGGCCGGAGGCGCCGCAGATCCGGTCCACGGTGGCCGGCGAGGCGATCTTCACGGTGAAGTCGTACCCGCCGCCGGCGACCAGCTGGAAGCCGTTCTTGCGGTCGTTGGTCCAGCCGCGCTTGTCGCCGAGGAAGCCGTGGATCTGGGCGGCGGCGGAGGCGGCGTCGATGCCTATGCCGTCCTCGACCTCCACCCGGTAGCGGCGCACGGTGCCGCGTCCGACCGGCTGGGCGGTGGCGGCGGCGATGCTGAAGGTGCCCGCGCCCTTGGCCGGGCCGGGGTCGGGCGTGGTGGGGGCGGGCGGCGAGGGCGGGGCGGGGGGCTCGCTCGGGGTGTCGGTCGGCGTCGGGGTCGGTGTCGGGCCGGCGGGCGAGGGGGCCTGTTCGGTCGGCGGGGCGATCCGCGCCTGGGCGGTCGGCCCGCCGTCGGGCGCGTCCGAGGAACGGGTCAGCACGACCGCCGTACCGCCCAGCACCGCCACCGCCGTGACCAGCGCCGCGAGCATGCCGGGCCCGAGCCGGCGCGGCGGCCGGCGGCGTCGGCGGCCGCGGGCACTGCTGCTCCTGGCGGCGGATCTGGCTGCGGGCATGATCGACACCCTGACATGGCGAACGGGTGAATGTCCACATACCGGGTATGCAGGCGCCCGGCGGCCGCCGCCGATCCCGGGACGGCGGTTGACCCTGGCGTCTCGGGTGGCAGACTGCCTGCATGGCGATTCACCGGAATCTTCTCGACGGCCCCGACCCGACCCTTCTCCCGGAGGACGAGCAGCCCTACCGCATGCTGGCGGAGGAATCGGCCTCACCCACCCAGGTGGCCGCCGACTTCCCGACCTTCTGCCTCGCCTGGGCGATGCTCGCCGACGACGCCTACGCGGCCGGCCGCTACGTCGAGTCCTACGCCTACGCCCGGACCGGCTACCACCGCGGCCTGGACGCACTGCGTCGCAACGGCTGGAAGGGCCACGGCCCCGTGCCGTGGGAGCACCGCGGCAACCGCGGCTTCCTGCGCTGCCTGGCGGGGCTCGCACGGGCGGCCGGCGCGATCAAGGACACCGAGGAGGAGGCCCGCTGCTGGCAGTTCCTGAAGGACAGCAGCGCGGAGGCGTACGCGGAGCTGAAGCAGTAGACCCGCACGGCTGCTGAGGCAGCAGACCCACAACACAGGTGCGCCCCCCGGTGAAGTCCACCGGGGGGCGCATCCGCGTTCACACGGTGGCCGGGCTCAGCCCGGCCGCCGGGCTCACTTCAGGCGGTTGCCGGCCGATCGCAGCTGCTGCGCGGCCTCCAGCACGCGGGCGGCCATGCCCGCCTCGGCGAGCTTGCCCCAGGTGCGCGGGTCGTAGGTGTTCTTCTTGCCGACCTCGCCGTCGACCTTCAGCACGCCGTCGTAGTTGCGGAACATGTGGTCCACGACCGGGCGGGTGAAGGCGTACTGGGTGTCGGTGTCCAGGTTCATCTTCACGACGCCGTTCTCCAGCGCGGTGGCGATCTCCGCCGCGGTCGAGCCCGAACCGCCGTGGAAGACGAAGTCGAACGGGTCGGTCTTGCCGTACTGCTTGCCGATCGCGTCCTGCAGCTCGCGCAGCAGCTCCGGCTTCAGCACGACGTTGCCCGGCTTGTAGACGCCGTGCACGTTGCCGAACGAGGCGGCCAGCAGGTAGCGGCCCTTCTCGCCCAGGCCCAGCGCCTCGGCGGTGCGCACGGCGTCGTTGACGGTGGTGTACAGCTCGTCGTTGATCTCGTGCGTGACGCCGTCCTCCTCGCCGCCGGTCGGGGTGATCTCGACCTCAAGGATGATCTTGGCGGCGGCGGCCTGGGCCAGCAGCTCCTGGGCGATCGCCAGGTTGTCGGCGAGGGTCTCGGCCGAGCCGTCCCACATGTGCGACTGGAACAGCGGGTTCTGGCCCTTGGCCACGCGCTCGGCGGAGACCGCCAGCAGCGGGCGGACGTAGCCGTCCAGCTTGTCCTTCGGGCAGTGGTCGGTGTGCAGCGCGACGGTGATGTCGTACTTGGCGGCGACGATGTGCGCGAACTCGGCCAGCGCCACGGCGCCGGTCACCATGTCCTTGTTGTGCTGGCCGCCCAGGAACTCCGCGCCACCGGTCGAGATCTGGATGATGCCGTCGCTCTCGGCCTCGGCGAAACCACGCAGTGCGGCGTGCAGCGTCTGCGACGAGGTGACGTTGATGGCCGGGTAGGCGAACTTGCCCGCCTTGGCCCGGTCCAGCATCTCGTTGTAGACCTCGGGAGTTGCGATGGGCATGCGATCCGCTCCTGTCGGGTTGCGGCGTACGGACGGTGCTGTCCGACGCTGTGTACGCCTTCGGTACGACTCCGTGCCGGCCGCCGACGCGCGGCGCTGCGGTGTGGCTCTCCGGCACCAAGGTTCGAGCGACCTCCGCGGTACGGCAATGAGGGTGGTGTGCCGCTGCGGACCGGACGCCCGTGCCATCCTCCCAGACTCGTGCCCGCAGGTCAGCAGGAGCCCGCCAGTCGGACCGTCGCCGGCGACGACGCGGACGGCCCGCTCCTACGACGTTCGGCGGACACCGGATACACCTGCCGGGCGAAGCCTCCGGACAGAACGGCCAGCTATCCTGCGGCCGTGGACTACAACCAGCTGGCCGTCAACCTTCTCGACGCCAAATCACTGATCTCGTCCGTCGGCGCCATCGGGCTGATCGCGATCATCTTCGCGGAGACCGGCCTGCTGGTCGGCTTCTTCTTCCCGGGTGACTCACTGCTGATCATCGCCGGCGTCGCGGCGTCGAACGCCGCCTCGTCGGTGCTCGGCGACGGCGCCAAGCTGCCGATCGCCGTCCTGCTCGTCGGCGCCCCGGTGGCCGCGGTCGCGGGGGCCCAGCTCGGGCACCTGATCGGGGTCAAGGTCGGGCCGAAGATGTTCGACAAGCCCGAGTCGAAGATCTTCCGCCGCGAGTACGTGATGAAGGCGGAGGAGTACTTCAACAAGTTCGGGCCCGGCAAGGCCGTGGTGCTGGCCCGCTTCATGCCGATCGTCCGGACCTTCCTCAACCCGGTCGCGGGCACCCTGGAGATGCCCGCCCGGACGTTCTTCCTGTGGAACGTCGTCGGCGGCGTGCTCTGGACCGAGTCCATGCTGCTGATCGGCTACTTCTTCGGCGACGCGCTCGCCCCGGTGATCGACAAGTACCTGATCCCGGCGGTGCTGCTGATCGTCCTGCTCTCGATCTCGCCGATCCTGATCGAGGTCCTGCGCGAGCGCAAGAAGCGGAAGGCCGGCGGCGCCGTGGAGAGCACCGAGGCCGACGCCGTGCAGAGCGGCGGCCGCCACCGGCGCGGCTGAGCACCGGGGCTTCGCGCAGTACACGCGAAGGGGCCGGGTCCCGTCTCACGTTTCACGTGAAACAGGACCCGGCCCCTTCGTGCTGTCAGGTCCGGCCGGGCTCAGAGGCCCAGGTCGTCCAGGTCGTAGGCGGTCACGTACGGCAGGCCCTGCGCCTCGACCGCGGCCGCGCCGCCGCGCTCCACGATCACCGCGACGCCGACCACCTCGGCACCCGCCTCGCGCAGCGCCTCGACGGCGGTCAGCACCGAGCCACCGGTGGTGGAGGTGTCCTCGACCGCCAGCACCCGGCGGCCCTTGACCTCCGGGCCCTCGATCCGGCGCTGCAGGCCGTGCGCCTTGCCCGCCTTGCGGACCACGAAGGCGTCCAGCTCACGCCCGCGCGCGGCGGCGGCGTGCAGCATCGCGGCGGCCACCGGGTCGGCGCCCAGGGTCAGACCGCCGACGGCGTCGTACTCCAGGTGCGAGGTCGCGTCCAGCATCACCCGACCGACCAGCGGGGCGGCCTGGCCGTCCAGCGTGATCCGGCGCAGGTCGACGTAGTAGTCGGCCTCCTTGCCGGAGGAAAGGGTGACCTTGCCGTGTACGACGGCCTTGTCCTTGATCTGTGCCAGCAGGGCGTCGCGGTCGTTGCTCATGAGCGTCCAGTCTAGGCCCTCTCCCGCCGGTCAGCGCCGACGCAAGGCCCTGACCAGCACCACGGCGCCACCCAGCAGCGCGACCCCGCCGCCGATCACCCACGGCACCGCGCTGCGGCCGCCCGAACCCGGCACCACGATCCCGCCGGCCTCGCCGCCCCACCGGGACGCCGCCCGGGCCCGGGCACTGCGGGCCGGCAGCGCCGGGGCGTACCGCCCGCGCGGCGGCGCGTGGTCCACCTCCTCGGCCGAGCGGCCGACGATGCTGCGGCGCACCGGGCCGCCGCCCGCCGGCTCCTCCTCGTACTCGAAGAGCGGCTCGGCGGGGAGCTCCTCGGCGACGCCCTCCTCGGGCCCGTCCTCGTCGCCGCCGCCGGTGGGCAGGCCGAAGCGCTCGGCGTCGGCGTCGGAGAAGGCGATCAGGTCGGACAGGTCGTCGTCGAGGTCGTCGCCGGGCTGGTCCTGGTGCTCCTCGATGAACACCACGCCGGCGTCGGTCCCGGCCTCGGCTTCGCTGCCGGTCTCCGGGTCGCCCTCGCCGTCGTTCTCGCTCTCCGGCTCGGGCTCGGCGTCCGGGGAGGCGAGCGCGGTGGCGAACCGGTCCAGCAGGCGCCGCCCGGCGGCGTCGAGGGTCTCCTCGTCGAACTCGGTGAGCCGGCCGGTGGCGCTCAGGTCGCCGGTGAAGCGGACCACCGCGGTGCCGTCCTCGGCGCCGTCCGCGACGCTGACCCGGACGGTGGCGGTCGCCTCGCCGCTGCCGCGGGCCTCCTGGCCCTCGGCGAACACGGTCAGCACGCCCTCGCGTCCCTCGATCAGGGACAGCACGCCCTTGTACGTGATGGTGGAGCCGCCGATCCGCAGCTTCAGCCGGCCGCCGATCTCCTCCGCCGGCCCTGCGCCGACCGCGGCCGGTTCGGTGCTCAGCCCCGGCACGCTACGGGCCAGCAGAGCCGGATCCTGCAAGGCCTGCCGCACCAACTCGGCGGGCATCGGGACGACAACCTCATGCTCCATGTCAGGGAGCCTACCGACCCGACCCCGCCCGGTCCCTACCCACCGCCACCCGACTTCCCCGGGACCACCGGTGTCCCGCCCCGCGCCCCCGGCTCAGCGGGGGCCGAGCAGGGTGAGGGCGGCCGGGGGGTGGGCGGGGCGGAGGGCGGCGAGGCGGGTGGCGGAGCCGCGGAGCGCGTCGGGGGTGAGGGCGCGGGGCGGTGGGGCGTCGGGGGCGAGGGTGAGCGGGGGCCGGGCGGCGGCCGCGAGGAGGAAGGTCTGGGCGGCGCCCGGCGGGTCGGGGCGGCAGCTCGCGGTGGCGCTGCCCTGGACGGCGTACGGGACGGTCTGCAGCCCTGCCGTGCGCAGGCCGGACTCGATCGGCCAGAGGCCGCCCGGGTCGCCGCCGGCCCGGACGGCGACGCGGCCGCCGGGGGAGAGCAGCCGGGTGGCGAGGCCGTAGAACTCCTGGGAGTGGAAGGTGACCGGTCCGCCGTCGGCGGGCGCGGGCAGGTCGGCGAGCACCACGTCGTACGGTCCGCCGGTCGTGGCGCCGCGCAGCCAGGCCATCGGGTCGGCGGCGGTGGCGTGGACGCGCGGGTCGTCGAGGGAGTGGTCGGTGAGGGCGGCGAGCCCGGGGTCGGTGCGGGCGAGCCGGGGGAGTGCGGGGTCGGCGTCGACGAGCCGGACGGAGCGGACGCCGCGGTGCCGGAGCACCTCGCGCAGGGCGAGGCCGTCGCCGCCGCCGAGGAGCAGGACGCGGGCGTCCGGGCCGGCGGCCATCGCCGGGTGGACCAGGGCTTCGCTGCCGCGGTACTCGTCGGGTCCGCAGACGGTGAGACGGCCGTTCAGGTAGAGCCGGAGCGGGCCTTCGGCGGGGCCGGTGAGCACGATCTCCTGGGAGTGGCTGCGGGCGGCGAAGCGGACCTGGGCGCCGTAGAGGGCGTGCCGGGCGGCGCGTTCGATGGCGCCGGAGCCGGCGGCGGCCGCGGCGAGCAGGGCGAGGACGAGCGCGCAGCCGCCCCAGAGCAGGAGCCGTATCCGGGGGGCGGGTTCCTCGCGGAAGAGCCAGAGCACGACGGCGGCTCCGGCGACGGCGTTGACGGCGCCGGTGACGAGGGCGCCGTCGCCGGGCCCGAGGCCGGGGAGGATGAGGAAGGGGAAGGCGAGGCCGCCGATCAGCGCGCCCACGTAGTCGGCGGCGAAGAGGTCGGCGGCGGCGCGGCCGGCGTCCTCGCGCCGGATCCGCTGGATGAGGGTCATCAGGAGCGGGATCTCGGCGCCGATGAGGATGCCGATGAGGCAGGTGAGGCCGACCATGGCGGCCTGGTAGCGGCCGATCCAGGCCCAGCAGGAGTAGAGCGCGAGGACGGAGAGGCCGCCGGTGAGCGCGAGGGCGCATTCGACCAGGGCGAAGGCGGTGGCGGGCTGCCGGGTGAGGCGTTTGGCGAGGAGCGAGCCGAGGCCCATCGCGAACACCATGACGGAGAGCACGACGGAGGTTTGGGTGACCGCGTCCCCGAGCAGGTAGTCGCCGAGCGCCACGAGTTCGAGTTCGTAGACGAGTCCGCAGGCCGCACAGACGAACGCGGCGAGCAGGACGGTGAGGCGGGCCAGTCGGGGGTGGGAGCGCAGCCGGGACCGACGGCGGGCGGGCAGGGGGGCGAGGCTCCGCCCGGGCCGGGGTGGGGCGCCGTCGTCGAGGTCCACTCGCGAGCGGGCGGGTGGACCGGCCGGATGGTTGATCACGAACAAACGCTAGGGGACGTTCGGGACGGATAGCTGCGCCCATTCGACGGACAGTGCGGGACGCCGGATTGACGAATCGTTCCTGCGTGCGATTCATAGGCCATGGAGGGATCCGTGACCCTGGTCGGGCGGCCGGCGGTCATGCCCCGGACACCACCAGCGAGGAGCGGGTGCAGACCAGCCGGCCCTCCTGCGGGTAGGCGTGCCAGGTCCGCCAGAGCAGCCGGTCGGCGCCGCCCTGGGTGACCAGCGCGGTGAAGGCGCTCGGGTCGCCCGGGAACACCCCGGCCAGGCCGCGCGGGTGGCCCTCGACCAGGGCCAGCAGTTCCTGGGCGCGGGCCGCGAAGTCGTGCGGGGGCAGCGCCTCGATCCGGGCCGCGAACTCGTACTCCCAGCCGCCGACCTGCTTGGCCACCCGGGCCGGCAGCGGGGTGCGGCGGCCGGGCAGGCAGGCGACGGTCTCCAGGCACTCGCCGGGGCCGGCGGCGATCACCACCTGGTGCGAAGCGCCCAGCAGTCGCAGCTGGAGGGTGCCGGCCGTGGCGGGGTGGCCGCCTCCGTCGAGTCTCAGGTCGCGGACCGCGAGAGCGGGCAGCGGGTCGCCGCCCAGGCACCAGGCCAGGTCACCGGCGCGGGTGTCCGTGTAGGAGGTCTGCAGTGTGGTGAGCATGCTCGGCTCCGCGTTTCAGCTCCGTGCGCGCCCGCCGAGCAGCACCGAGTAGGCCTAGGCGATGGCGAGGCTGTTCGTGGCTGTGCGGCCCTGGGCGCGGCCGACCGTGGAAGGAGGGATTCCGGCTGGAGATTCAGCAGCAGAGAAGCATGAATACGCCGGGTCCGCCGGTGATTTACCCAACTTTGTCAAGCATTCACCGTTTCGAGCACACCTGCTTCCCGGCTCTGATCGACCCGGTGTGCGACTCTGCACAGCGCGCGCCCCTATGACCGGGTCGTGCGCCGTGCACGCTGGTAGTGCGCCGGGCACGCGCCTCGTGCGCCACCGCCCTGCACGCACCGGGCGGGCAGGGCGGTCGGAGCGTTCCGCCGAGGTTGAGGGAATTGCCTCACAGGCATCATTCAATCGTCAACCAGGTGTCAACCAGGCATGACTGTCAGGCGAGTTGAGGAAGTCCAGCCCGCTCGCCGGGCCATCATTGCTCCCCTCACGGCCGGGGGTCGATTCACGGCCGGGGGTCGATCGGCGCGAGGACCCCGAGCCGGTCCTCGACCGCCTGCGCCGCCTCCAGGCAGAGGTCCTCCCGGAACGCCCGCCCGACGAGCTGCACCCCGGTCGGCAGTCCGTCGGCCAGGCCGGTGGGCACCGCCACCGCCGGCAGCCCCGCGAAGCTGGTCACCTTGCACAGCCGCATCGCCGTGCGGACCAGCTCCCACCCGGCCGCGTCCCGGGACTCGATGCCCGGCTCGACCGGCGGTTCGGTGAACACCGGTCCGAGCAGCAGCGGGTACTCGTCCAGGAATTCGGCCCAGGAGCGGCGGATGCCCAGCCAGCTCCCCATCAGCTCCATGAGCTCGGCGGCCGTCGCGGGCGGGGTGCGGGCCATCGTCAGCTCGATGTAGCGGTCGCCGCCCGGGCCGAGCAGGGAGCGTACGGCGGGCCACTTGGGCGCGAACTCCGTCATGGTGATCCGGTCGCACACCTCCAGGGCCTCGTCGAGCCGCGGGACGTCCGCCACCTCGCGCACGTCGTACCCGGCGTCCCGCAGCGCCGCCGCCGCGCGCTCGACCGCGGCCCGGACGGTCGGGTGGACGCCGTGGCCGCCCGGATCGGCCACCACCGCGACCTTCACCGGCCCGGGCAGCGGCTCGCCGTAGCGTGGCACGGGCAGGGCGCGAGGGTCGCGCGGATCGGGGCCGGCCAGCACCTCGTAGGCCAGCCGCAGGTCGGCGACGCTCCGGGCGAGCGGGCCGTCGGAGACCAGCCACTGGGAGGCCGGCCCCGGGTCCTGTGGCCCGAACGCGCGGTGGTCGGCGGGGAAGCGGCCGCTGGACGGGTTCAGCCCGGCGACCCCGCAGAACGAGGCCGGGACGCGGATGGACGCGCCGGAGTCGTTGCCGAGCCCGAGCGCGGCCAGGCCGGTCGCGACGGCCGCGCCGTCACCGCCGCTGCTCCCGCCCGGGGTGCGGCCGCGGTCCCACGGGTTGGCGGTGTCGCCGTAGAGCTCGCTGCGGGTGTGCATCCCGGCCAGGATCATGGTGGGCATGTTGCTGTGCCCGATCGGTACGGCCCCGGCCGCGCGCAGCCGGGCGACCGGGGGAGCGTCGGCCCGCGCCACCAGGTCGCGGAAGCGCGGCACCCCGAAGGTGGTGGCCACGCCCTCGATGGCGGTGGTCTCCTTCACGGTGAACGGCACGCCCGCCAGCGGGCCGGGGTCCTCGCCCGCGGCCAGGCGCCGGTCGAGCTCCTGGGCCTGTGCCCGGGCGCGCTCCGCCAGGACCTGGGTGACGGCGTTCACCTGCGGGTTCACCGCGCCGATCCGCTCCAGGTGGCTGTCGAGCAGTTCGACGGCCGAGACCTCTTTGCCGCGTACCGCCGCCGCCTGCGCGGTGGCCGTCAGTCGCCACAGGGCGTCCTGCATGACGTACTCCCCTCCTCGTTCCGATGCGCTCGTATCGGTACCGTAGCCTGGGAACCGATACGAGTGCATCGAATAAATCGGAGGGGGAGCCCGTGCCCAGACAGGTGGACCACGACGGCCGACGCCGACGGATCGCCGAGGCCGTCTGCCGGCTCGCCGACGAACGCGGCCTGGAAGGGGTGACCCTGCGCGACGTGGCCGACCGCGCGCAGGTGTCGACCGGCGCCGTCCAGCGCTGCTTCCGCACCAAGGACGAGATGCTCCGCTTCGCCCTCGGCCACGTCGGCGAGCAGATCACCGCCCGGGTCCAGGCGTACCCCGCCGACGACCCGGCGCCCTCGCCCGCCGCCGCCCTGGCACACGCGGCCGCCGAGGTGGCGCTGCTCGGCGACGGACAGCGCTCCCAGGCGCGGGTCTGGCTGGCCTTCGTCGCACAGGCCGCCGTCGACGAGCGGCTGGCGGGCCCGCTGAACGCCGACTACGCCGCCCTGGAGGGCCTGTTCGCCCGGCTGATCGCCGAGGCCTCGCCGGCGGCCGGGCCGGACGCCGCCCGGGAGGCGAAGACGCTGCTGGCCCTTGCCGACGGGCTCACCGCACACGTCCTCGTCGGCCGCCTCACCGCACCCGAGGCCCGGGCGATCCTGAACGCCCACCTGTCCGGCCTCGGGCGGCGGCCGGGCGACGGCTCAGAGGCGCTGGAGCCGTGACACCGCTTCCTCCAGGACGGAGTCCTGCTTGCAGAAGGTGAAGCGGACCAGGCTGCGGCCGGCCTCGGTGTTGTCGTAGAAGACGGCGTTCGGGATGGCGACGACGCCGCAGCGCTCCGGCAGGGCGCGGCAGAACTCGATGCCGTCCTTCTCGCCGAGCGGGGTGATGTCGGTGGTGATGAAGTACGTGCCCTCGGGGGTGAACACCCGGAAGCCGGCCGCGGTGAGCCCGTCGACCAGCAGGTCGCGCTTGCGGAGCAGGTCGGCGCGGAAGCCGTCGAAGTAGCTGTCGGGCAGCCGCAGCGCCTCGGCGACGGCGTACTGGAAGGGGCCGGCGCTGACGTAGGTGAGGTACTGCTTGGCCGTGCGGACGGCCGTGACCAGGGCCGGGTTCGCGGTGACCCAGCCGACCTTCCAGCCGGTGAAGGAGAAGGTCTTGCCGGCGGAGGAGATGGAGACGGTGCGCTCGCGCATGCCGGGCAGGGCGGCGATCGGGTGGTGGGTGGCGCCGAAGACGAGGTGCTCGTAGACCTCGTCGGTGACGACCAGCAGGTCGTGTTCGACGGCGAGGGCGGCGATGGCGGCCAGCTCGTCGGCGGTGAGCACGGTGCCGGTCGGGTTGTGCGGGGTGTTGATCAGCAGCAGGCGGGTGCGCGGGGTGATCAGGGTGCGCAGTTCGTCCAGGTCGGGGCGGAAGTCCGGGGCGCGCAGGGTGAGCGGGCGGCGGGTGGCGCCGGCCATGGCGATGCAGGCGGCGTAGGAGTCGTAGAAGGGTTCGAGGGCGATCACCTCGTCACCGGGCTCCAGCAGGGCGAGCAGAGTGGCGGCGATGGCCTCGGTGGCACCGGCGGTGACCAGCACCTCGGTGTCCGGGTCGTAGGAGAGGCCGTGGAAGCGCTGCTGGTGCTCGGCGATCGCGGCCCGCAGCTCCGGGATGCCGGGGCCGGGCGGGTACTGGTTGCCGCGGCCGTTCAGCACGGCGTCGGCAGCGGCCCGGGCCACCGAAGCCGGGCCGTCGGTGTCGGGGAAGCCCTGGCCGAGGTTGATCGAGCCGGTGGCCGTGGCCAGGGCCGACATCTCGGCGAAGATGGTCGTCCCCATACCGGCCAGTCGGCGGTTCAGCAGCGGCCTGTTGCCCATTGGTGGCTCCTCACGCGTCGTCGTCGGCCCCATCCTGGGTCAGCCGGGGGCCGGGGACAAGGACGGCCCGACCACCTGGGGCCAAGTGGTCGGGCCGTGCGCTCGCAGGGCGGGCAGGGTCACGCCTCGTTGGTGCCCTCGGGGGTCTCGCCGTCCTCGCCCTCGATCTCGTTCTGCAGGCCGAGGCGCTCGACGATCCACTGCTCGAAGCCGACGGCGGCCTGGGTCCAGTTGGCGGTGGTGGTGACGAAGTAGTCCAGGTTGACGCCGGTGCCGACGATCATCTGGGCCTCGCCGATCAGGCGGACCACGCCGTCCTCGTGGGTGTGGGTGTAGACCTTGGGCCAGAGGGTCTCGCGGTTCCACTCGTCGATGAGGTCGAGGATCTCGCCCTTCTTCTCCAGCGGGTACGCGCGGTCGTAGAAGGCGCGCACCGCGAAGAGCTCCTTCTGCTCGCCGCGGAACATGTAGTAGACGCGGAAGCCCTCCCAGGGGGCGGTGAGGTCGCCCTCCTCGTCCACGACGTGCTTGAGCTGCATCTGGTCCAGCAGCTGGGTCACCAGGCCCTGGTCCGGGACGATGATCGGCGGCGGGCCGGCCGGCCGCCCCTGGTCGCCGGGCTGGCCGCCGCCCTGGGGCGCGCCGAACGACGGGATGGACGACGGGTCGATGCTCATGGGGTCCTCTTCCTCAGTGCACGTGGTGGCCGGCAATGAGAGGCCGCCCTTTCCACTTCCCATCCTGCCTCATCCGGGGCCTGCCTCACAGGGGCACCCGGCCACGCGTCGATCTTCGTCCGGGGCGCTCCCGACGCCCGCCGCAAGCGGTGATGGTGACGGAGCGTGTCCGGCTGGAGGGCCGCCGCGGCCGGGGCGCCGGCGGGGCGCGGCGGGGTGCGACCGTGGCCGAGTGTGCCGTCAACTGTGCTGTGCGGCAAGGGTGTTGACCGGGCCGCCCGCACGACAGTGCGGGCGGCCCGGTCTGGTGGTGCTACTTCTCCAGCAGTCCGCGGCTGCGGACGGTGAGGCGGTCGCCCTCCTCGTCCCGCTCGACCAGGACGGTGTCCCCGTCGTGCACCTGGCCGGACAGGATGGCCCGGGCCAACTGGTCGCCGATCGCGGACTGGACCAGCCGGCGCAGCGGGCGGGCGCCGTACGCCGGGTCGTAGCCGGTGAGGGCCAGCCAGTCGCGGGCGGCCTCGGAGACGTCCAGGGTGAGCCGGCGCTCGCGCAGCCGGTCGCCGAGACGGGCCACCTGGAGGTCGACGATCCGGCTCAGCTCGGCGGTGCCCAGCGGGTCGAAGACCACGATGTCGTCCAGCCGGTTGAGGAACTCGGGCTTGAACGTGGCCCGGACGGAGTCCAGCACCAGGGCCTTCTTCCGGTCCTCCGGGGTCGCCGGGTCGACCAGGTACTGACTGCCCAGGTTGGAGGTGAGGATCAGGATCGCGTTGCGGAAGTCCACCGTGCGGCCCTGGCCGTCGGTGAGCCGGCCGTCGTCCAGCACCTGGAGCAGGACGTCGAAGACCTCCGGGTGGGCCTTCTCCACCTCGTCCAGCAGCACCACGCTGTACGGGCGGCGGCGTACCGCCTCGGTGAGCTGGCCGCCCTCCTCGTAGCCGATGTACCCGGGCGGGGCGCCGACCAGGCGGGAGACGGAGTGCTTCTCGCCGTACTCGCTCATGTCGATCCGGACCATGGCCCGCTCGTCGTCGAAGAGGAAGTCGGCCAGGGCCTTGGCGAGTTCGGTCTTGCCGACGCCGGTCGGGCCGAGGAAGAGGAACGAACCGGTCGGGCGGTCCGGGTCGGCGATGCCGGAACGGGTGCGGCGCACCGCGTCCGAGACCGCTCGCACGGCCTCCGCCTGGCCGATCAGGCGCTCGCCCAACTCCTCCTCCATGCGCAGGAGTTTGGCGCTCTCGCCCTCCAGCAGGCGGCCGGCCGGGATGCCCGTCCAGGAGGCGACCACGTCGGCCACGTCGTCCGGGCCGACCTCCTCCTTCACCATCGAGGCGGAGGCGTCCTGGTCCGCCGCCCGCTCCTGGGCTTCGGTGAGCTCCGTCTCGGCGGCCGGGATCTCCGCGTACATCAGCTTCGATGCCCGCTCGAAGTCCCCGTCGCGCTGGGCCCGTTCGAGCGCGCCGTTCAGGTCGTCCAGCCGCTCCTTGAGCTCGCCGACCCGGTTGAGGCTCTTCTTCTCCTGCTCCCAGCGCGCGGTCAGGGCGCTCAACTGCTCGTTCTTGTCGGCGAGATCGCGCCGCAGTCGGGCCAGCCGGTCGATCGAGGCGGCGTCCGACTCCTTCTCCAGGGCCAGCTCCTCCATCCTCAACCGGTCGACGGAGCGCTGGAGTTCGTCGATCTCGACCGGGGAGGAGTCGATCTCCATCCGCAGCCGGGAGGCCGCCTCGTCGACCAGGTCGATCGCCTTGTCGGGCAGGAAGCGGGAGGTGATGTAGCGGTTGGACAGGGTGGCCGCGGCGACCAGCGCGGCGTCCGCGATCTGCACCTTGTGGTGCGCCTCGTAGCGGCCCTTGAGACCGCGCAGGATGGCGATCGAGTCCTCCACGCTGGGCTCGCCGACCAGCACCTGCTGGAAGCGGCGCTCCAGGGCCGGGTCCTTCTCGATCCGCTCGCGGTACTCGTCCAGCGTGGTGGCGCCGACCATCCGCAGCTCGCCGCGGGCCAGCATCGGCTTGAGCATGTTGCCGGCGTCCATCGCGGAGTCGCCGCCGGCGCCCGCGCCGACCATGGTGTGCAGCTCGTCGATGAAGGTGACGACCTGGCCGTTGCTCTGCTTGATGTCGTTCAGGACGGCCTTCAGCCGCTCCTCGAACTCGCCGCGGTACTTGGCGCCCGCGACCATCGCGCTGAGGTCCAGCGAGACCAGCCGCTTGCCGCGCAGCGACTCCGGCACGTCGCCGGCGACGATGCGCTGGGCCAGGCCCTCGACCACCGCGGTCTTGCCGACGCCCGGCTCGCCGATCAGCACCGGGTTGTTCTTGGTCCGGCGGGAGAGCACCTGGACGACCCGGCGGATCTCCTGGTCCCGGCCGATCACCGGGTCGAGCTTGCCGTCCCGGGCGGCCTGGGTCAGGTCGGTGCCGTACTTCTCCAGTGCCTTGTAGGTGCCCTCAGGGTCCGGAGAGGTGACCCGGCCGCTGCCGCGCACGTCCTTGAACGCGGCGAGCAGGCCCTTCGCCGTCGCGCCCTGCTGCGCCAGCAGTTCGGCGACCGGCCCGCCCTCGGCGGCCAGGCCGACCATCAGGTGCTCGGTGGAGACGTACTGGTCGTCCAGGTCGTCGGCGCGCTTGCCGGCCTCGGTGAGCACCGCGAGGGTGTCCCGGGCGAGCTGCGGCGCGGCGACCGTCGAGCCCATCGCGCTGGGCAGGGCGGTCAGCTGGCGGCGGGCCTCGGCGTCGATCCGGGTGACGTTCGCCCCGACGGCCTCCAGCAGCGGCCGGGCGATGCCCTCGGGCTGCTCCAGCAGGGCGATCAGGATGTGCACCGGCTTGACGTCCGGGTTCCCGGCCGCGCCCGCCTGCCGGATCGCGGCGGACAGGGCGTCCTGCGTCTTGGTGGTGAACTTGCTGGCGTCCACTGCTGGGGGGTCCTCCCTCGTCGTCCTTCAATGCTGCTACGTACAGCATGCACTAAGTTGAGTCTACTCCGCTCAAGTTTTTACGCCCGTTCCGCGCGTTCCGTGCGCTCCACCCGCTGCGCGCGGGGCACCTGGCGGGTCAGCCCCAGCAGCTCCCGGGCCGGCCCGCTCGGCCGCTGCCCGGCCGGCCACACCGCGCGCAGCGGCCGCCGCAGGTCCAGCCCCTCGGCCAGCGGGACGGCCACCAGCCGCCGGACGGCCAACTCCTCCATCACCGCCAGCTCGCTCAGGCAGACCGGCCCGGCCCCGGTCATCGCCGCCGCCTTCAGCGCGGTGGACGAGGCCAGCTCCAGCCGGGGCCGCACCGCGCCCCCGTACGGCGCCAGCGCCATCTCCAGCACCTCCCGGGTGCCCGAGCCCGACTCGCGCAGCACCAGCGGGGTGGCGGCCAGCTCCGGCCCGGTCAGCGGCGTCCGGCGGCGCGCCCACGGGTGGCCGGGCGCCACCACGACCACCAGCCGGTCCGCCGCCACCACGGCGCCGGCCAGCCCGGGCGGGGTGGACGGGCCCTCGACGAAGCCGAGGTCGGCGTCCCCGGCCAGCACGTGCCCGGCGACCTCCGCCGAGTTCGCCGTCCGCAGCGTCACCGCCGTGCCCGGACTGGCCTCGGCCAGGGCCAGCAGCCAGCCCGGCATCAGGTACTCGGCGACGGTCAGGCTGGCCACCACCCGCAGCTTGGCGTCCCGCCGCTCGCGCAGCGCGTCGATCCCGGCGTCCAGCGCCTGCGCCGCCTCCACCACGTGCCCGGCCCACTCGACCACCAGCCGCCCCGCCACGGTCGGCCGACTGCCCCGGGGGGAGCGCTCCAGCAGCGGGACGCCGATCTGCCGCTCCATGCCCTTGATCCGGGCGCTGGCGGTCGGCTGGCTCACGCCCAGTTCGGCCGCGGCCCGCCCGACGCTGCCCAGCCGGGCCACCGCGAGCAGCAGTTCCAGGGCGCCGAGCTCGGGGACGCGGGGGGAGAGGGCCATAGGTCCAGGCTATGTCCTCATAGAGCCCGCGGCGCTACCGGAGCCCGGCCCGGGGCGGCACGGTGGAACCATGTCCACCTTGGCCGATGCCCGCCCGCTCACCCGCCCCTCCCGTTCCTCGCTGCGTGCCCGCCTCGACCTCGCCCAGCTCGGCCCCAACTGGTACGCCGCCGTCATGGGCACCGCGATCCTGGGCAACGGCGCGGCCGTCCTGCCGCTGCGGCTGCCCGGGCTGATCGGCTTCGGCGAGGTGATGTGGGCGCTCGGACTCGCCGCCCTGCTGGTGCTGGGCGCGGCCCGGCTGGTCCACCTCACCCGGCACCGCGAGGCCGCCCGCACCCAGCTGCTGGACAACCCGGCCACCGCCGTCTTCTACGGCTGCCCGCCGATGGCCCTGCTCTCGGTCGGCCTCGGCACCCTGCTGCTCGGCTCCCGGGTGATCGGCACCGGCCCCGCGGTCGCCGTCGACGCCGTGCTGTGGGGCGTCGGCACCCTGTACGCGCTGGCCGTCGCCGGCGGCATCCCGTACCTGATGATCACCCGGCACCCGGTCTCCGCCCTGGAGGCCAACCCGACCTGGCTGCTGCCGGTGGTCGCCCCGCTGGTCGCCTCCGCCACCGGCCCGGCCCTCATCCCGCACCTGCCGGCCGGGCTGGCGCAGCAGACCATGCTGTACGCCTGCTGGGCCCTCTTCGGGATCGGCCTGCTGGCCACCCTGGTGCTGCTGCCGGTGGTCTTCACCGGGCTGTTCCACAGCAAGCTGCCCACCCTGGTGCTCACCCCCTCGCTGTTCCTGGTGCTCGGCCCGCTCGGCCAGTCCGTCACCGCCGTCCACCAACTCGCCGACGCCGCCCGCCCGGTGCTGCCCGCGCTGGCCCCAGCCATGCTCCCCTTCGCCGAGCTGTACGGCGTCGCGGTGCTCGGCGTCGCGATGCTCTGGCTGGCCGTCGCGCTCACCGCCAACCTGCGCGCCCGCCGGGCCGGCATGCCGTTCGCGATGACCTGGTGGGCGTACACCTTCCCGATCGGCACCTGCGTCACCGGCGCCTCCGCGCTCGCCCGGCACACCGGGTTCGGCGGCTTCACCGCGATCGCCACCGGGCTCTACCTGCTGCTGGCCACCGCCTGGGTGCTCGCCGCCGGCGGGACCGCCGCCGGGCTCGCCCGCGGACGGCTGCTGGCGCGTGCCTGACGATTCCCGCCGCACGCCGCCGTTGCAGGAACCCGCACCCGCGGCCCGACCGCGCGCGGCCGACCGACCGTACGGGCGGGTGCCCCCCGCGAGCCCCGCTGGCCTCGGCCTTTACCGGAATCCGTCCCGCCGCTCGACCCCGCCCGCCCCACCCGCCGTGCAGATAGCTGCAATTGCGCGAACCTGCACTCGGGCGACACTTGTTCACCGGCCGTCACACTGTGAGGGTGGAGTCACGCCAGGCCGACCGGGCACCGCAGCCCGATGGTGGCGACTTGCTCTTCGAAACTGACCACGGGTGCAACGTCCCGCACGCGTGAAACGGGGGGGAAGAGCGCCGGTCGGGGCGCCATGTGTGGTGATGGCCCCCGGAACCGGAGCCGTCGAGGCGTTGCTGCTCCGCCTCGACGGAAGCGCCTGGGCATGGGCGTAGCGACGGTGGCCCCCGGGCCCCCGGAGTGCGACGGCACCCGGACTCCGGAGGCCGCCGTCAGCCCGGTACCGTGACCGCCGAGCCCCGCGCCGGACGGCGCGACGGCGGCAACGAGGGAGAAGCGTCCGGCAGGGAGTGTGCGACGTGACGGTGGAACCGGCGGTCGCGCCGCAGCACGGACAGCCCCCGGGCGAGGAGCCCGACGAGGCCGCCCGGCAGTTCTACCTGGCGATCCTCGCCCGGGGCGGACGCATCCCGTTCGCCGACACCCCGGACGTCGACCAGGCCGCGCTCCAGCAGCTCGTCGACCTCGGCCTGCTCATCGCCAACCCGATGGACCACTGCTACACCGCCATCAGCCCACGCTCCGTCACCGACCGCCTGGGCGCCGAACTCCGCAGCGAGGCGACCAGGCTGCTGGTCCGCGCCGAGAACCTCCCCGGCGCCCTCGACGGCCTCACCCGCGCCTACGACGCGATGCCCCGGCCCTCCGGCCGGGCCGGCGGCGCCGTCCACGTCGAGGGCCACGTCCACATCCGCCAGCGGATCTCCCAGCTCGCCTCCGACTGCCGCTCCGAAGTCCTCGCCGCCCAACCCGGCCACCGCCCCGCCGGCACCCTGCAAGTCGCCCTCCTCCAGGACGTCCACCTGCTCCAGCGCGGCTGCTCCCTGCGCACCATCTACCAGCCCGTCGCCCTCGCCGACCCGCCCGCCCTCGCCTACGTCGAGGAGGTCACCCGGCACGGCTCCCTCATCCGCGTGCTCGACGAGCCGTTCCAGCGGCTGCTCGTCTTCGACCGCGCCGTCGCCGTGATCTCCGCCAACGACGACAACAGCACCGCCGCCTTCATCACCGACCCGGCCGCCATCACCTTCCTGGTCGGCGCCTTCGAACGCGACTGGGCCCGCGCCGAAACCGCCGACACCGCCGCCACCCTCGGCCCCACCCGCACCGTCCCCGACCGGATCGGCCGCCTCCTCGCCCGCGGCCTCACCCAGCGCGCCGTCGCCACCCGCCTCGGCCTCAGCGAACGCACCGTCGCCGCCCACATCTCCCGCCTCCGCGACCGCCACGGAGCCCAGACCCTCTTCCAACTCGGCTGGCTGATGAGAGGCGCCCGCGATGACCGATGAACCCGGCCCCGCCGAGCGCGCCCCCGCCGACCGGCCTGCCCTCCGCCCACACCCTCTTCCACCTCGGCCGGCAGCTCCGGGGGGAGCCCCATGACCGACCCGTCGACCTCCCCCCTGCCCGACTCCCCCCTGCCCGACGACGCCGCTCGGGCGCTGTACCTCGCCGTCGTCGGCAACGGCGGCATCCTCCGGGCGGCCGACCTGGCTCCGGGTGACGAACCGGTCCTGGGGCGGTTGCTCGACCTCGGACTGGTCGTCCCGAGGGTCGAGGACGCGGCCTACGCCGCGGTGAACCCGCGTGTCGTCATCGGCCGAATCGGCTCCGAACTGCGTTCCACGGGTGGCGAATTGCTGGCCAGGGCGGACGAAACGCCCGAGCAGTTCGCCGAGTTGGCGCAGGCCTTCGACGTCACGCCGCGCCACCCCGAGTGCTCCGTCGAGGTCACGTACGTGCACGGCTTCGAGCAGATCCGCCTGCGCCTGGCCCAACTCGACGCCGAGTGCTCGCAGGAGATGCTGGCCGCCCAGCCCGGCGGGGCCCGGCCCGTCGAGGGGCTCCCGGACGCCCTCGACCGGATGCGGCGACTCGCCGAGCGCGGCGGCACCGTCCGGGGCATCTACGAGCCGGCGGCGGCCGCCGACCCGGCGACCGCCGCCTTCGCCGCCGCGGCCGCCGAGGTCGGCTGCCGGTACCGGGTGCTGGGCGAGCCGTTCCGGCGGGTCCTGATCTACGACCGGAAGGTGGCCGTCATCCCCGCCGCGTCCGACAACAGCCGCGCGGCCTTCGTCGAGGACCCGGTGGTGGTCGACTTCATGGCCGACGCCTTCGAACGCGACTGGCAGCGCGCCGCCCGGGTCCGCTGGGCCCGTGGCCCGGAAGCCCCCGAGCCGGCCGACTCCCTGCCCGACCAGGTCGGCCGTTTCCTCGCCCAGGGCCTCACCCAGCGCGCCATCGCCACCCGCCTCGGCCTGAGCGAACGTACGGTGGCCGGCCACATCGCCCGGCTGCGCGAACTGTACGACGCCGAGACGCTCTTCCAACTCGGCTGGCAGCTCCGGTCGGCGGCCGACGCCGCCCGTCGGCGGGTGCCGTGATGCACGGGCGCGGCACCGGGCGGCCCGACCAGGCCGCACACGACCTGTACCTGCGCATCCTCCGGCACGGCGGCTGGATCGACCGGGCCGAGGTGGCCGACGCCGACCGGCCGGCCCTGGAACACCTGCTCGCGCTCGGGCTGCTGCTCGCCCGGCCCGAATCCGACGTCTGCACCGCCGTCAACCCGCGTACGGTCGGCGACCGGATCAGTGCCGAGCTCCGGGCCGAGGGCACCCGGCTGCTGGTCCAGGCCGCGCAACTCCCGCAGGCCCTCGACGACCTGACCAAGGCCTACGACACGGCCCCGCGCCCGACCGACCGCGCCGGTACGGTGCATCACGTCCAGGGCCTCGGCGCGGTCATCCGGCGATTCGCCGAGGTGGAGGCGGACTGCCGCCAGGAGATCCTCGTCGCCCAGCCCGGCCGGCCCCGCCACGCCCACCAGCTGGAGGACGCCCTGGAACGGATCGGCCGGTTCTGCGGCCGGGGCGGCCGGATCCGGGTGATCTACGCACCCGGCGCCGTCCGGGACCAGGCGACCGCCGACCACACCGCCCGCGGCACCGAACTGGGCGCCCGCTTCCGGGTCCTGGCCGAGCCGTTCCGCCACCTGCACATCTTCGACCGCCGGATCGCCGTGCTCCAGTCCGCCGACGACCTCCGGAGCGCGACCTTCATCGAGGATCCGGCGACCGTCGACCATTTCCTGGCCGTGTTCGAACGGGACTGGGCCCGCTCCGGCCGCCTCCTCTGGAACCCCGACCAGGCGTCCGCTCCCGAGTCGACGGCCCACGAGCAGGTCGGCCGGCTCCTCGCCCAGGGCCTCACCCAGCGCGCCATCGCCGGCCGCCTCGGTCTCAGCGAGCGGACGGTGGCCGGCCACATCGCCCGGCTGCGCGAACTGCACGACGCGGAGACGCTGTTCCAGCTGGGCTGGCAGCTGCGGGGAGCCCGGACGGGGGAGCCCGATGGGTGAGCGCTGGTCAGCCGGTGGCGGCGCTGGTCGGCCAGTAGCCGGCCCGGCCGACGACGGGGGGCTGCTGCCGGGGGACGTTGAACTGCTCACCGGGGGCGGTCCAGAAGCCCTCGCGCAGGGACAGCGCCATGCCGGCCCAGTCGAGCGCGGTCTCCACGGTGTGGTTGAGGGCCTCCTGCGACCAGGTGTCGTCGAAGACCAGCGGCAGGACGGGGGCGACCTGCTCGATGGTGGCGATCAGCGGGTTGTGCGTGATGGCCTCGTCGACGAGGAGGACGATCGGCTTCCGCAGCGCCGACGCCCACCCCAGCTCCAGGCTCACCCCGGCCGACAGCGGCGCCCCGACGTAGGCGAACACGAGGTCCGCGGACTGCAGGGCCCGGAAGTCGGACGGCACCCGGGGCTCCGGCGCCTGCCCGGCGACGGTCCAGGCATCACTGTGGTGCGCGCTGTACACGGCGGCACCGCTGCGGAGCAGGGTGGTGCGGAGCGTCGTCAGCCGCGTCCGGCTGGCGAGCGTCACCACACTGTCCGCGGGCCCGGTCAGCCGCATCAGCGGCGCGGCCAGGAACACACGCGCACGCCGGCCCTCGGGGGTCTGTCCGGCGTGCTCTCGCAGGTAGGGCTCACTCATTGTCGACTCCGGGGATAGGTGCCAACCAGGCCGATCGCCCCGTTGGGTGGTGACTATCGGAATGCTGCTGTGCATTCGTTGTGGTCGAAACGAACTAGTCATGGACATGTTGTTTGTGGTGTCCCCGTCTTCCCCCTCCCGCGAGAGGGGTTGGGGAGTGCACTGATCGTCTCTGTCGACCGTCGCCACCGTCCACAGAGCCGTGGTGTCATCTCGATGCCTGGCAGAGAGATGACGCACTGGGGTAGCAGGCCCCCTGGCTTCCGGCATGGGCTTGCGGCATTATGTGGCAGGTTGTTCGAAACAATGGCTGGGTACCCGCGCCAAGTCTTAAACAAAGAGAGGGGGCACCATGTCTCGGATACGCCGGGTGGTGCGATTTGTCCTGGTTCCAGTCGTTGTGGGTCTGGCGCTTTTCATCGGGAGCGGTTCGAGCCCGGCTGACGACACGATCTGGAACATCGGGGTTTCCCACGATGCGGCAGCGCCTCAGACCATGGCGCTGGCCAATGACACGATCTGGAACTGAGACCGCCGCGACGCTTGGTCAGTGATAGCTGTCGGAGTCGGTCGGAACGCTGTTCCGGGCCAATGCGTACCCGAGTTGGAACAGCGACTCGACATTGTGCTCGTCGCGCATCTCGGCCAGGTGCCGCGCGAGCGTCCGTTCGCTGATGCCGAGTCTGCGGGCGATCACCCGGTGGTTCACGCCTTCGAGCATGAGGTCGATGATCGTCTGCCGCATCCCGGAGACCACCTGCTGCGGAACGGCGCGCGCGCCGTCGAAGTCCAGCGCCCGGCTCCAGTTCCGCTCGAAGATCTCGCTGATCAGGTAGCTGATGACGGCCCGATCGTGCACGAAGGCGGCCAGATTGAGGTCCTCGGCGATGGGGATGACCGCGATTCGGCGATCGATGACGATCAATCGCGTGTAGGGCTCCTCCAGCGTCCGGAACCGTCCGCCGGCCTTGGTTATCGTGGCCACGTACTCCCTGGTGGGAGCGTGGTACCGGGTGCTCGGGTGGTAGATCGTCCTGAGCGTGATGCCCAGGCGGAGGGCTTCGAGGTCGCGGGCGAGGATGCCGGTGAGCGCCTCGGACGGGCGCGGCCCGCCGGGTTGGGCGGCGAGGATCTCCTCCGAGGCGCTGGCGACGATCTGCTGCACCCGCTGGTTGATCAGCACCTTTCCCCGCACGTACTCGATCGCGCCGCCGGCCTGCTCCGGTGAGTGGTAGGCGGCCGTCAGGTCGTGGAGATCGGTGGCGAGGGCCGACGCGCGGGTGAGCAGGTCGAGTGCCTGGCGCTGCCAGGTCACGGAGAGGCTCTCGGACAGCTGCTGAGGGTCGACCGCGACGAGGACACCGGGTTCGTCGGTGTCGGCGACCAGAAGGCCTATCGCCACCAACTCCTCCTGGGCCCCGCCCGCCTTGGCGAGGTCGGAGTCCTTCGGAAACCGCCCGTTCTCGCGGATGACCGCCAGATACAACTCCCGCGCTTCTTTCGAGAGGACGGAGGGCCCAATCGCGGCGGTACCGGGCTGTTCTCGTCCACTCATCTGCGGGCTCCTTGCCGTGGCCGTGTCTGCACTACCTGCCGGGCACCAATACCGGAATCGCAGTGCAGCATGCCAGATCGGGTGGCATCGGTGAGGGCGGCCAGATTTGTTCGACAGCACTCTCTCACCACGATCAAGCCGCCGGCACCCCCCGGGCGGAGGGGAGCCGGCGGCCGGAGGTGTTCAGCCAAGTCTCAGCGCTTGGGGCGCCAGACGACCAGGGCGCTGGACTGGGTGGGCGGCTGGTAGGGGACGAGGTCGCGGCGGTAGGAGGCGTGGACGGCGGCCTCGCGCTGCTGGAGGGCGCTGGTGGCGCCGTCGAGGGAGTCGACCAGTTCGCCGATGCGGGACTGGAGCGCGGTGACCTGGTTCTCCAGCTCGATGATCCGCTTGATGCCGGCCAGGTTGATGCCCTCGTCCTGGGAGAGCCGCTGGACCTCGCGCAACTGCTGGATGTCGCGCGCGGAGTAGCGGCGGCCCCGGCCGGCGGTGCGGTCGGGGCTGACCAGACCGAGGCGGTCGTACTGGCGGAGGGTCTGCGGGTGCAGGCCGGAGAGCTCGGCGGCGACGGAGATGACGTACACCGGGGTGTCCTCGGTGAGGACGTACTGCGGCGGGGCGGTGGGCCGCCGGGTGCGGCGGCCGTCGCCCGGCAGGCCGTCGCCGACGCCGACGCCTGGCAGGCCTTCACCGATGCCGGGGCCGATGGGACTGTTGGGGATCATCTGGTCGTCACGCTCCCTTCGCCGCCCGGAACAGGGCGGCTCGTGGGTCGTCGGAGGCGGTGGCCTCGCGGTACTGCTCCAGGGCGTTCAGCGCGTCCCCGGTGATGTGCCGCGGCACCACGACCTCGACGGTGACGAGGAGGTCGCCGCGGGTGCCGTCCTTGCGGGTGGCGCCCTTGCCGCGGGCGCGCATGGTGAGGCCGTTGGCGCTGCCGGGGGGCAGCTTCAGCTTCACGGCCGGCCCGTTCAGCGTGGGCACCTCGATGGTGGCGCCGAGGGTGGCTTCGGGGAAGGTGACGGGGACGGTGACGGTGAGGTTGTCCCCCTTGCGCCCGAAGACGGGGTGCGGGTCGACGTGCACGGTGACGTAGAGGTCGCCGGGCTGTCCGCCGCGTTCGCCCTGGGCGCCCTTGCCCTTGAGCCGGATGCGCTGGGCGTCCTGGACGCCGGCCGGGATGCGGACCTGCATGGTGTGGGCGGAGCTGGCCCGGCCGCTGCCGTGGCAGTCGACGCACGGGTCGTCGACGATCATGCCGCGCCCGCGGCAGTCCTTGCACGGCTCGGAGAGCGCGAACGCGCCCTGGCCGCGGCTGACGGTGCCGGCGCCGACGCAGGTCGGGCAGACCCGCGGGGTGGTGCCGGACTTGGCGCCGGTGCCGTTGCAGGTGCGGCAGGGGGCCTGGCTGGTCATTCGCAGCGGGACGGTCGCACCGTCGACGGCCTCGTCGAAGGCGAGGGTCACCTCGGTCTCGACGTCGGCGCCGCGCCGGGGCTGGGCCTGCCGGCCGCCGCTGCGGTTGAAGAGTCCGCCGAAGACGTCGCCGAGCCCGCCGCTGCCGGTGTTCTGGCTGCCGCTGAAGAGGTCGCCGAAGTCGAAGCTGTAGCTGCCGTTGCCCTGGCCGGGGCCGCCGGCCCGGAAGCCGCCGTTGGCGAAGAGGCTGCGGGCCTCGTCGTACTCCTTGCGGCGCTTCTCGTCGGACAGGACGTCGTAGGCCTCGGAGATGTCCTTGAAGCGGTCCTCGGCCTTGGCATCGCCCTTGTTGGCGTCCGGGTGGAACTCGCGCGCGAGCTTGCGGTAGGTCTTCTTGATCTCGGCGGCGGTGGCGTCCTTGGGCACGCCGAGGACCTTGTAGTAGTCCTTCTCCACGTAGTCCTTGCCACTCATGCGTCCACCTCGCTCCGCTCGGCAGCCGCTCCGCGCAACACGCGCCTTTCAACGATTCGCTCGCTGCGCTTGCTCATAGCTGCCGCCACCTCCCGATGTCCATCCTCGCTGCGCTGTCAACAGCCGCTCCACCGGGCGCTGTTGACAGCGCGCTGGGGGGGGGGGGGGGGGTTTGGGGGGGGGGCGGCGCCCCCACACCCCCGGTTTTCCACCTTCCCCCCCGTTTTTCTTTCTCCCCCCCCCCCCCCTCCCCCCCCCCCGACAGGGGGGAG
>NZ_JBHVWW010000017.1:101596-129035 GCF_042882025.1 Kitasatospora sp. NPDC058243
CCTCCCCACAAACAAAAAACAGCACCCCGAGACAAAGAGCGGTCTGGTGGGCGGGGAGGGGGGGAGAAGAAACAGCCCGCTCCACGGGGCGTTGTGGACAGCGCGTGGTGGGGTCGGCCGCCGTTCTGGCCGGCGTACGACTCCGCAGCGCACTGGTTGTCAGCTGTCACAGGTTGTCAGCTGTCCGAACCACCGTCGGACTTGTCCGCGTCCCCGGACTTCGCCTCGCCGTCGGGCGCGGCCGTGGTCTGGGTGCCCGGCTGGGGCTCCGCGACGGCGACCATGGCGGGGCGGATGATCCGCTCGCCGATGCGGTAGCCGGGCTGGAGGATCTGCACGCAGGTGTCCTCGGTGACGTCCGAGGAGTAGCTGTGCATCAGCGCCTCGTGCATGGTCGGGTCGAAGGGCTCGCCCTCCTTGCCGAACTGCTGGAGGCCCAGCTTGGCGACGACCGTCTCCAGGGACTCGGCGACGGACTTGAAGCCGCCGGTGACCTCGCCGTGCTCGCGGGCGCGGCCGATGTCGTCGAGCACCGGGATCAGGGACTCCAGGATGTTGGAGACCGCGATCTCGCGGACCGTCAGCCGGTCGCGCTCGACCCGCTTGCGGTAGTTCTGGTACTCGGCCTGCAGACGCTGCAGGTCGGCGGTGCGCTCGGCCGACTCCCGCTTGGCAGTGGCGAGTTCGTCGGAGCCAGCACCGGAGCCGGAGTCGGCGGCGCCGGCTGCGGCGGCCTCCTCGGCGGCCTTGATCACAGCCTCGTCGGCGGCGGAGTCGTCGCCGGGCTTGCCGCCCTGCGGCTTGTCCGTCATGCCGCACCGCCCTTGGGCTTCTCGTCGTCCACGATCTCGGCGTCGACGACGTCGTCGTCCTTGGCCTGGGCGGACTCGCCGGCCGGGGCGGCGGCGTCGGCGTTGGCGTACAGCGCCTGGCCGAGCTTCTGCGCGGTGGTGGAGACCTTCTCCGAGGCTTCGCGGATCTTCGCGATGTCCTCGCCCTTCAGGGCCTCCTTGAGCTCGCCGATGGCGGTCTCGACCTCGGCCTTGACGTCGGCGGGGAGCTTGTCGGTGTTGTCCGCGATGAACTTCTCGGTCGAGTAGACGAGCTGCTCGGCGGAGTTGCGGGTCTCGACGGACTCGCGGCGCTTGTGGTCCTCCTCCGCGTACTGCTCGGCCTCGCGCATCATGCGCTCGATGTCGTCCTTCGGCAGCGCGGAGCCGCCGGTGACGGTCATCTTCTGCTCCTTGCCGGTGCCGAGGTCCTTCGCGCCGACGTGCATGATGCCGTTGGCGTCGATGTCGAAGGTGACCTCGATCTGCGGCAGGCCGCGCGGCGCCGGCGGCAGGCCGGTCAGCTCGAACATGCCCAGCTTCTTGTTGTACGCCGCGATCTCGCGCTCGCCCTGGTAGACCTGGATCTGCACGGACGGCTGGTTGTCCTCGGCCGTGGTGAAGATCTCGGAGCGCTTGGTCGGGATCGTGGTGTTGCGCTCGATCAGCTTGGTCATGATGCCGCCCTTGGTCTCGATGCCGAGGGACAGCGGGGTGACGTCGAGCAGCAGGACGTCCTTGACCTCGCCCTTGAGGACACCGGCCTGGAGCGCGGCGCCGATGGCGACGACCTCGTCCGGGTTGACGCCCTTGTTGGCGTCCTTGCCGCCGGTCAGCTCGCGGACGAGCTCGGCGACGGCGGGCATACGGGTCGAGCCGCCGACCAGGACGACGTGGTCGATCTCGGAGAGCGAGATGCCGGCGTCCTTGATCACGTTGTGGAACGGGACCTTGCAGCGCTCCAGCAGGTCGGAGGTGAGCTGCTGGAACTGGGCGCGGGTGAGCTTCTCGTCCAGGTGCAGCGGGCCCTCGGCGGAGGCCGTGATGTAGGGCAGGTTGATCGAGGTCTCGGAGGACGAGGACAGCTCGATCTTGGCCTTCTCGGCGGCCTCGCGCAGACGCTGCAGGGCCATCTTGTCCTTGGACAGGTCGACGCCGTGGCCGGCCTGGAAGACCTTGACCAGGTGGTCGACGACCTTCTGGTCCCAGTCGTCACCACCGAGGTGGTTGTCACCGTTGGTGGCCTTCACCTCGACGACCCCGTCGCCGATCTCCAGCAGGGAGACGTCGAAGGTGCCGCCGCCGAGGTCGAAGACCAGAATGGTCTGGTCGTCCTTGTCGAGGCCGTAGGCCAGGGCGGCCGCGGTCGGCTCGTTGACGATGCGCAGGACGTTGAGGCCCGCGATCTCACCGGCCTCCTTGGTGGCCTGGCGCTCGGAGTCGGAGAAGTACGCCGGGACGGTGATGACGGCGTCGGTGACGGTCTCACCCAGGTAGGCCTCGGCGTCCCGCTTCAGCTTCTGCAGCACGAAGGCGCTGATCTGCTGCGGGTTGAAGTCCTTGCCGTCCAGGTTGATCTTCCACCCGGTGCCCATGTGGCGCTTGACCGAGCGGATGGTGCGGTCGACGTTGGTGACCGCCTGACGCTTGGCCACCTCGCCGACCAGGACCTCGCCGTTCTTCGCGAAAGCGACGACGGACGGCGTGGTCCGCGCGCCCTCGGCGTTCGTGATGACGGTGGGCTCGCCACCCTCCAGAACGCTGACGACCGAGTTCGTCGTACCGAGGTCGATGCCGACCGCGCGTGCCATCGTAAATACCTCCACGGAAGAGTTGAGCTTTACAGGCTCAAGGATGCACGACCGGGTGGGTGCCGTCAACAGGGATGAGTCGCTGCCGCTCAACTTTGCTGAGCGGTCCGCTTCCCGCGGCCGCGGCGACTTCCCGTGGCCTCGGCCGTGGCCGTGGTCCTGGCCGTGGCGCGTGTGGTGCCACGTGACTGCCGCCATAGCTTGGGAACCTTCTGGAGGACTGGTGGCGGGCGGTAATGTCCGGGCCGTCGGCCCGGCAAGTTACCGACGAGTACAATTCGTTCCACGCAAGACCGTTCAAAGACCGCTCAACAGCAAGCCGCAGGAGACGGAGAGCCGATGCAGCTAGCAGCGATCGTCATCTCGCTGGTCACATTCGTGATCGGCACCGCGCTCGCCGCCCGTGCGGCGCTGTACATCTACAAAGTGGTGCGGACCGGCCAGCCGGACCCCACCCGCTTCGGCCGGCCCGCCCAGCGGGTGAAGACCGTCGCGGTCGAGTTCATCGGCCACACCCGGATGAACCGCTGGGGGATCGTGGGCATCGCCCACTGGTTCGTCGCCGTCGGCTTCTTCAGCCTGGTGCTGACCATCGTCAACGCCTTCGGCCAGCTCTTCGACGCCGAGTTCGCGCTGCCGATCATCGGCCACTGGATGCTCTGGCAGCTCTTCGTCGAGCTCGTCGGCACCCTCACCACGCTGGGCATCGCGACGCTGATCGTGATCCGGCTGCTCAGCCTGCCGTCCCGGTCCGGCCGCAAGTCCCGCTTCGCCGGCTCGATCGCCTGGCAGGCCTTCTACGTCGAGTACACGATCCTCGGCATCGGCCTGTGCATCCTGATGCTGCGCGCCCTGGAGGGCGCCCTCAACGGCGTCGACTCGTACGGGCCCGAGCACCTGGTGTCGTACCCGCTGGTCTCCGCCCTCGGCGGCCTGTCGCACGGCACGCTGGAGAACCTGATCTACCTCTTCGCGATGCTGAAGATCTGCATCTCGTTCGCGTGGGCGACCACCATCGGCATCAACCCCTCGATGGGCGTGGCCTGGCACCGCTTCCTCGGCTTCTTCAACATCTACTTCAAGCGCGAGGAGGACGGCGGCACCGCGCTCGGCGCCCTGCGCCCGATGACCAGCGGCGGCCGGCCGATCGACTTCGAGGACCCGGCCGAGGACGCGGTCTTCGGCGTCTCCCAGGTCGAGCACTTCTCCTGGAAGGGCATCCTCGACTTCTCCACCTGCACCGAGTGCGGCCGCTGCCAGTCGCAGTGCCCGGCCTGGAACACCGGCAAGCCGCTCTCGCCGAAACTGCTGATCATGAGCCTGCGCGAGCACGCCTTCGGCAAGGCGCCCTACCTGCTGGCCGGTGGCGGCAAGGACATGGAGGGCGAGGAGAAGGCCACCGCCGAGCAGCTCAAGGACGTCCCGGCGGCCGCCCTGGCCGAGGCCGAGCGCCCGCTGATCGGCACCGCGGAGGAGAACGGCGTCATCGACCCGGACGTCCTGTGGTCCTGCACCACCTGCGGCGCCTGCGTCGAGCAGTGCCCGGTGGACATCGAGCACATCGACCACATCGTCGACATGCGCCGCTACCAGGTGATGATCGAGTCCTCGTTCCCGACCGAGGCCGGGACGATGCTCAAGAACCTGGAGAACAAGGGCAACCCGTGGGGCATGGCCACCAAGGCCCGCCTGGACTGGGTCAAGGAGCTCAAGAAGGAGACCGGCATCGAGGTGCCGGTGATCGGCGAGGACATCGACCCCGCCGAGGTCGAGTACCTCTACTGGGTCGGCTGCGCCGGCGCCCTGGAGGACCGCGCCAAGAAGACCACCAAGGCCTTCGCCGAACTGCTGCACACCGCGGGCGTGAAGTTCGCCATCCTCGGCAAGGAGGAGTCCTGCACCGGTGACTCCGCCCGCCGGCTGGGCAACGAGTTCCTCTTCCAGATGCTCGGCGCGCAGAACGTCGAGACGCTGAACGCGGCCCTGGAGGACGCGCCGGTCAAGCGGATCGTCGCCACCTGCCCGCACTGCTTCAACACCATCGCCAACGAGTACCCGCAGCTGGGCGGCCACTTCGAGGTCATCCACCACACCCAGCTGCTGCAGCACCTGATCGACGAGGGCAAGCTCGTCCCGGTCAACCCGGTCGAGGGCCTGATCACCTACCACGACCCCTGCTACCTGGGCCGCCACAACAAGGTCTACAGCCCGCCGCGCGAGATCATGGACAAGGTCCCCGGCCTGCGCCAGCAGGAGATGCACCGGCACAAGGAGCGCGGCTTCTGCTGCGGCGCCGGCGGTGCCCGGATGTGGATGGAGGAGCGCATCGGCAAGCGGATCAACACCGAGCGCGTGGACGAGGCGCTGTCCCTCAACCCGGACATCGTCTCCACCGCCTGCCCGTTCTGCCTGGTGATGCTCTCCGACTCGGTCAACGGCAAGAAGAACGAGGGCGCCGCCAAGGAGCACCTGAAGGTGGTCGACGTCGCCCAGCTGCTGCTCGACTCGGTGAAGGCGACCCCGCCGGCCGGCGCCGAGGAGCCTGCGACGGTGGACGCGTAGCGTCCTCTGTTCGACAGTTCTGCTACAACTGCCCGGCCCGGTGGTCACCGCGAGAGCGCCCGCCGGGCCGGGCTTTTGGGGGGCCGGGACGGGCCGGACCGGGGGTGGATCCGGGGCGGGACCCGTAGGGGAGTGGTGCCAATCGCACGGCCGCCTGAGTGTCCGCCCGTTGGGAGGAAATACAGTAGGCGGCAGACCGGCCTCGCGCCGGTCGACCCGTTCCGGACGGCCGGACGGGTCCAGACCACCGACGGAGGTATCGGCCCGCCGGGCCGGGGCCGCAGAGCACAAGGGGAACAGCGCAGACCATGACCGAGGCGATCATGCTGGTCGGTGGTAAGGGCACGCGACTGCGTCCGCTGACCACCCACACCCCCAAGCCCATGCTGCCGGTGGCGGGCGTCCCCTTCATCGCCCACCAGCTGGCCCGCGCGGCCGCCGCCGGCGTCACCCGCGTCGTGCTGGCCACCTCGTACCTGGCCGAGGTCTTCGAGGACCACTTCCAGGACGGCACCCCGTACGGCATCGAGCTGGTCTACCTGACCGAACGCGAGCCGCTGGGCACCGGCGGCGCGATCCGCAACGCGGCGTCCGGGCTGACCTGCGGCCCCGACGAGCCCGTGCTGGTCTTCAACGGCGACATCCTCTCCGGCGTCGACATCGCCGCCCTGCGCGACGGCCACGTGGCCGCCGGGGCCGACGTCACCCTGCACCTCACCCGGGTCGAGGACCCGCGCGCCTTCGGCCTCGTCCCGACCGACGCGAACGGGCGGGTGCTGGAGTTCCTGGAGAAGCCGGAGACGCCCGAGCAGATCGTCACCGACCAGATCAACGCCGGCTGCTACGTCTTCACCCGGTCCGTCATCGACCGCATCCCGGCCGGCCGCGAGGTGTCCGTCGAACGCGAGACCTTCCCCGAGCTGCTGGCCACCGGCGCGCTGCTGCGCGGCGTCGTCGACACCTCGTACTGGCTCGACCTCGGCACCCCGGCCGCGTTCGTCCGCGGCTCGGCCGACCTGGTGCTCGGCAAGGTCGACTCCCCGGCCGTCCCCGGCCCGACCGGCGACGCCCTGCTGCTGCCCGGCGCCACCGTCCACCCCGGCGCGGTGCTCAGCGGCGGCACCGTGGTCTCCGCGAACGCGGTGGTCGAGGCCGGCGCGATCGTCGAGGGCAGCGTGATCCTGCCGGGCGCGGTGGTCGGCCCGGAGACCCTGGTCAAGGACTCCATCGTGGGCGCCTTCGCCACCGTCGGCGCCCGCTCGGCGCTGGACGGCGCGGTGATCGGGGACGGCGCGATCGTCGAATCCGACAACGAGCTGCCGAACGGCATCCGGATCGCCTGCGGCACCCTGCTGCCGGTCGGCGCGGTCCGCACCTCGGCCGGCCCGGGCGGCTGCCCGGCCGGCACCGCCGCGGCCGCCGCGGTGCACGGGCCCTCGGTCAGCGCGCAGCGGTAGGACCCGGGCCGGGCCGGGCCGGGCCGGGCCGCTGGCGCCGTCGGCGGCGGGATTTCGGCCGCGTTCGTCTCAGGCTCGCTGCAAACCGGCCCCGGCTCCGTCCAGGCCCCACGCGGATTGGGCCGGACGGGTACCGTCAGAGCGTGGCTGGTAATCGATACGACAGCGGGCAGGGCGCCGACCCCCACGGCGGGTGGGCGCCCCCTCCGCCGCCGGCGGGGCCCGGGGGGCACGGGCAGACGGACGGGCCGGAGTACTTCACGGCCCCGCACCGGGGCGTGACCGACGGCCCCGACGGCACGCCCGGAGGCCCCGGCGCCCCGGGCCCGCAGGGCGGCTACGACCCGTACGCCGCCGACCGGCCCGGCGGCACCCGGGCCTTCCCGACCGGCGACCCGTACGCGCAGGAGCCGCCCCACCACGGGTACTACGACCAGGGCCAGTACGGCGGACACCCCGGGTACCCGCAGGCGGGGTACGGCGCCGAGGGCTACGACCAGGGCTACGACCAGGGCGGACACCCGCAGGGCGACGGCTACGGCCAGGACGGCTACGGGCCGCAGCAGCCGCCGTACGGCCAGGACAACGTCACCGTCTACCGGGCCGGCGGCCAGTCCGCCCCGCACGTCGCCGGGCCCCGCCCGCACTGGCGCGAACTGCTCATCGGCATCTTCCGCGCCCCCACCGCGACCTTCGACCGCGCCCGCGACCACCAGGTCTGGCTGCCCGCCCTCACCGTCTCGATGCTGTACGGCGCGCTCGCGGTGCTCGGCATCGGCCTGACCCACGACGACATCGTCGACTCGACCTTCACCGTCGCGCTGACCGGCATCGCCGCCGCCGCGATCGGCTTCGCCGTGGCCGGAGCGCTCTTCGGCGGCGTCACCTACGCGCTGGCCCGCCAGCTCGGCGGGGACGGCCCGTGGAAGTCGACGGTCGGCCTGGCCGCGCTGATCGGCTGGCTGACGGACGCGCCCCGGCTGCTGCTCGACCTGGTGCTGCCCTCGGGCAGCGCGGTCGTCCAGGTCGCCGGCTGGGCCACCTGGGCGTTCTGCGCGTACCTGCTGACCAGCATGGTCCGGCGGGTGCACGACCTGCCCTGGGGCAAGGCGGCCGCCGCCTCGGCGGTGCAACTGCTCGCGCTGCTGGTGCTGATCAAGCTGCCGACCCTGGGCTGACGGCCGGAGGGCACAATGGCGGACGGATCCCGGTCAGGCCGGGGCCCGTCCACCCTCTTCACCCCCTCAGCCTTCACCCCCTCACCCCTCACTCCCTCACCCGTTCCACGTCACCGGAGCCAGGAATGACCCTCCCCACCACGCACGTCAGCTTCCCGGCCGGGGCGGTGACCGGCGAGTCGACGGTGATCGCGGTGCACCCGCTGGGGGACGGCCGGCACGCCGTCGTGACCGGGGCCACCCCGTTCCACCCGCTCGACCACACCTGGCCCGACCAGCCCGCCGACCTCGGCACCCTCACCGTCGACGGCACCGAGCTGGCCGTCGTCGACTGCCTCACCGGCGCCGTCGGCCCGGACGGCGGAACTCCGCTGGTCGGCGCCGACATCCCGGTCCGGCGCGGCGACGAGGAGTGGTCCTGGCTGGTCCTGCACGTCGTCGACACCGACCCCGGCGACCTCGTCGGGCGCACCGCCGTCCTCACCGTCGACGCCGACCGCCGGGCCGCCCTCAGCGCCTCGCACAGCGGCTGCCACCTGCTCGCCCTCGCCCTCAACGAGGCCCTCGCGCCGCGCTGGCGCAAGGACCCGGGCCGCTCCGACGCCCTCGGCCACCCCGACTTCGACAGCCTCGCGATGGCCACCTCGGTGATGGACACCGAGGCCAGCACCGACACCTACCGGCTCGGCAAGTCGCTGAAGAAGAAGGGCTTCACGGCGGACGCCACCGACGAGCTCCCCGCGCTCGCCGACGCCCTGCCCGCCCTCACCGAGGCCGTCAACGCCCGGCTCGCCGCCTGGGTCGCCGCCGACGCCCCGGTGCGCATCGAGGTCCCCGGCCCCGAGCTCACTGCCCGCCGCCAGTGGCACTGCGAGCTGCCCGAGGGCGGCGCGCAGATCTTCTGCGGCGGCACCCACCTGCACCACCTCGGCGAACTCGCCGAACTCCGCACCGAACTGCGGCTCTCCGAGGACGGCACCGAACTGGTCGCCGTCACCCGCCCCAAGCGGGCCTGAGCACGCGGGAAACGCGACGGGCGGCCGCCCCTCGTCCGTCCTCGGCGAGGGGCGGCCGCCCGTGCTGCGTGCGCTCCGCCCGGATCAGACGTCGGTGCGGTGGAAGTTCATGAACGAACGGGACGGCGTCGGGCCGCGCTGGCCCTGGTAGCGCGAGCCGTACCGCTCCGAGCCGTACGGGTGCTCCGACGGCGAGGAGAGCCGGAACAGGCAGAGCTGCCCGATCTTCATCCCCGGGTACAGCTTGATCGGCAGCGTCGCGACGTTCGACAGCTCCAGCGTCACGTGACCGTTGAAACCGGGGTCGATGAAGCCGGCCGTCGAGTGCGTCAGCAGGCCCAGCCGGCCCAGGCTCGACTTGCCCTCCAGCCGGGACGCCACGTCGTCGGGCAGCGAGATGACCTCGTACGTCGAGGCCAGCACGAACTCGCCCGGGTGCAGGATGAACGCGTCGTCGCCCTCGGGCTCCACCAGCCGGGTCAGGTCCGGCTGCTCCTCGGAGGGGTCGATGTGCGGGTAGCGGTGGTTCTCGAACACGCGGAAGAAGCGGTCGAGGCGCACGTCGATGCTCGACGGCTGGATCATCGCCGGGTCGAACGGGTCGACGACGACCCGGCCCAGGTCGATTTCGGTCCGGATGTCCTTGTCAGAGAGCAGCACGCTTCGAGGTTACGTGCACGACAGGGCCCCGGACGAATCCGCCCGGGGCCCGTTCCGTCCTCGCGTCGACCGTCAGGCCAGGAACTCCGCGGCCTCCAGCCGCAGCGCCCGGTCCAGTTGCGGCGCCGACAGCTCCCGCACGTCGGCCAGCACCGAACTCCTCAGCCGCCCGCACTGCGGACAGCGGATCAGCCGCCCGGGCCCGAGCCGGCCCGGACCGAGGTTCTGCATCGGGAACGTGGTGGTGCTGAACAGGTGCCCCTCGGCACAACGAACGACGGCGCGCTGCTCCATCGATCCCCTTCCCATCCCTAACCCAGTACTCACCCGTACTCATCGCGCCCCGCGGGACCTCGCCCCGGGACAGCGTCACATTAGGGGATGCTCCGGACATTCCACACCGTGGCTCGCCGCCCCGAACCCACCCGCCGGAGCACTCGTACGCGGCCCACACAGTACGCCCCCCACCCACCCCCACCCGCCCCACCACTCCCTGGGCGGGCCGTGCAACCACCGTCGCGAATGGGGTACAGTGACACTGGATTGAGCGGTCTCTGACGGCTCATCAGGCGGGCGTAGTTTAATGGTAGAACATGAGCTTCCCAAGCTTAGAGCGCGAGTTCGATTCTCGTCGCCCGCTCCATACCGAGAGCCGCAGGTCATCTGACCTGCGGCTTTCGCATTGTCCGGACCAATCGGGACCTGCCGTGCCAGTCTCGTGCCAGAAAGCTCTGGCGACGCCGGATTCGGTGAAGTCCTCGAGACCGCACCCTCGCAGTCGGAAGCGGAGAGCGACGGCCCGCGCTGGTGCCACCCGGGTCCGGGACGCGACGCGTGCCGCGAAGGCCGTGCTGTGGGATCGACCGGGCCGGTGTTCCGGCTACGGGCGGAGGCCGACCTGGATGACGGCGTGGCGGCCGTTGGTGCGCCACGATGTCCCGGTGCTGTCGAGCTCGGTGACGGTGGCGGCGTCCACGCCGACGAGCACGTCCGACTTCAGCGTCCGCAGAGCCGCGACGGCTGAAGGGAAGTGGCCTGCCGTCTTCGTGAACGGGGTGGTGGGCGGCCAGAGCTGGTCGCCCACCAGTCGGCGGTAGTTGAGGTCGCCCTTGAAGATCGTCATCGCCGCGTCGGTGAACTCGGCCCGGAGGTCGGTGGGCATGTCGTGGAACGGCAGCGGCGCGCAGAAGAACGGGTGCGTGCGGACCACGAGCGTGCCGCTGTTCATCGCGTGCCACAGCCGCTTGCCGACCGCCTCGGCGGCCTCTGTAGTCGCAGTGCGCAGGCGCTCGAGTGAGGCGAGGGCGTCGGTCATCGTCGCGTCCGACACGTAGTACGGCTGCGGCTTCACGTACAGGACGACCTGAGCCGCCAGGCCGCGGGTCAGGAGGAGGTCGATCAGCACCAGGTCCGGCAGCAGCTCCCGGCCGGCGTTGTCCGCCACGACGCAGACGCACCCGCCCTTGGCCCGATCCAGCTCGGCCCAGAGCAACGCGCTGTCGTCGGCCACCAGATCGGACGCGGTCGACCCGCCGGCCTCCGCAGTGATCTGGAAGCTGAGGTCCGCCCGGTTGCCCCACAGCGCGGACGACAGAAGCGACTCCGCCCGCCGAGTCTCCGGCAGACCGTCGAGCTTGCTCAGCGCGGCCAGCTCGTCATCCACCGCCGCCCCGGCCAGTTCCGCGTTCTTGAACGGCGCGAACGGGTCGACGCCCTGCCACGCGCCGGACCGGAAGTAACCGATCGCGTCGAGGAGGCGGCGGTAGAAGTAGCTCTCCGCCCACAAGAACGGTGCCTCGCCCCACGGCCTGCCCCACAGGCCCTCACCCCACTCCAGCCACCGGGCGGCATCCAGCGCTTCCGCTCCCAGCGGCTCCAGTACCCCCGTGGTGCTCTCGGCGAGCAGCCGCTCGACGGCCGCCCGTTCGGCGGGACCGTAAGGCAGCGCGTCGAGGACCTGCTGAACGAGCTTTGGGTGGCGCTCGTGGAAGACACCCCAGGCGAAGGACCCGGGGACGTCACCAAGGATCACGGGTGCGGTCGGCACGTGTGGACTCGTCTCTCTCGTCATCGGTGGGCAGCCGGGCCGTCGGCATCGCTGCCGTCGGTCTCGGCGGCGAGCTCGGTTTCACCGAGCCGGAGCAGCGCTGTTCCGGCCGCGCTGCCGACCAGGACTCGGGCCGTGCAGGGGTCGGCGGTGGCACAGTTCAGGGTCGCGTCCACCCGAACCTCCACGAGTTGTTGCTGCTGGCTGATCGACCACGCCCTGACCGTCCCGTCGGCCGCCGCCGAGACCAGGCGATCGGGATCGTCCAGGAAGGTCACCATCAACACCCGTCCGGAGTGGCCGGGCAGGTGTGCGACGAACTGCTCACTGTGGATGTCGCGGATGTGGATCTCGCCGGTGCCCGAGCCGATGGCCAGCCGGCGGCCGTCGGCGTCGATGGCGATTGCCCGGGCCCAGCCGCCCGGATTCACCAACCGCGTCAGGTGCCGACCTGTGCGCGCATCCCAGAGGTGGACCGTGCCGTCGCCACCTGCCGCAGCTAGGAGGTCGCCGTCGGTATCGAAGGCCAAGGATCGGACCCGGCCTGCGTGGGCTTGGTGTTCCCAGAGCAGAGTTCCGGACGGAAGGTCCCAGCAGCGGACGCGACCGTCTCCGGTACTGGCCGCCAGGCGCGTGCCGGAGAATGGGATCGCCACGGCCCAGCTCCGGGCGACGTCCTGGTTCAGCTGGAGAGACCACGTCTCGTCATTGAGGGACCAGACTCGGACAGCGCCGTCGCCGCAAGCCGCCGCGAGATGGCTGCCGCCGGCGGCCATCGACCACACCCGGCCTGCGCCGCCGCGCAGTTCGCGGTGCCGGCTCGCCATGGGGAGGCCCAAGAGCTCGATCCGGCCGTCGCTGTGGCCGACCGCACCGATCGAGCCCCGGGCCGCGAGCTGCGCGGACCACACGGTGTTCGAACCGCTGGCGAGGGTTCGCAGGTCTTGGGGGTCTGGCGGTGTCCACGACCGAACACCGCCGTCCTCGCAAGCGGCCAGCACTTGGCCGTTCGCTGTGACGGTCAGGCTGCGGATCCAGTCGACCCCAGGCGGCATCTGGACTCGTCCCGACGGGCCGCTCTCGTCGAAGGCTCGGACAACCGCGTCCTCGGTCGCGGCCAGAACCACACCCGACCTACCGTCAATGGCCACCGCACGCACGCGGGAGGGCAGATCGTCGACGCGACGGACCGCAGTGAGACGCCCGCCGTCGGTGTCCCACAGAGCGACGGAACGGTCGCCCGAACCAGAGGCCAGGAGCGTGCCGGTGGATGAGAAGGCGACCGAGCGGACCCAGTCGCGATGAGCCGCTTTCTCGTCCAGGAGGGCACCCGTTCGAAAGTCGTAGAGCCGAACGAACTCATCCTCACCCGAGGCGGCCACCATGCTCCCCGTGGCGTCGATCGCAACCGCCCACAGGGGCGTGCCGCACGTGGCGAGGCTGTGACTGATGGTCAGCCGTTCTACATCCCACACATGGACGTGGCCATCCTCGGCCGCCGACAGCAGATGCCTTCCGTTCGGCGTGAAAGTGAGTGCCCGGACCCTTCGGTCGTGTCCGGTGAGGATGCCGACGAGCTCTCCGGTTCGGGGGCGCCAGAACCGAATCACGCCGTCTTCACCCGCCGAGGCCAGAAGAGAAGCGTCGCCTGTCAGCGCGGTGGCGAAGACCCAGCCGGTATGGCCGTGGACGGATGTCACCAGTCGGTGTGACACCAGATCCCAAACCTTCACGGTGCCGTCCTCTCCACCGGAGGCGGCCAGGACGGCGCCGGTCGACACAGAGACCACCGCTCCTACATGGCCGGTCCCGGACGGAACCGAGTCCTCCGGAGAGCGGGCCCAGGAAACCTCGAATCCTCTTGATTCCTCGGTGCCGACGGCGCAGTCCGCCTCACCGTCACCGTGCTCGCGAATGAGGGCAAGCGTGAGAGTCGCGGCCATGTCCTGCGGTGTGGTCAGCCCGTTGAGCAGGTAGCCGGAGCCGACCAGGGTGCGAGCCCTGGTCCAGTCCTGATGGCGCTCGTGAGATCGGGACCGGAGTGCCTCGACGCGTTCCAGGAGGGCGGCGTCGGCCGCCAACGACTGGCTTCCCACAGCCGCGGCCTTGCCGACCACGTACGAGGTCGACGAGAGCACGTCGACGAGTTCGTCCTGGAGACCGGCCTCGCGCAGATGGTAGGGAAGCCTCTGCCACATGTAGGAGTGTGCGGCCGGGAGGTGCGACCAGTCACCCTCGTTCACCGCGCGGTACGAGTCGATCAGTGACTGATGGAGGCCTGTCCACTGCTCGCCCACGAGGTGCTTGAGGTAGGTGCGAAAGATGTCGTGCAGGACCACCGCGTCGTGGTCGGCCAAGTAGGCGCTGATGAGCGAGCGATCGGCCAAAACCCGGCAGAACTGGCGAACGGCACTGGCGGACCATCCTTCCGAGGAGTGCCACCAGTGGGTCAGGACGTTGAGGGGAACGGGAGCTGTGGCCGGAAAGACTGCCAGCGACAGATAGCGCCCGCGCAGTGAGGACCCGCCGGTGATCCGGACGCTTTCGTCGAGGCTGCGCAGGCTGGCGGTGATCGCGTGGCCGATGGCGTTGGTCCGCTGATCCGCGTCCCAGACGTCGAACGCCGGCGGGCCGTAGAAGTGCAGGGCCTCGCGAGCCTCTGACACCGCTTGGTCCGGGGATGCCCCGGCCACAAGGTCGGAGGAGACATTGGAGCCGACGACGCTGGCCAACAACGGCCACCCACCGCACAGCGCCGCCAGCTGCTCGGCGGCGGGCGGTGCGAGAGGCGACACCGTCCGGGTCAGCAGCTCGCTGATCTCTGCCGCCGTCATCGGCCCGAGCCGCAACACCTGGGCGCTTGAGGGGCAGGTCCGGATGTTCCTGGTGGTCACGAGCCGGCTGCACTCGGGAGCGCCAAGGAGGAAGGGCGCGAGGTCGGAGGCGGACCAGACGTTGTCGATGACCAACAAGGCACGCCTGCCCCGCAGCAGGCGGGCAAGGTGGAAGCCGGCCTGCTCGGGATCGGCGAAGGCGGGGCGGATGCCGTCGAGGTGGACGCAGAGGTCGGAAATCAGCTCGACGACTCGGGCGCTGGTGCAGCCTTCGCCGGTCTCGACCCAGAGGATCTCGGGAAACAGCTCCCGGAGACTCGGATCCTCACAGACCTGGGTAATCAGGGTGGTCTTGCCGAAGCCGCCGGGGCCACACACCGCCACGGTCACGCCGCGCTGAGAAGTGCTCGCTCCGGCCAGCAGCCTGACGACGCTGTCGAAGTCTTCAGATCTGTGGACCAAACCGTGCTCCGGGGGTGGCGCAAGGACGTAACTTCCCACGGTCACCTCCGGGCGCGGGCCAGGCACGCCCAGAATCTCCCGGAAGCGCTCCACGGCATCCGGGTCCGCCCGGTCGAGGACCGTATCGAGTAATGCCTGTGAGTCAGGTACGGGAAAGATGTGCTCCCCGCCGGCCTCCCATTTGGACACCGTCCGATCGCTGACGCCGAGATGCGTCGCGAAGGCCCTGACGCTCATCCGTGACGCCTTGCGCAGCGCCATGGCCTCACGGCCGGACCAGCGCTGCACTGTGCTCACGGCGGCTCCCGCGATCGGTGGTGAGGACGCTAGCAGCCTATTGCGGCCGTGGCTGTGTTGTACCGGCATCGGTTCAGCGGGGGTTCAGCAGGAGTACGACATGGGTCTCGCCATGGGGATCACGGTGCCCCGGCGCCTCGGCAACCGCGATTCGGCGCCTGTTCGGCAGCGGTGCGACGTGCATACCTCTCGGTGACACCCATCTGGCGGGCAGTCTCTTTCATCGTGAGGGCGGGGCTCGCGGCTGTCGGCAGCGGGCGGACGAGGAGTAGTCCACGGCCTTGAGCCAACAGCTCCAACTCCGCGACACCAAGGGAATGCGATATCGCCCGCCCCTTGCGAGCAGCACGTCCTTCCCCAAGCGAACAGGAGTGCGACATGGAACGCGTCAGCAGGATCGTCGGCGCCAGCGGCATCACCATCGAGACCGGCAGCCCGGCTCCCACCGACCTCGTGCTGCTGGAACGAAAGGGCTCGGGCCACCCCGACACGCTCGCCGACCACCTGGCGGAGGAACTCTCCCGTGCGTACAGCCGCTACACGATCGACCGGTTTGGCGCCGTGCTCCACCACAACTTCGACAAGCTCGCCCTGCTCGGTGGATCCTGCGAGGTCCGGTACGGCGCGGGGCGGATGACTGCCCCGGTGAAGGTGCTGATCAACGGACGGGCCGCCCACGCCTGCGGGGGCGAGGACATCCCGGTGCGGGAACTGGCGGAACAGCTCGTCCTGGCCTTCTTCCAGGAGCGACTCCCCGAGCTCGCCGGCCACCTCGACCTGGTCTTCAACGTCACCAGCAACCCCAGCCCCGGCGCGGTCGTTACCGATGGGGGCGGCACCGACCGATCGCGCTGGTTCGCGCCCCGCTCGGTGGACGACCTGCGCGAGCGTCACGTTCTGCTCGCCAACGACACCTCGCTCGGCACCGGCTGGGCGCCGATGGCCCCGTTCGAGCAGTTCGCCCACGCGCTCGTCAACCACCTGTCCGGCGTCAGCGAGTTCACCAGGGCGAACCCGTGGTGCGGTTCCGACGTGAAGCTGATGGGGCACTTCGACGGCACGAAGGCCGAGGCGGTCCTGTGCGTGCCGCAGAAGTCCGCGCACGTGCCCGACCGCGCCGCCTACCTCGCCAACAAGGAAGAGATCCTGGCCGAGTGCAGCCGGTTCGCGGATCATCGCCTTCCCGGCGTCGAAGTCGCCTTCCTCCTCAACGCCCGCGACGTCCCCGACAAGGACGAGCTCTACCTCACCTACACCGGCAGCTCCATCGAGTCGGGCGACGAAGGCGTCGTCGGCCGCGGCAACCGGGTCAACGGCCTGATCACCCCGCTGCGTCCGATGAACCTGGAAGGGGCCAGCGGCAAGAACCCCGTCTACCACGTCGGGAAGCTGTACAACCTGGCAGCCACCAGGCTCGCCCAGCGCTTGTACGAGGAGACCGACAGCTACGCCGAAGTGCACCTGGTCAGTGCGACTGGCCAGCGCCTCGACCAGCCCTGGAAGGTCCTGGTCCGGCTCGCGGCTGAGGAACCGGAGATCGAGAAGGTGCAGGCCCAGGTCGCCCTCGCCCTCGGCGGCTTCCCGGAGCTCACCGCCGAGCTGATCCACCACGGCGTCCGGCTCAGCTGATGCGCAGCGCGTCGCACGCGTCCCTGCCCCCGAGCGGTGCCTGTCAGCGTCTCCGGGAGCACTACGGCCCGGGGGTGAGCAGCTGGCTCGCTGGCGCCCCGGAGCTCTTCAACGAAGCCTCGCTCCGTTGGCAATTGAACCTTGAGCGCTACCACGATGCCGGCCACGCCTCGCTGTTGATGGTGGCCCGCGAGCGAAGCAGCGGGCACGAGGTCCTGTTGAAGGCATGGCCCGAGCGAAGCCGCTACCGCAATGAGACGATCACACTGGGGATCTGGGAAGCCGGGCCGGCCGTCAGGGTGCTCGCGCGCGCGGACGACCTCGGCGTCGCCGCCCTGGAGATGGTGGCGGCTGTGCCCGGCGGATCCGCCGGACCGGAGAAGCGCGAGTACGAGGCAGTGGCCACCGCTCTGCGGGAACTGCACCGACTCGGCCGAGGTGCGAACACCACGGCCGCAGCACTTCCCAGCCTCCACGACTTCCTCGAATGCGAGCTGGTCCCGCGAGTGCACCGCCGCTTGGCGCAGCGTCCTCAGCCGGCGGTTGACTGGGCGAGGCTCGGCGAGAGCCTGGTCACCGGACTGCATCCGGACACGGCGCGGGCAGCGGTGCTCCACGCGGACGTCTACAGGGAGAACGTCCTCTTCGACGACCAACGGAAGCCGGTCCTGGCGGACCCCCTGCCGATGGTCGGCGACGAGATCTTCGACTGGGCGTTCTGGACTGTCTACTACGACCTGGGCACGGGCACCCGGGACCGCTTCGAGATCGCCGTCACCACCGCCGGCCTCGATCCGCGACGGCTGCGGCACTGGAGCCTCACGCTCTGCGTGGACGGCCTCCTCTACTACCGCGAACTGGGTGACACCCGCGCCTCCGTGATGGAACGGGTGATCGCGGGGCTGGCCGGCGATCTCGATCTCACCTCGGCGCCGGAAAGGAGTAGCAAGGCGTGACCACCTACCTGCTGCGCCATGCGAGTACCCGCTACAGCACGGCTCACCGCGTCAACGGCGACCCGATTGTCGATCTTCCACTGGATCCGGCGGGGCGCGTCGCCTGCCGGACCGGTAACGGCGTGACTGTTGCCGTTCAGCCGGCTGCCTGGCTCACCTCGGCGTTCGCCCGGACGGGTGAGACAGCCCGCCTGTTGATGGGCGATGTCGACCAGCCGGTCAGGGTCGAACCCGCACTCAACGAAGTCGACTACGGGCGGTTCGAAGGCGGCCCCTTCACGGAGTACGCGCGCTGGCTGGTCGCCGCCGGACCGTGGGAGCGCCCGCCCGACGCCGCCGAGTCCCAGCGTGGAGCCATCCGCAGAATGCTGGCCGGCCTCCGGAGCGTGCTCAAGCTGCCCTCGCCGCGGGTGGTCGTCGCGCACGGGCTGTTGGCTTCCACACTGCGGTGGCGGAGACAGACCTCGCGCGATGACCCGGGTCGTGCCATGCCGATCTTCTTCGACGAGGTGCCCTGCCTGTACCTGGTCAGGATCGAGGATGACGAACTCCGGGACCTCATCGCGGCGTTGCTCGAGGACCTGGAAGCGGAGGAGAGGGAGATCGCGGCAGCGGGCGGATGGTCTTCGCGGCCAGAAGACCTGTGCGTGCTTGCTACCTTCGATGGACCATCCGTCCAGCTGGAGGAGACGAACTCCGATGCATGATCCCCGCGCCCTCATCGAGATGGGTTCCGAGGCGGTCCGCCGCCTCGCCCGCCGCGGCTACACCCTGGATCTCTCTGCGTTGGAGTCTCTTCAGTCCCGTCGATCCCAGCTGATCATCCGCGTGGACGAGTTGAGGGCCGAGTCGAAGCGGATCGCTCAGGAAGTCCAGCAGGCGGCCCGCCAGGGCGGCGACACCGAGGCGTTGAAGGACCGGGCCCGCGAACTCAAGGAAGAGATCCGCTCGGCCGAGACGGAGCAGGAGCAGGTGCAGCAGGAGCTGCGAGACTTCCTGCTGACCGTCCCCAACCTGCCGCTCGACAGCACCCCCGAGGGCGACTCGGACGAGCACGCCGTCGAGGTTCGGCGGGTCGGCGCGCCGCCGTCCTTCTCCTTCGAGCCGAAGGACCACGTGGACCTCGGCGAGGCCCTCGGCATCCTCGACTTTGCCCGTGCCAGCAAGCTCTCCGGCTCCCGGTTCAGCGTCTCGCGCGGCGCCGGCGCCGGCATCGAGCGCGCCCTGGCCACGCTCTTCCTTGACCTGCACACCAAGCGGCACGGCTACGTCGAGCACGCGGTTCCGTACCTCGTGACCCGGCAGACCATGACCGGGACCGGCCAGCTCCCGAAGTTCGAAGAGGACCTCTTCGCCACCGGCATGGGTGACCGTGAACTCTTCCTGATCCCCACTGCGGAGGTCCCGCTCACCAACCTCTACGCGGACGAGATCATCCCGCCGGCCGAACTCCCCCTGGCCCTCACCGCGTACACCCCGTGCTTCCGTTCGGAGGCCGGCTCGTACGGCCGTGACACCCGCGGCATCCTGCGCCAACACCAGTTCTCCAAGGTCGAGATGGTCCGGATCTGCGACCCCGAGGACTCGCAGGCCGAGCTGGAGAAGATGGTCAGCCACGCCGAAGCCTGCCTCAAGGAGCTTGGGCTGGCCTACCGGGTCGTCCAGCTCGCTGCCGGTGACCTCGGCTTCTCCGCCCAGGTCACCTACGACATCGAGGTCTGGCTGCCCAGCCAGCAGACCTACCGCGAGATCTCCTCCGTCTCGGACTGCGGCACCTTCCAGGCCCGCCGCGCCGGCATCCGCACCCGGGACGAGCACGGCAAGACCAGGCCTGTCGCCACCCTCAACGGCTCCGGACTGCCCATCGGCCGCACCCTGGCCGCCCTGCTCGAACAGTGCCAGCAGCAGGACGGCTCCGTCGTCCTGCCCGAGGCACTGGTGCCCTACCTCGGATTCCGCCGGATCTCGGCGGACGGAACAACGGAGGCATAAGTGTTAGTCGGCATCTGCGACTTCCCCAGCAGCTACACCTTCCCGCCCGTCGGCTATGGCGGGATCGAACGCTGGCTCTGGGCAGTGGCGGAAGGCGCCCGAGCGGCAGGTGCCGACGTACACCTCCTCGGCCCCGGCTGGAGGACCGACCTCGGAGCGGACTGGGCTCTGCGTCGGGTCCGCCTTGAGGACCGCCAGCCGGGCACCCGAACGACGCGCGAGCTGCGTGCGGCCGGATACGACCTGCTCGTTGTCGGGCATGAGTACCCGTCCCACCCGCAGTGGCGGCAGGTCTGGGACGAGCTCGACTGCGACGTCGCGACCTTCCAGCACTCGCCGGTGTTCCAGCATGCGGTGGACGCGTTCGACGGCCGACGCTCCAGGCTCTACTGCTACTCGCCGGAGATGGCGGCGCTCTACGCGATGCACGCGCCGGTTCTGGAACACGCCGTCCACCTCGGCGTCGGTGAGGCAGAGCCAGCGGCCGTTCCTGGCCGCGACCTGCTCTGGCTCGGCCGCATCGACGAGGAGAAGGCACCCCACCTGGCAGTTCGAGCCGCCGAGTTGCTCGGCCGACGGATCAGCATCGTCGGCCCTGTGTTCGACACTGCGTACCTGCGCAGGCACCAGGCACTCTTCTCGACCGACCACGTCACCTGGGTCGGCGAGCTGGGCGGCGCCGTCAAGACCGCCGTCTTCTCCAACGCCGCCGCATTCGTCTACACCTGCTCCCGGACCTACGTGGAGGCCGGCGCCGCAGTGTTCGGTGAATCGCTGCGGGCCGGCACCCCGGTCGCGGCGCTCTGCTGGCGGGAAGGTACCTGCGCCGAAGTGGCGATCTGCGACGCCACCGGAGCCGCCGCGTACGCCGACCCGGACAGCGATGACGAGGCGGCCGCCCGCGTCCTTGCCGTGGCGATAGAACAGGCCCTGATGCTGGACGCGCCCGCTGTCCAGGAGATCGGGTTCCAGCGCTTCGATCCGGCAAGGCACTTCCGCGCTCTGGCGGCCGAGCCATGCTGACGGTTGACATACCGTCGAGGCAGACTGGCCTCCTGGGCGGCAACCGCCTCGGGCTCAGCCCGAAGTGGGAGATCACCCAAAGCCCCGACGGGCGGTTCGAAATCCGCCACCGCGACCGAGGAACGCCGTACCGGCCAACGACTCGACCCCACTCCTGGGCAGGCCTGCTGGACAGGCTGGAGCACAGCTTCCGCGCGGCAGGCGTGCCACGAGCCAGGCCACTGCCGACGAGGTGGGGCCGGGACACAGAGCTGACGATCTCCGCCGTCCAGGCGCTCGACCCTCTCCTCAAGGGCGGCGAGCCGTACGTCCTTCGCCGCGGCTACCTTCCTCAGCCCGTCGTGAGGATGACCGGCGAGAGGCACGCCACCGGCGGCCTCCGGGACGGCTTCCTCACCTCTTTCGTCAACGTCTCGCGCATCGAACCCGTCGCGCGGGAGGCCGAGTTCGCGGACATCCTCGACCACTGGCTCACCACGCTCTCCGACATCGGCCTCCACGCCAGGCACATCACCATCCACGGGCGTGACGCCGTGTGGCAGCGCCGAGAAGTCTGTGGCCTCACAGTGCACTTCCGGCACCTGGACCTCCCCATCGGCGACATCGTCCTGCTCTGGAACGCTGCGGATCCCAGCTGCATGGCGGTGGACCTCGGCTCAGGACTCGAACGCCTGGCCTGGGCGCGCACCCGCCTCTCTTGGCGGGATCTGGTCTTCGGTTCCTTCGCCACGGTAGACGTGGCTCCCGACGTGCTCGACGCCATCCGAACTGCGACCCTCCTCGTCGGGAACGGTATTGCCCCGGCGCCCCGAGGGGCCGGCGGCGTCCTCCGTCGTGTCCTCGCCGCCGTCCCGGCCAACGCCGCACCGCTCGGAGTCAGCTCCCTGGTCCGGGCGAGCCACAGCTACTGGAGTCTCACCTCACAGGTGGCCGTGCCATGGCCGGAGGCCGCGTCCGTCATAGAGCGCGAGATGTACCGTCGCGGCCCTGCCTCAACCGCATCTCTTCCAACACCTCGGTCGAGTTGGAGTGACGGAACGTGAGACCTCGACGTGACCGAAACCCGCCTGCTGAGTTCCGGCTCCGTTTCGTCTGGACGACCGGGTTCTGTTTCAAGTGGGAGGATGTCACCCGGGTCGCCGAGATGAGTACGCTCACCGTCGAAGGGGAGACCGTCACACCTGCGGCGCGCCATCTCTGCGCCTGGCGATAGGAGAGGCAGCACCACCATGCCCGCCAAGCCCAACATCGCGAGTGAACCGGCACCCGTGAGCAGTGTCGAACCTTCAGGCGACCCCGACGTACCCGAGGCTGTTGCCCATATCGAATGGCGAAATACCGGGTAGCGTGCGATTGCGAGGGCCTGGGCGTGCTAGTGCCCGCCCCATCCCAGATGAGGTTGCCGAGATCGTCGGTTACCTGCAGGAGGTCCTGCGCTACTGCGTTCCCGATCGAGCTGGACACGGGTGGGCCAGGATGTGCATGTACCGGGCCAGCGACGCGATGGACGCCATCGGGCACCTGGCCGGCCTGATCGCCGCGCAGTTGGAGGGTGAAGGGGGAGAGCGAAGGGCGATCCAGCGCATGCTCCGGGCTGATCAGGAGTGCCTTCGTACGGCGGTAGCGGTTCCGCTGGCAGGGGAACGGGGCGCGGGCCACAACCTGAGGTTGATGCCTGAGTGGCTCCACCTGCGTGTGCAGGGGTCAGTGACCTGTGTGGTGCTCAGGCTCTATGTGGTGCTTCGTCACTGTAGTGATGAGCCGGACCGGAAGTGGCCGGCCCGATGCCTGTTCGCGTTGTCGGAGGCCATGGATGAGCTGGGCCGGCTCATCAGCACGATTGCCGCGCTCCACGCGAACGTCATGGACCAGGAAACGTTGGGGCGCTATCAGCACCTGTTCCAGCAACGGTCCCGGACCGAGTTGCCCGGCGAGGATGACAGAGCACGGCTCGCCGGACTGTTGGGCCTGCCGTACGAAAACCCCGGTTCTGTTTGGTACTTCAGTGGCCGGACGATGGCCGCACGCCCGGCCGGGTCCAGCTGGAACGGCGTGCCCGAGGCGATGGTGGCGATGGCGCTGGTGACGCTGGGCGACGCCTTTCACGGTCAGCCGTGGGAGGGACCAGACGGTAGTCCGCGGGAATATGTACGGGCCGCAGCGTTGACTTGTCTTCACGGGCTGACGGCCGCCAGCTGGGACGATGAGTATCCGCCGGTGTACTGGCTGCCCGAGGACGAGCGGCGCTCCGCGTTGGCGGTGGCTGCTGTTTTGGCCAGCCGGACCCGCAACGATCGGCGGCGCTGATGCGACGATCGTGCGAATTTGCTGCGAGTGCCGATGCACTAGGGGAACTGTCTGTGAGTACAAGGTGGGGTGCGCTAGCCGTCCTGCTGTTTCTGGGGGCGGCGGTGATCCTGCTTGCCATCGGCCTGATCGCGGTCTGTCGGGCTGACCGGAAGGACATTCCTGCGGTGTTGAAGGCGCTGGCGGGTTGGTTCCCCTGGGGACAGCGGAACCGGTCCCAATGACAGCCCATCACCTGCGGTCGTGCCAGTTTTGTCAGGAGTCGCCTGGGTGCAGATGGCGGGAGGCCCCGAGACAAGAGGACAGCCAGCTTCGACGCGGTCGGTGATCGTGTCGTCGACGTTGATGACGTGCGGTCTCCAAGTTGACTGATGGGACCATGTGTCGTGCCAGAACGGGTGGTGGACGGCGGACAGCAGTGGTCTGCGTCGGGTGTCCGAAGGGCTGGTCGCGCCGGTATCGGTGTAGGTCAGGTGTTCGCGGGGGCGGCCGTAGTTCGATCGGTTTCGCACTGTTGTTTCCGCCGCGCGCGGTAACGCATGGTGGATCAATCGGATACGGGCTGCCCGCAGCCCTGTTGTCTCATGGAGCCGCGCGGGTAGCGGTTGCCTGGCAGGGGAGGACGCAGATGATCAGGGTTCTGTTAGCCGAGGACATGACCATGGTGCGCAGCGCGCTGATGGCACTCCTCGCGTACGAGGACGACCTGGAGGTCGTCGCGGACGTCGAGCGTGGTGACCTGGTGGTGCCGACGGCCCTGCGGGTCCGGCCGGACGTGGCGGTGCTCGACATCGACATGCCCGGTCTGGACGGGCTCCGGGCCGCGGCCGAGTTGCACGAGAAGCTCCCGACGTGCGGGACGCTCATCCTGACCGGGCTGGCGAGACCCGCGCATCTGCGCAGTGCGATGTCCGTTCACGTGCTCGGGTTCCTCGGCAAGGACGCCCCGGCACAGGAACTGGCTGCGGCGATCAGGAAGGTGGCGGCCGGCGAGCGCGCCATCGACCCGGAGCTGGCCCTCGCCGCCCTGGGGGCGCGTGAGAACCCGCTGACGCCCAGGGAGCTCGACACCCTGCGCCTGGCCGCGGAAGGTGCCTCCGTCTCGGAGATCGCCGCCCGGCTGTTCATTTCGGCGGGAACCGCCCGCAACCACCTGGCCGCCGCGGTGACCAAGGCGGGGGGACGCAGCCGGGTGGATGCCATTCGGATCGCCGAGGAGATGGGATGGCTGTCCGCCGGTCCTCGCCCCTCATAGGGCCCCGGCGCCGGCGGGTCGCTGCCAGTGGCCCGGACGCAGGGATCGGACCATCGGAAGTCCGGGAGTCCGGAAAGCTGGACCGGAAGCTTTGTTGGTCAAATTCCGGAGGCTCGCATTTGATTATTTCGAATAAGTGCGGTCCTGGCATCCGGACAGCCTTTTGGCTGCCGGGTAATCCATGAAATGCCCTATGCGATTCGCATGGATGTGTCCATGGGTTGTCCACGTCCAGACCCTCCCGGGCGGGCAGCCCGACAGGCTTGGTAGCCGGTTGACCTGGGGAGGAGTGCCTCCGGGGCCGCCGTCCGGGCGCTGTCCGGACGCCGTCGGAGGTCCCGGGCGGGCAATGTGGATCTGGCTAAGCTTGCGGTAAATGAGGGCAGGGCGCCACATCGAGGAGGGGATTCCCGTTTTCTCTCGGACTGCGGATTCCAGCGATCCGGAACAGGCCCATTCCACTTCGGAGCCGGACCTGGCGGTGCGGCTCGACGGGGTGAGCAAGGTGTACGGGCGCGGAGCGGGGGCCGTGCACGCCCTGCGCGAGGTGTCGATGGAATTCCGCCGAGGCGGGTTCACCGCGGTGATGGGGCCCTCGGGGTCCGGGAAGAGCACGTTCCTGCACTGCGCCGCCGGGCTCGACCGCCCGACCTCCGGGCAGGTCCGGCTGGCCGGCCTGGAGCTGGGGGCGCTCGGCGACACCGAGCTGACCGTCCTGCGCCGGCAGCGGATCGGCTTCGTCTTCCAGTCCTTCAACCTCCTGCCCTCCCTGACGGTCGAGCAGAACGTCACGCTGCCGTTGCGACTGGCCCGGCGCCGGGCGGACCGGGCCTGGCTGGGGGAGATCCTCGACCGGACCGGCCTCGCCGACCGGGTGCGGCACCTGCCCACCCAGCTGTCGGGCGGTCAGCAGCAGCGGGTGGCGATCGCCCGGGCCCTGGTCACGCGACCCGAGGTCGTCTTCGCGGACGAGCCCACGGGCGCCCTGGACAGCACCACCGGTACGGAGGTCCTGCGACTGCTGCGGCACGTCGTCGACGGACTGGGGCAGACCGTGATCATGGTGACGCACGACCCGGTCGCCGCCTCCTACGCGGACCAGGTGTTCTTCCTGGCGGACGGCTCCTTCGCCGAGGCACTCGCCAACCCCTCGCCCGAACAGGTCGCGGACCGGATGACCCACCTGGGAAGGCGCTGAACGGCATGCTCCTACTGGCCTGGCAGACGGTGCGCGCCCGCAAGGCGGGCTTCGCGGGTGCTTTCGCCGCACTGTCGTTCGCCCTCGTCCTGACCGCCGCGTGCGGCGTCCTGCTGGAGTCCGCCCTGCGTGCGGGCACCCCCACCGAACGCTATGCGGCGGCCCCGGTCGTGATCGGCGGCTCGACCCGGATGGCCGACGTCGATCCGCTGATCGGAAAGCTGGCCGCACTGCCCGGCGCCGGGACCGTCGCCCCGGAGGTCTCCTTCCCCACCGCCGTGATCACCGGATCGGGGCAGGTCCTCTCCGGCCCGCAGGGCGGGGCGTCCCTCGGGCACTCCTGGACCAGCGCCGTCCTCGCCCCCTTCCACCTGACCTCCGGTCACCCGCCGGCCGGCCCCGACGAGGTGGTCCTCGACGAGGCGACGGCCGCACGCGGCGGGCTCCGGCCCGGCGACCCCGTGCGGGTGGCCACCACCACCGCCCCCCGCGCCTACACGGTGTCCGGACTGGCCTCACCCCCACGGGAGTTGGCCCGCCAGAGCGCCCTCTTCTTCAGCCCCGACCAGGCGGCCCGGCTCGCGGGCACCACCAAGGGCGCGGACGCGATCGGCATCACGGCACGGGACGGGGCCGACCCGCAGGCGCTGGCCGCGCAGGCCGAACAGGTCCTCGCCACGGCCTTCCCGGCCACCGGGGCGGAGCTCTGGTCCGGGCCCGAGGTGAGCACCGGCGACCAGCGGGGCGAGCGGGAGTTCTCGGGCGCACCCGGGCCCGGGGACGGCCTGGCCTCGCTCGCCGGGACCGTCGGCATCCTGTCCTTGTTCATCTCGGTGTTCGTGGTGGCGGGAGCGCTCGCGCTCACCGTCCAGCAACGCCTGCGGGAGATGGCCCTGCTGCGAGCGGTGGGCGCCACGTCGGGACAGGTGCGGCGGATGATCGCGATGGAGACGCTGGTCCTGACCCTCGGCGCCGCACTGGTCGGATGCCCGGTCGGGGTCGGCGTCGCCTCGCTGCTCCGCGGCGTACTCGTCGACCGCGGTGTGGTCCGCTCCGACGTCCCGCTCCACGTCGGGCCCACCGCACTGCTGACCGTCGTCGGCGGGGTCGTCGTCACCGCGCAACTCGCCGTGTGGGCCTCCGCGCGCCGGGCGTCCCGGGTCGAACCGACCCGGGCTCTGCGCGAGTCCTCTGCGCCCGCGCCGCGGATCGGCTGGGTGCGGACGGTGCTCGGGGCCGGGACGCTCGCCGTGTGCGCCGTGGTGCTGTCGTCCTCCACGGGCAGCCGGAGCGGGGCCGGCACGGCCGAGAGCATGGTCCTGCTGCTCCTCCTGGGGGTGGCGCTGCTCGGACCGGTGGTCGGGCGGGTCGCCAGTGTGGTGATCGGTGGACCAGTGGGCAGGCTCTTCCCCGTGGCGGGGTTCCTCGCGTCCGCGGCCCTGCGTGCCCAGCCCCGCCGCTTCGCCGCCGCCGTCACCCCGCTGGTGCTGGCGGTGGCCTTCACCAGCACGGTGCTGTTCGTCCCCGGCGTCAAGGCCCAGGCCGCCGCGGCCGAGGACGGTCGAAGGCTGCGGGCCGACCACGTGGTCCAGGCCGACGGTGTCGGGCTCCCCCCGGACTTCGTCGCCGCGGCCCGCCAACTGCCCGGTGTCACAGCGGTCAGCGGGGTCGTCCCCGCCACGACCATGGTGTCCAACGCGTCGCCCGGCACCGCCGGCTCGCGGGGAGTCAGCGCCAAGGTGGTCGATTCCGCCGAGCTGTCCGAACTGCTCGATCCCGGGGTCACCGCGGGCTCGCTGGCCCAACTGCGCGGGGACGGCGTCGCGCTGGGGCAGCGCTCGGCCTCCGGACTCGGCGCCGGCGTCGGCACCAAGCTCCGGATCGGCTGGATGGACGGCAGCGAGAGCACCGCCACGGTGGTCGCC